>JAKAUA010000026.1 GCA_021827875.1 bacterium | reverse complement strand
AAGAATGAAATTGATTTTTACCAACCATTCGGTGCAACAGTTGATAAGTCTCAAGATGGCCATTTATGCATGCAGCTTGCATGCGGCAAGGCATATAGTAATATATCTGATTATTATCGCAAAAATACACAACAAGATATCACGCATGCAAGCAGTTAAGAATTGCACACATTATTTTATACATACAATAACTTTTTTATCATTGTACTAGATTGTAATTCTATGTTATAGGTACAAAGACTCTATAATATAAGAATAAAAAAGGTTTGTATTATGAAGCGTATTTCATCAGATAAATATACCGTTGCGTGGTTCAAACTCTCTGAGGTTATCGCGCGCGGAGAAAAAGAGCGTGCCTTGGGTATGTACCGTCTTCTGGCTCATTCTTTAAATAATTCTGCCTTCGCAAAACAACTAGAGGGCGATATCTTATTTTTTTTCAATGATAATGCAGCACACGATAAATATAATGAGGCAGTTACACTGCATATTAACTGCGGCCGTTATGCACAAGCTACTATGATTTATGAGCATTTATTATGTATTGGTGCAGAGTTATCGGTAAAGCAGTTTAAAGATTTGATTTCATGGCATAGCAGATTAAAACAGCAGGATAAAGCGCAGTACTATGCAGAACTGCTTATAACAGATTTGACTCAAAAAAAAGATTGGCAGGAAATAGAGCAGCTCCTTATTTTATTAGACAGTCTGAATGTATCCGATAGTTGGTTGTGCACAATCAAGCAACGCATTGTTGAAAATGTTGTGCAAGCGCAGGTTGATGCTGATACTGCACTGTGTTTTATTACCGGATTTGTAAACACCTTGATTGCGGCAAATAATGCTCATACATTGCATCAATTACTCACTTATCTGAGAACAACTAATACACATTATTATGAAAAGGCATGTGAGCATATTTCTGCTGAAGAAAAAGAGTTTATGAATTCATACAAAGAATAACAGTACGATCGAGCTCTTGTTGTTTCTCTCATAAAATTGATACCGTAATAAAGAGGTATAGTTTTTTTATATGAAATGAAAATGGAGCATCTTATGAAAAAAAATATATCAGATCTGATATATGTGTTATTTCTATTAATGTCAATTCACACTAGCCCGCAAGGATCTAATACAGCAACTGGTCATGACAGATCGTTAGCATTATATAATGATAAAGTTCATATCATACCTGATAAAAATGTATTAGGCTTTCTCGACGCATGCCCGCCATTTAAAGATTTAGTAACGGAGCCATTATATAATGTTTTGAGTGGTAGAGAAATAGAGCCAAGATACGCAACAACAAAGACACCAACTTGTTTTGTATCATATAAAACAAAAACAGGAAGATTAGTACAGATTATGCAGTTGCGTACTGTCAACCAATCAACAGTAGTTGGGGGAGAAAGAATTTTTTCCAATGAATGCCCCATGCTTTCGGTTCACAATGCCATATTGATGAGTAAATATGCGGTAGAAGGCGATCCTGACATTCTTGAAGATTTGTATAGCACCAATAAAGCGAAAGAAGCCATAGAAAATATTGGATGTGCCAAAAAATTAACTAAAGATTCTATCGATATTATTTTATCGGTAAAAGAATTTAGCGCGTATAAAAATAGAATTACCGTTATCAACAATCCGGAATATATGTGGAATGGTTATGAAGACTTCAGAACAAAAGAAGAGAACGAAGAAATTTATGCTATGAGAGCTCTTTTGAATGAAGGGTTGAAAAGAGACTATTTTTATTATACATGGATTATGGGCAATGGTGACGAAACAGAGCGAGGTGTAAGGGCCGAGCATTGGTATACCATTACCCTTCTCAAAGCAAAGAATACCGTTCAGTATGTCGTGTTGGATACAGTATCGCATTATCATTTACAGCCAGGCAGTTATGATTTTAAACGATTAACAGAACTAATTGATTTTGTTGATGCACAGTATTTGACAAAAAGTAACGGTAAAAAATAAAAATAATCATAGTGTGCTAGTTCATATGAAATGAAAAAAATGGAGCGCCTTATGAAAAAATATATGATTATGGCTTGTCTTTTGTTTAATGCACAATCTTTTATGCAAGAATCGCCTGTGAGTAAATTATCTAGCTCTAAAGGGTTTCTTGAGCTGCTAGAAGAAGATACTCAGCAATCAGGAAAAGGTAGACGGATTCCCAGAAGAGGCGTAAAAAAGAGTGATGTTACTCAGCCGGTAGCATCTTCATCAACAGAGACACTAGGTAACACAGCCCCAAATGAAGATGTAGAACTACAAATTAGAGCATCTCGTCATACCGGTAATGAAGTTTATGTATTACCACCTTTGAAAGATTTAACAAAACTCAAAGTGTGTCCTCCATTTGCAGGATTATTCAGTGAGCCGCTATATTATACGTTATCTGGAAATGCTTTGAGATCTACTTATGCACAATCACAAAGCCGTGATGTGAATGATGTTCCTTGTTTTATTTCCTTTTCCTATAAAGGCTATCAACTTGAGTTTTATCAATTGCGCACAATCAACCAGAGTATGAAGGTAGATGGCAAACAGATATTTGCTGATACTTGTGGAGGCTTAGCGCTTTTTGCAGCTGAAATTATGGCGCGCTATGCACATTCTGGTGATACCGGCATATTAAAATCATTATATGATGTGCCGCAAGCCAGATTAAAAGCAGAGCAATGCTACTATCCAAAATCGGGACAGTTATCACCAGTCAGCAGTCAAAAGGATGAACAAGGGAAAGAACTTGTAAAAGAACGTTTGTATAGTGAACAAGTACAATTTCTGCTCGAAACATCATCTGAGTTTCAAGATGAAGAAGAAAAGCGACATATAGCACTCTTAGAAAGCCCACAAAATATTGTTAGTAGTGGTTTAGAGGCTAGTAGTATATGGGGATTCAATCGTGAGCCAATGCGCCAGGCATTAGCTGATGGCCTTCGCCAAGATTCTTTCTACTATAGCTGGATCATGGGTAATGAAGATGAGGTCGAGCGTGGGCAACGCGGCGGTCATTGGTACTGCGTTACGTTGTTAAAAGTTGGCAAAAAATTGCAATTTATCGTCATAGATTCGCTATCACATTATCATTTGTTCGTAGCGAGTTATGACTTTGAACGCCTGGAAAGATTTGCTAAAACAATTATAGATACATGGTTAAAGTAATCTGAATAAATTAGGCTCTGTTAACAAAATCTTATCGGATTCATTTTAAAGATATAACGAAAGATAGTAGGCATACATTTTTTAGAGACCGCATGGTTCGATACAATTTCTTCGAAATCACTCACTGATTGTGATCAAAGTCAATAAAAAATTAACCAAATTCCTAAAAATGGAAGGGCATAAATTTTTGCTAAAAACAAAAGCCTATGCCTGATTCCACATTTCTT
>JAKAUA010000043.1 GCA_021827875.1 bacterium | reverse complement strand
CGTACTACGAATGTACATGATGTTTATGGGGCCCCCTGAGCTTGATTGTGAATGGCAAGACAATGGTATTGACGGCATCAAGCGCTTTGTAAATCGTTTGTGGTATTATCTTACTGATGCTACAACTTTGCTAACTTCAGGTCAGCAAGAACAAGAAGCGGCAACACGTCGTTTGCATCATTTCTTAAAATCTTATCAAGAGCGTTTGGATTTATACAAACCGAATACCGCGATTTCAGCATTTATGGAATTTTTGAATGATGCCATCGCTCAAAAAATGCAATTTAATGCAGATTCACTAGAGAAATTAATAGTATCACTTGCTGTTCTTGCGCCGCATATGAGTAGCGAACTTCTTGAACAGTTGTTTGGCAAAAAACTTGCCGATACTAGTTGGCCAACCTATGATCCGGTATTTGCTATTGATGATACCGTTACTATAGCAGTGCAGATTAATGGTAAATTGCGCGCGAATATTACCACCAAGCGTGGTGCATCAGAAGCTGATGTGCGCAATGCCGCAGAAGAGGCTGTTGCAAAATGGTTGGAGTTGGGCACTATTGCCAAAGTTGTTTTTGTAAAAGACAGATTAATTAATTTTGTAGTACAAGGTTAACTATAGAGGAGCATTTATGTTTAAAAAGTTTGGAATAGCATTTGCATTGTTACAAGGTATGTCCCTCTGCGCTCTCACCGGTGTGCAATTACATGTAAAATATGGCAACATTGTTGTTGATGAGGATTGTATTCTCATAGAAGACAATACGTCAAAGACATTCCCGCATGATTCATTGGTAGTTACACTAGAGCAAAAAACAGAAGATGATAAAGGTCTTTTGACTATCGAAGTGAGCGAAAAAGATGCTGATGGAAAACTTATCACTATTATAAAACCAACATTGGTCCTACACAAGGGCGGTGAAGGTAGACTATCAATTGCAGATCACGATGGCAACGGTGTTCCAAACAATCAATTGACAGTGTTGGCGTCATTCGCTAGTAATAGTGAGCATGAGTGATAAAAACTTTACATTATCACCTTGATGGAATAATCTGCAAACAGTACTTTCTTAGTGTTGTTTGCAGTATCTACTATTTTGTAAGAAGGAAAAGTAATATGTTCAAAAAATATATGTCTATACTAGCATTATCTGCATTAGTATCATCAGCAGTAGCAGAAGAATGTTGCTGCGGCGATGTTAAGCCAGAAGCCAAAGCAGAAGTTATGGAAGCGGTATGTCCATGCCCGGAAGCTTGCATGAAAGCACAAGATGAAAATTGCTGCAAAGAAGATTGCAAATCAGAAATGATGAAATCACAAAAAATACAAGGCAGCAAAGTTCAGTTAAAATTTAACTACAATGGCAGAGAAACAGCAGGCGAAGCATATGTGCCTAATAATATGGATGTTAAAGTAACAGTTGATGATGTAGCATTCGTAAGCATGACGATCTCTGCACTTGATAATGATCGCGTTGCTGTCAAAGCATGCACTTTAGCAATGGATAAAGACACAGGCGAAATGGTGCCACAAGAAGAAGCTACCACACAAGAAGCTGCTCTTGGTGAACAAGTGCATTTCGCATGGAAAGATTTAACCATGAATATTACTGTTTTAGAAGTATGTGATCTGAATGTGGCAAGCGAACAAGCTACCGAACAAGAAGCAGTGCAACCCGAAGTAGCGCCAGAACAAGCGCCTCAAGCTGAGTTCGTATCTCAAGTTGAAGAAGCTCCTCAAGCAGAACAAGCAATTGAATCAGAAGCTGTAACAGAACAAGCTCCTGAAGTTGAGCAAGTGTCTCAAGCAGTAGAACAAGTAGCTTAATAAAAATATTTTCTCTCTAAGAAAGTCAAAAAGGGGAACGTTTAATGCGTTCCCTTTTTTTGTTGAGTTTGGTGAGCGATGATTGTTACCCTGTGTTCGTATTATGCACTTTAAAAAAAGGACAATGGGTATGAAGCGTTTATTATTAGTAGTATTGGTAGGATTTGCCAATATATGTGCTTCTTCGGTTGATAAGACCATAAAAGAAGCCGAACAGCTCATTAATGACATAGCATCATTCAGTAACGGAATAGAAAGAAAAATACAAAAAAAGAGTGTAACATCTGCTGATTTGAAGCCTGATCTTAAAAAAATTGACTCTTTTCAAGCGAAGCTTAAGGAAGTTAAGTCAAAAATAGCATCACTTAAGCCGCGCGCAGAGCCCAATTGGATTGAAATTTTAAAAGACTCATATAACAAGAACCTTGCAGGCCTTAATCTTGATGTCGAGGATGTATATCCTTATTTGCAAACTAAATTAATGCCGACGGGTGTGCAAGGATCAATACTAAAACTTTCTGCGGCGCAGTTAATGGACAAAATCAAGACATATCGCAATAGATTTCCTGATGACAGGAAAATGCGTCAAATGGAATTCTTCTTTGCGAATGATATGTTGAAAGAAGCATTTGATGCCTATTTAAAAGGGCTATCTGCGTTAAAGAAATTGATGATAACTAATCCGAAGCAAAAGCAGAAGCTGGAAGATCTTTATCCTCAAAAATTTGCAGATGCCAATGCCCAACTTGCAGATGCTAAACAGAACATAGAAAACATAATAAAATAGGGGAGATACAATGAAACGTTTATTGATTATTTGCGCAATAGGGCTAACGCAAGCGTCGTATGCGCTTTTTGGATTTGGTTCGCCGGTAACACAAGTATCAGATGAAGCAGCACCATTAATAAAGCAAGCGCACCAGATAGACGCTGCCTTGGAAAAACAAGGAGTGACCCCAGCACAGTTAAAGCGCTATCAACAATCTATTAACGATCTGCGCAGCAAGCTTGATGATGTTTATATAAAGGCTAATTCACTTCTAGCACGTACATTACCATCATTTGTCAATGATACCAAAAAATTGGCAGATGATCTTGGAAAGCTTGCACTTAGCCCTGATGGGGTATATCCATACTTGCAAAAAAAATTAATGCCAAATAGCGCGCCGGGAACAATAAAAAAACTTTCAACGGATGAGTTAAAAAAAAGAATAACTGATTATAGGACTAAGCTTAATGATAGGTCCGATGATAGTAAAAAAATGCGTGAAATTTTGCTGATATTTATTACTGATTATACCAGAGAAGTATTTGATGCTTTTTTAGAGGGTGACAATGCATTAAAGAAACTTATGATCACTGATAAAAAGCAAATAGAACAATTGCAAGATCTTTGTGTGGCAAAGATACCGGCAGCGCAACAAGCTTTGGATGCCGCACAGAAAAAAATTGAGGAATTATTGCAATAACATCGAATATTTAAAAATAAATGCGCATTTTATTTTTAGGCACGCGTGGCTACATAAAAAGTGCGACGCGACTGCATAAGCGACATACTTCGACACTATTTTCATATAAAGATACTACGATTCTTTTTGATCGTGGTATTGATTGGCTTGGCATGCCCTTTAAAAAGAACATTGATGCTATTTTTATTACCCATGCGCATCCTGACCACGCCTGGGGTTTGCAAGAGGGTGCGCCGTGCCCCGTATATGCATCACAGGTTAGTTGGGACATTATGGAAAAATATCCTATTACGCCTAAGCAAAGACATGTAGCAGTGCTCGGTAAAAAAATAATAGTAGGTTCAATAACAGTTGAACCTTTTTTTGTAGAACATTCTATTCGTTGCCCAGCATTGGGATATCGTATTACCGCTGGCTCTACGATAATTTTTTATTCAGGTGATATTGTCTCTATTCCCCAACACGAACGGGCATTGCGCGGCGTGCAATTATACATTGGTGATGGCGCATCATTAGTGCGACCAATTATTCGCAAACGCAATGGTGTCCTATTTGGCCATGCTGCAATTGCCACGCAATTAACCTGGTGCAAAAAAGCCGGCATTCCGCGTGCAATTTTTACGCATTGTGGCTCGCAAATTGTCGAAGCTGATGGCCGTACTATTGCAGCAAAAGTAAAAGCGTTAGGCAAAGCACGTGGTGTGAATGCATCAGTAGCCCATGATGGCATGGAGCTTGTGTTGTGAAGCAACCTATTGTATGGATGGTAATAACTATTTTTGCGCTGAATACTCCGACGTATGTCTGCGCGCAGGAGGAAAATATGGTTCGTAAAAAGACAACCAAAGACAAGCTGAGTACGTATCATAAAAAACGTAATTTTAAAAAGACTGCAGAGCCCGAAGGCAAAGTAAAAAAACGCGCATCAAAACAGTGCTTATTTGTGATTCAAGAGCACGCAGCAAGTCACCTTCATTTTGATTTTCGTCTAGAGGTGGATGGCGTATTAAAATCATGGGCAATACCAAAAGGACCGTCTCTTGATCCTGCTATTAAGCGTCTCGCGGTAGAAACAGAAGATCATCCCATGGAATATGCACAATTTGAAGGCATTATTCCCAAAGGACAATACGGCGGTGGTACCGTGATGGTATGGGACATTGGTACCTATGAAAATGTAAAAGAAGAGCATGATATTTCCATGGAGCAATCCTATGAAGAGGGACGCATAGAAGTTATTCTTCATGGTAAAAAGCTGCATGGTGCTTTTGCTTTAATTCATACACATCGTCCGAATGACAAAGGCAGACAATGGATCTTCTTTAAGCTGGATGATGAATATGCGAGCAAAAAGAAAAATCCGGTAAACACACAGAAAAAATCGGCTCTCACCGACCGTACTATGACGCAAATTAAAAAAGAAGAGATAGGGAGGACGGAATGGAACTCAAAATAGGCAAGTATGTAGTACCCATTACCAATCCTGAAAAAATTCTTTTTCCCAAAGATAAAATAACCAAGCTTGATCTTATTAATTATTATCATGAGATTTCGCCGGTCATGTTCCCCTATCTTAAAAATCGCCTTATCGTGATGTTGCGTTACCCTGCAGGCATCGACAAAGAAGGCTTTTTTCACAAAGATGCGCCCGATTATTTCCCCTCATGGATCAAGCGCAAAGCGGTCAAATCCACTTCTCGGGAAGATACTGTGCACTACGTTGTCGGAGCCAATCAGGCAACCATGCCATACTTGGCTAATTATGGCTGTATTACGCCACATACGTGGCTGAGCAAAATAGACATGTTACACAAGCCGGATACTATGATTTTTGATTTAGACCCTGATAAAGCGCCCTTTGCTACCGTGCAAAAAGTGGCCTTTTTATTAAGAGATTTTTTAACTGATTTAAAGTTGGTCCCCTTTATTAAAACTACCGGGCAACATGGCCTGCATGTGGTAGTACCGATTAAGCGATTGCATGATTTTGATACCGTACGTAGCTGCGCACGTGTCATTGCACAGGAGCTAGTAAACAAATATCCAAAAATCTTAACTCTCGAAATGCGCAAAGAAAAACGAGGAAGAAGAATTTTTGTCGACTATTTACGCAATGCATTTGGCCAAACCGCAGTGGCGCCCTATGGTGTGCGTCCTCATGACCATGCACCGGTTGCAGCACCCATTGATTGGGATGAGGCAGCAGATAAAAAATTAACTTCCCCACGCTATACCATAAAGACTATTTTCAAACGTCTGGAAAAAAAAGGTGATCCATGGGAAGGGTACGCGAAGGCGAGTAAAAGTCTGGCGACGGCGTTGAAGTTGATATAACACCCCTGCGCGGGGCGGAGGCGGCAAGATGGGGTTTTGCGACCCCTCTTGCAACTTGCGCACTTAAGACCTGCTGTCTTAAGAATCAGCTCTCACGTTTCGAACATCGGCCACACGCAATTTCTAAAGAAATTTCTTCGGGCCTCGGTGAAACTACCGGACTTTTTTCATAATTGGGTTTTAATGATTCGTGCATAATCGTTTATTTTTATCACCTTCCACATATGATGAAGTTGATGTTCTTTTTTAGTATTTTGTAAAAAGCGTATTAGTTCATCAAAAAAGGCTTGGCTGGGTGGAAAGGGCACTTTTTCGGTGCATAACCAATGGACAATGCAGCGATAACGCATTACAGGATGTAGCTCAAGTAGTTGTTTGTAATCAATAAGTAAAGCATCATTATTAATGGTGCTTAGGCTAGCAAAATGCTGTTTTGCTTGTGCCTCCAGATATTCTTCTGTTTCGCGCAAGCGTTGTAATGTGGTTGCGAATGAATTATCAAAACGAGTATCAACATTGAGCAAAGCCGGTAAAACATTCTTTCTAATTCTATTGCGTAAAAATGAATCAGATTCATTTGTCTCATCAATGCAGTAGTCCAACCCTTGCTCGTCCAGGTAGCGCACAATATCGGCCTTATTTTGTTCGAGTAATGGCCTGATATACCTGCCATCTTGTGCCTTCATACCGACTAGTCCGGCAAGGCTGGTACCGCGTAACAGGCGGATAAAAAAGGTCTCTTGTTGATCCTGTGCATGATGCGCGAGTGCAATTTTGTCAGCTTTGTATTCTTCTGCTAATTGCTCAAAGAAAAAGCGGCGTGTCTTGCGAGCAACTTCTTCTTTTGAGCCATTGTATGCAAAGGTAGGGAGTTCTGAAAGTTTTTTGCTTACAAAAGTAATTTCTTCTTTTGCACACAAATCCCTGCAAAATTCTTCATCACGCGTAGCGGTTTCCCGCCATTCATGATTTAAATGGGCGGCAATCAAAGAGATAGTACCAGCTTTGTGCAGTGATACCAAGAAATGGAACAGCAAGACAGAATCCGGACCACCTGATAGGCCAAGAATAATGCACTCTTCTTTATTGAGCAGATTATGTTTATTGGTAAAGTCTAAAATTTGTTTGAAGAGCACGACTATTTTTAAAAAATTAACCTTATGATTGTGTTGTTCTTTGAGAGTTGAGCCACTCTGCAACTTTGCCTGTTGCTTCATGCACATCGTGAGCGATTTCAGTATTGTTTAATGTCTCTAAGCTTTTGGTTGTACCGGTAACTATGTTGTTAACAATAACGGATGGTTCCGGTTGTGTATTGATAAAATTTTTAAATTTCTTGTAATGTTTATCACAGCTTTTTATCACACTTTCCATTGATGATTCTGTTCTATTGCTGTCCGGATATATGTAGCTATCCAGTGCCAATACACCAAAGGTAGTATAGGCGCATGCTTTGAGTCCTTGTAGCGCAGCTTTGAATACAAAAGCCTCAGCTGAAGAAATAATGCCTAAAGAGAGTAAAAGTGCAAAGATAGTTATTGTTTTTGTGTGTATGTTTTTCATAGCATAGGTGCCTAAAGTGCGAGATTATTAAATAGATATAAAATTAGTGTATATTAATAGGGTTTATTGCGCAATAATTACTATAAATACCAGCGTTTTTCCGATTGTTTTTTCTGTTGTTCTAAAGCGGTTTTGTCTCGCGTGAGTATATCAAGCCAGCCTTCGTGAGGCTTTCCATTTTCTTTCAAGAATCCTTTACGGAACTCTTGGTTTTCTTCCATAAATTTTTTCTGTTGTATTATGTAATCATTTAAAAGATCTGAATGATTCTCTTCATCGCAATAAGCCTGAGCTTTTTTTCTATCAAAAAATTGTATGTTCTTTTTATGTTCCTCGTAGGTTTCTTGTACATTTTTATGATTAAGCTTTCTTTTTTCTATCTCTTTAGGAGACCGCAGCAGAGTATAGAGTTTATAGCCTTCTGTTTCGGGGTTATTTATAAAGAAGTCTTCAGCATCTTTATATCTTTTACCTTTTTTAGTAAGGCCACAAATAAGCGGAATATCTTTATAATCAATAGTGCGTGTCATAGATTTGCCGTATGCCGGACATACATACTCTTGTAATTTGTAGGGATTTGTGATCAATTGACTTTCTTGAGTATCAATGCCTTCATAAGGGATAGTAATACTAATAATACGCTCGCTATCAATGATTTGTTGATATGTATTTACATTCTCTTGCACGCAATCACCCAAATACCCCAGCGCAGCCTGAATACGTGCAGGTAAAAGATAAGTAGATGATCGAGGCTCTTCCGGATTTTCTTTCTTTATTTTTGCAAGTATATTGCGCAATGAATCGCGAGTGCTTAGTTTGCGGTGTGCTTGTTTTGATGAATGTTGTAATGCAGCGGCAGGCAAATCGCTTGGAGCAGAATAATTAAACATACAACTGCCATTACCATCATAATTGTCTTCAGCAATTTCTACTATGATCGGCTGTAATGGTTTTTTAACCGATTTAGATGGGGAAGCTTTTTGTTCCGCTGTGCTGGTCATTTTTTCTATTTTTTCAAAATAAGCACGCGAGTCTTTGTCTTGTTGGTCTAAAGTAAGAATGACTATATCTAATTGTGCAATCTGTTGTTCAAATCTACGCTTACGTGCAACAGGTGGAAAATAAGCTGCCAAGGTTGTCAAAAAGCTACCGGTACGCCTTGTTGCGGCGCTAAGAAATGACGCTGTTTTGGTATAACCAATATGTAACCAAGATGGTCTTGATTCGCTAGCAGATGTGGAACACAACATTGTTGTTAAAACAATAGTAAAAAGAATACGTTTCATATTTTCATAACCTCCAAATACTTTTTGTGATGTATCTAATTAAAATAATGTTACTCAGAATCACTCTCTGTCGTCATAAATATCCCAACAGATGGCATTATTTCGCCAAGCCCCTGTAGGAGTTCGATCATTGCAGATGATCTTTCAGAATCTTGCAAAATTAGTTTGCTCAATGATTCTGTCTTTGCACTCAAAATCAACTCACACATTGATTTTGTACTAGTAGTTGTCGATGCATTTGTCTCTGTTATTTTTACTAAATATTCGCGACGTGCAATATCAATAATGGTATTAACATTTTCGAATGATTTTTTCTGCTCAGCTAATAAGTTAATTATTTCTGTTTTTGTAACCAAATCACTAAAGCCACCCTCATTCAGGCGAGCTGTTAATGTTGCGGCATCAGGTAGTTTTATTAATCCAAGATCATCATTGTTATCCATTGCATTTGTACTGCATGAGATAAATAAAGATAGCGATATTAATAATTTTTTCATGAATACCTTTCTGTTTCCATGATTTAATCATGAGGTAGTTGTAAATTGGCAATGACTTTTTCAAATTTGACTAATTCCTCGTCAGTTAAATCTAACGTTGATTCTTCTTCTGAAGGATCACATCGCAAAATCAATTTGCTTACTGGTTCAGGTTCTCCATCCAACACTAATGCGCATACTTGCTTGGTTTTTACTGATAAAAATCCAATGATACCAGTTAGATTCATTTTCTTTATATATTCAGAGCGTACTGCACCAATAATAATATCAATATCCTCAGGAGATTTTTTCTGATCGGCTAATGATTGAATGATGCTTGTTTTTTCAACCAATTCACCAAAGCCGCCATCATTCAAACATTTAGTTAATGTTGCAGCATTGGGCAATTTTATTAATCCGAATTCATTGTTATTCATTGCATGTGTGCTTGTGGCAAATAAAATAATCAACATTAATAGTTTGTTCATAGAAAATCCGAATATAAAATATTATTCATTCCGAGAATATAGTGTTTCACAGATCGTGCCCTGTACAGGTTCATGAGGTATTTTTATAAGATGCGCTAAGAAATCCATTATCACAGTATCATCCTTAAAGGCAGGATCGTCAGACATTCTAATATATTCTTCTTTATTTCTGGCTAAAATACATCTTCGTTCAGGTTTTTTAGAAGAACATTTCTTAAAGTAAGCGAAGAGACCACAACAACGCTTTGTATTTTTCTCAGTATCATCCATTGCATTTATGCCAGCGGTAAACAAAGAGATTAACATTAATAGTTGTTTCATAAAATGTTCTCCTTTTATACTCGTCGCTTTTTTGGTTGCATACTAGGCTTTTTCTCAGAAGCCTTTTCAATTTCTACATGATATTTTTCAATTATTACAATCACTGTAGGTGCTTTTTCTGATGACAAATGCTTGTTGCCGTCGCACGATCTAGCCTCAAATGAGTCTAATAAAGCAGTGATATTTTTATCTTCAATAGGTTGTTCACTAATTTCTTTTTGCACAGCAGGGGGATGATGGATCGCGGTAACCCCTTTTTCTCCCGCGACGGCAGATGAACCAAGCAAATCATAATCTATATCCTCCGGAGCAAGCGTTATATCCGTCTCTTCGACTTTGACATTAGAAGGATAATGAATCTTTGTAATCTCTTTTTCTGGTGCAGCGCACGCAAAAAGGCTGAGAAATTTTTGGATCGGGCTAGAAGGTTTAGTCTTATTTGACTTAATCAGCGCAGGTGTTGATGGACCGTTACCTGCCTGTATGTTAAACGTTATACTTGTTATCAACAAAGAAAATAACATTAATAGCTTTTTCATAAGATTATCTCTTTTTTATGATCTTAAATATTACATTCCATGAATTCGGAGGTGGGCAAGTAGATCGGGATTATTGCGTAACACTACTCTTGTTAATAGGCCTTTATTTATAGCTACACTTATCTCCCTTAATTCGGGAATGTTGCGAGTATATGCATTAGCCACCTTTGCACAATATTCACCTAGAGCAGAAGGAACTATTGTTTTTCCAGCTAAATCTTCAATGACTTTTGGTTTAATTCTTTTGACAAAGGTGTCATACGTTTTTGGACACGCATCAAAAGATGCCGTTAATGTTTGAGCATCGGGCAATATTATTTTACTCTTTGATACATCTCCATCCATAGCATGTGCAATATATCCAACACATAGAGAAACTAATATCAATAGATTTTTCATACGCTGACCCTTTAATAATGATTCGCGCCCTTTTATGTAAAAGGGCGCATCGTTTTATATATCTAGGTTCTTAACAAAATGTCCGAAATCTTCAATATACTGTTTTCTGCCACTCACATCATCGCCCATTAAAGTGGTAAACCAGTTGTCTGCCTCAAGCGCGTCTGCAATGGTCACTTTGAGCAATACGCGTGAACTGCTGTCCATAGATGTTTCCCACAGCTGTTCAGGGTTCATTTCTCCAAGTCCTTTATAGCGTTGGATGTTCATGTATGGTTTGCTTATTGCATTAATACCATTGATCAAAGCAAATACTCCTTGGCCAGCCAATAAGCGATCTTTACCTGTTATTTGCAACGTCCATTCATCATGAATTAACATATCAAGCGGCTTTAATTGCAAGAGAAGATTTGCAACTTCTGGAGAACTAAAGAAATCAGTACGCACGCGCCATTGACGATTGAGTAACTTAAAGATAATAAACTGTTTGAATGGTACTTGGTCAATTTCTTCAGGATTTTCGCTCTCTTGATCAAGATAAATTGTATATTGCTTAAACTGTCTCTTGAGGTTTTCTAGCAATGCCGGAATACCTTCATCAACATGCCATGGCTGCTTGTACAAGCTGGCAAGCAAGCGATGGCAATGATCGTATGACATTCTGAATGCGAATGATGCTTTTTCCACCAATTCATCATACACCATGATCTGATGCAATAGCTCTTTCCACAGTGTGACATCAACAGCTTTGCCTTTAATAGTCAATTCGGTATGATCCTGTGCCCAATCAAAGAGGAACTGCTTTAATGATTTTTCGTCTTTGAGATATTGTTCTTTCTTGCCGATTTTTGCTTTATACAATGGCGGTTGTGCAATGTAGAGATAGCCTTTTTCTATCAAAGGCTTCATGTATCTGAAAAAGAAGGTAAGCAACAATGTTCTAATGTGTGCACCATCAACGTCAGCATCAGTCATGAGAATAATTTTATGATATCGTGCTTTGTTAGCATCAAAATCTTGTTCGCCAATACCGCAGCCAATAGCAGCGATAAGTGCTTTAATTTCATCATTGGACAGAATTTTATCCAAGCGTGCTTTTTCAACGTTAAGAATTTTACCTTTCAACGGCAAAATAGCTTGTGAGTGGCGATCGCGTCCTTGTTTTGCTGATCCACCTGCAGAGTCACCCTCAACTATGAATAGTTCTGATTCGGCAGGGCTTTCGTTAGAACAGTCGGCAAGTTTACCGGGAAGAATCATTGATTCGAGCACTGTTTTGCGACGAGTTAAATCGCGCGCTTTTTTGGCAGCTTCGCGTGCATGCATAGCAATTTCAGCTTTTTGCAAAATTTTGCGTGCAATGCCGGGATTTTCTTCAAAGAAGGTATCAAGCCAAGCAAATGCCAATGAGTCAACAATACCTTTAACGTCACTGTTACCAAGTTTTGTTTTAGTTTGACCTTCAAATTGAGGCTCCGGCACCTTCATACTAATCACAGCAACCAATCCCTCGCGTGTATCTTCGCTTGAGAATAGGATGCCGCCCTTGAGCATGTTAATTTCTTGACCTTTTTTATTACAAATTTTGGTCAATGCAGAACGGAAGCCAGAAACGTGTGTTCCGCCTTCTACAGTGTTAATGTTGTTAACAAACGAGAAGAGCTGTTCGCCGTAGCCTTCGTTATATTGCATAGCAATTTCAAGCACATAGGTGCCATCATCGTTGTCCAGGTAGAGAATTTCATTGAAGAGTGGATTTTTTTTGCTGTTGATGTGCTCAACAAATGATTTAATACCACCTTCAAAATAGAACTCATGGTTTTTTGCGCTGCTTTCTTCAGTGATAGAAATACGTAATTTTTTGTTTAGGAATGCTAATTCGCGCAAACGAGAAGACAATGTTTCAAAATTGAAATGCACTGTTTCTTGGAATATTTCTTCATCCGGCCAGAAGCGTACTATGGTACCACGTTTTTTTGTTTCACCTTGTTGTGCGAGTGGCGCAAGAGGTTTGCCACGCTCATACGTTTGAGTGTGAATATAGCCGTCTTTGAAAATAGTTAAATCAAGTCGTTTGGATAGCGCGTTTACAACAGAGACACCAACGCCATGAAGACCGCCGGAATATTTGTAAGAATCTTTATCAAACTTACCACCGGCATGCAGCTTGGTTAACACAACTTCGGCAGCCGAGATACCTTCGGTAGGGTGAATGTCGGTAGGAATACCGCGACCATTATCTTCTACTGAGCATGAGCCGTCAGTATGCAAAATAACTTTGATATTATCAGCATAACCTGCAAGAGCTTCGTCAACTGAGTTGTCGACAATTTCGTACACTAAGTGGTGTAATCCTTGAGACCCCGTAGAGCCGATATACATAGCCGGGCGCTTACGAACCGCTTCGAGACCTTCTATAACCCGTATAGACGTCGCTTTGTAATCGCTACCGGAAGATGAGGAATTATTGGCCATACTGATACTCCTGAACATGCATGATTTTTTAGCGCTAATAAAATATTTTCGTGTGTAGAAAAAACTACCTAAGTAGCTTATACTTACAGTATACCTTAAGACAACAATTTTTCCACTCAAGTAAAAATAGCCAAAATACAATAAAAAACCTTATTATGACAAGCCGTTTTGGATCAGAAAAAGACATACTATTTATGACGCAAGCTCTTGAGCAAGCGCGATTGGCTTTTGCAGAAAACGAAGTACCTATTGGCGCGGTAGTCGTTGATGCTCAAGGTGGTGTTGTTAGCATGGGATATAACAGAGTTGAAGGCGAGCATACCCAACGCGCTCATGCAGAAATTATTGCGCTTGAGCAGGCAGCAAAAGTTAGAGGCGATTGGCGACTGCAGGACTGTTGGTTATATGTAACACTGGAACCATGCGCAATGTGCATGAGCATGAGTGTGCTAAGTCGGCTTGAGGGAGTTGTTTTTGGAGCAGAATCGCCTATTTTTGGCTATCAGCTTGACAAGAACATGGCCTATCAGTTATACAAGAATGATATTGTGAAAGTTGTATCAGGAGTATGTGCAACTGAAGCAGCAGATTTATTGAAATATTTTTTTCAAGAGAGAAGGAAAAAATAGTGAGTGAAGCAAAAAAGGACGCAAGAGTAGCTAACCTTGAAAAGGTGAAAGCAGAGCTTTTAGCAAGAAAACAAGAATTGGAACAAGAAATGACCACCTTGTATCAAGACAAATTCTCTGACGATCAAGTACAAGATGCAGGGGACCAAGCATTGACCTCTGTTATGGAAAGCCTTAAGAGTTCGTTTCATGATGCGAAGCTTGAGGAATACAACAGGATTATAAAAGCGCTTGATATGATAAAAGATGGGACGTACGGAATCTGTGTAGATTGCGACAACCCGATTTTAGAAAAGCGATTGAAATCTTTCCCTAATGCAACACGCTGTCTGGCGTGCCAAGAGGCGTTTGAAAATACCCATCACGATAGTATTTAATGAGCCTTAAAAAATCCATCGCCGATGTAGCTCAGCTGGTAGAGCAACTGATTCGTAATCAGTAGGTCGTCGGTTCAAATCCGATCATCGGCTCCAGTCTCCGCTCATCCGGGCCGCTACGCGTGCTCGGCGAGCTTCGTCTGGCTAGCGCCACTATAGGAAGATTTAGTACTACAAAGGCGGAGACGTCGGCGAAGCCTGAATGAAAGATAGGTAATCCACTAGTTTGACTAGTGAGACTTTCAATGCTTGGCACACGGATTTAGTGTGAAGAAGATGTCATTGAGCTATAATCCAAAAGCTTGACGGCAAAAGGATTATAGAAATGACAACAACATCTTCATATGAAAGTTTAAGCCATTCAAAATGGGTTTGCAAATACCATGTCGTGTTTGTACCAAAGTTTCGCAGGAAAATTTTGTATGGAAAAATAAGGGCATATTTGGGACCAGTGTTTCACGAATTGGCAGCACAAAGAGAGTGTAAAATATTGGAAGGACATATGGTGCAAGATCATGTGCATATGATGATAAGCATTCCGCCGAAATATTCTGTATCAGAGGTGATAGGATATATAAAAGAGGAAAAGTGCGATAGCAGTAGCAAGGCAATTTAGTGGTCGTCAAAAGAATTTTAACGGAGAAAGATTTTGGGCTCGAGGATATGCGGTATCAACGGTAGGATTTAATGCCGATCAAATAAAGGCATATATCAAGCATCAAACACAGTTAGATATGGTTGGATCGGAAGAATCCGGCAGTTTTTAATGAGATAATTAAAGTTTAAACAAATGGCAGTCCTTGGGACTGCTCACAGCCGTCAAGCCACCCGCTTCGCGGGTGCGATATGACTTAGCCAAAGGCGATGACAGGCGTAAGCCCGAAGAAGCCCTTAGGCGTAGACGGGCGGGGCCAATACACTAATGAGGAACCTATGAAAAAGAAAAACCTTCTATGTTTGTTCTTATTATTCTTTTTTGCCGGAATGCCTGTAACAGGGTGTTGCGAGCCTAAAGATTCTCGTGTGCCTTTTTACGTACTTGCACTGGGAGCTCTTGCTGCCGCAGCATTGATAGCGGACCGTATGACCGGTCCGACTGTTGATGATCTTGGCCCTAATATGCCATCGCACAATGTCGAGACTGCCACTGGTACACAGAATGAGGAGCTAGGGCTTGGTGATTGGTGTTTAAGGGCTTCAAAAGGCGTTTAATTACCCCGTTAAGCTAAACTTGATAGCTCTATTAATGGCAAACTTGTCACGCCATAGCCTGAAAGGCGGCGGCGGGTGGGTAAAGAATTGAGGGTATTTCCTGGGTAAAATGATAAAAAAGTGTGTATATGCTTTGACATTTTTTCCTGTTTCGATACTCTTGGAAAGACAAAGAGGTTAAAAAAAATTTATCCGAACCACAATCTAAGGTTTTAAATACATGGTTGCACCTGCAAAGACAAAAAAGGTAGCAAGCTCATCAACAAAAGCTGCTCCTAAATCTTTAAAAACTCTTAAATCTGCTAAAACAGCCCCTATTGCTCATGGCGTTGGTCGTCGCAAAGCAGCTATTGCTCGCGTATGGCTTAAAAATGGCTCCGGCAATATCGTGGTAAACGGCAAAAACTATACAGAGTACTTTGATACCGATGTTGCTCGTATGGAAGCATCTGCTCCTTTCGTCTTGATTCCAGCAAGCAAAGATCTTGATGTGGATATCAATGTGTATGGCGGCGGTAAGATTGCCCAAGCCGGTGCAGTTAAACTTGGCATTGCTCGTGCAATGGTAGAAGCGGACGGTACTATTCGTTCTACGCTCCGTGCTGAAAAGATGTTGACTGTTGATGCTCGCGTTAAAGAACGTAAAAAATACGGTCAAAAAGCAGCTCGTCGTAAGTTCCAATTCGTTAAACGTTAATCTTGTCCTTTTTCTACAGATTATCTGTTTAAAGAGATTAGAAAAAGCCAGGTCTTGTACCTGGCTTTTTTCATGCCTAAAGTCCGGAATGGCTTTATATTCTCTTTCGAGTAAGTCCTGCTCAGCATGCTCAGCTTTTTTCTAGGACAGCTTCTCAATTTCTGTATATACTAGAAATTCGTTTACGAGGGCAGTACTACTTAAAAGATTAGAGGTGTGTTTGTGTGTAGTGTATTTGGTTACATTGGTAAACAGTACAGCAGACAATTGGTAATGGAAGGTCTTTCTCGTCTGGAGTATAGGGGGTATGACTCTGCCGGTTTCGCCTGTCTTGATCCTCAAAGCAATCATATTGTCTATAGTAAGGCATCGGGCGATTTACAACATCTCAAAGATAAGCTTAATCAACAATCTATCGATGGCTACGTAAGTCTTGGCCATACACGCTGGGCAACGCACGGCGGGTTTTCAGCAGATAATGCTCACCCGCACTTTGACTGTGAAAAAAATATTGCCCTCATTCATAATGGTATTATTGAAAATCATCAAGAATTGCGTGAAGAATTGCGAGCAGCCGGCCATGTCTTTCATTCAGAAACTGATACAGAGGTTGTTGCACATCTTTTTGAGCAAGAGCTTGGGCGGCGTGATCTTAGCATAGAGCTTTGTTCTGAAATTTTTTCTCGTTTGCAGGGTGCCTATGCATTTGCCATTATTTTAGAACAATATACTAACACTATGATTGTCGCACGAAAAAGATCGCCTTTATGTGTTGGCGTTGGTAAAGATGAACTATTTGTTTCGTCTGATCCGCTGGCATTTATCGATAAAACAAGAGATGTTCTATTTATGCCGGATGAAAGTTTTGCATTACTTTCGCCTTCTGGTATTGCGCTTTATTCATTTAATGGACAATCATTGTCTATTGCGACATCTTCTTTAGACTTTTCTTTTGAACAGCAAGATAAGCAGCAGCATGAGCATTTTATGCTCAAAGAGATTTATGAACAGAAGGCGGCGATTAAAAATACCTTAACACATTTACAGGCGTTATCAGCCGACCTTCTTTGGAAGCAACTAGGCTTAAAAAATGAACAAGTAAAAGATGTAGAAAAAATAACATTGCTTGGCTGTGGTACCTCATGGTTCGCCGGTCGCATAGCACAATTTTTCTTTGAAGAGATTGCCCACATTTCTACGCAAGTAAGTGTTGCTTCTGAATTTCGTTATATGTCATTTTTTCCACGGTCCAACACTCTATGTATTGCAATTACACAGTCGGGAGAAACAGCTGATACGCTTGAAGCGTTGCGTGTAGTACAATCATATGGCGTACATACTATTGGATTAACAAATGTTGCTTCAAGTACGATCGTGCGTGAGACGCAGGGTAGTTTATTTACACAGGCAGGATGTGAAGTTGCGGTTGCCTCTACTAAGGCATTTGTAACGCAATTGACCGCTCTTTATTGGTTGGCGCATCGCTTGGCGATGGAGAAAGGATTAATTGAATTGTCTGATATGCAGGCAGCAGAACAGAATTTGCTTATCGCCGCTGAGGCATTAGAAGAATGCATAGAACAAAATAAGCTGCGTATTATGCAAGAACTTGCGCCCTATTATGCCACCTACAAACAGTACATTTTCTTAGGACGTCATATTGGCTATCCATTGGCTATGGAAGCAGCCCTGAAATTAAAAGAAATAACTTATATTTTTGCCCAAGCCTACCCGGCCGGAGAGTTAAAACATGGGCCACTTGCTCTTATTGATGCACAGATACCGGTTGTAGTTTTTTCACATCAGGCTCACATTATTTATCATAAATTGGTAGCAAATGTGCAAGAAGTAAAAGCACGCGATGGTCACGTGATAGCATTTGCTTTTGAGGGGCAGCAAGAGTTAATTTCATTGGCAGATACCGTGTTTATTATCCCTCATGTAGCACCACTGCTTGAGCCCATCGCTATGATAGGATTGATGCAATTTTTTGTGTATCAGATGGCGTTAGTGCTTGACCGACCTATTGATAAACCACGCAATCTTGCAAAGTCAGTTACTGTTGAGTAGCCCTGTTATGAGCATAATGAAGCTAAAGAGCAACGTAAGAAAATATCTCTTTATTACATGCATACTGTATCTATCATCCTCATGTCTGCTTGATGCTTCGTTTG
>JAKAUA010000068.1 GCA_021827875.1 bacterium | reverse complement strand
TCAGGATTTTTATAAGGCTATATAATGTACCTTAAAACCCCATTATATTCAAATAATGAGCTTCATTGCTTGCAAATCTCTATAAATTTCATACTTCACAAGCCTGAGCTTTTTACTCCCAATGCCTTATGGGTGCTGCGTGACTATTCGGTGGCTAAGAGGATGGATCTTGAAATCCGCCGTCGCCTAAAGGCTATGGCGAGACAAGCAAGTTCAGCCCTGACAATAATAACCTAGTATTTATTAATAAATATTTTTGTAAAAAATCTAATAGTCGCGGCGAGGCCCGAAGAAATTTCGTTAGAAATTGCGTGTGGCCGATTTCGAAACGGAAGAAAGGGAATCCTTAAGACCTTGGTCTTAAGTGTCCGAGATGCAAGAGGGGTGACAAGACCCCATCTTGCTGCTCTCCCCGCATAGGGGAGGTAAAAATAAAATTTTTACCAGCCATAGTTCATTCCCATGTGTACTTCATAAGGAGGCTCATTTGGTCGCGGATCGAGCTTAAAGCCAACGTCTATTTTAACCGGCATTGGGTTGGTAAGACGGATACCTGCGCCCACCGCATGGCGATAATCAAAGTTGTTGTTAATAAAGTAATTGCGATTTAACACATCTACATAAGGGTTGTGCCATCCGGTACCACCATCGTAAAAGAAGATGCCTTTAATGCTCATATCGGGCTGAATAGGGAATAAAAGCTCAGCATTTACAAATAATGCATTGCTCGCACCTACTGAGTCACTTTGTCCACCGAGACGGAATCGTGGGCTGAGTTGCCCAAACAGATAGCCGCGCACACTAGAAGGTCCACCAATATGGAACAGTTCACCAAAAGGAATCAATTTATTTTTGAATGGATAGGCAAAGCCAAGATAATTGTGCCAATGGAACACGAGATTGTATTCTCCAATGAGTGGCGTATACCAATGGAAGTCCCAATCAAATTTTGCATAACTCAGATCTCCGGCAACCGGGAATGCAGTTGTTGTGCGTACCGCCCATGCATAGCCGCGACTTGGGTGCATTGGGTGATTTTTCTTTTCTTGACCAAGCACTACACCAAGCCAGGCAGGTGTACCGGAAGAGAATTCTTTTTGTAATAAGGCAGTATAGAGATCAGGACCAGTGGTAAATAATTGCCCGGTATCTGGGTTTTGGCGCTGTGCGGCCACCGGGACATTGGTATATTGTATACCATCAAGTCCCAGGGTAAAGCGCATAAAAATATCGGTAAAGTAGAGCTTAGGGAATACTTTTACAAAACCGGTGGTTAATGATCCACCTGTTCTAATTTCATTAGTGCCATTGGTCAGCTGGAATTCTTCGTAAGCAGTACGTTTGTGATAAGCATCAAAAGCTGCCATGATAGGTTTATCAAACAGCCATGGTTGCGTAATATTTAAATTGAATGTTTTTTCAGCTTTGGCAAAGCGACCGGCAAGATTTACACTGATACCAAAGCCCATAAAGTTAGTATCATTAACATTGAGTTCTGCGGTTAAAGCATCTGCAGGAGAAGAAAGCGATGCAGTACCGCCATATCCTAACTGCATAGAAGCATGACCTGTTTTGCCTTCTTTGACAATCATATCAAGATCGGCCAAGTTTTCGCCCAGACGGTTAATCTTCCAATTAACTCCGTCACGTACTTCAAAATATCCTAATCCTTCGATGCGGGTTTTTGATTCTTCCATCCAATTGTTGGTAATCAGTTCTCCTTCAGTCAAAAGGATAGAGCGACGAATAATTTTATCACGTGTTTTTTTGTTGCCGATAATATTGATTCTATTTAAATATACTTGTGATCCTAAATCTTGGGTAAAGGTAATATCGACTGTTTTGGTATCTTCATGTGGCACAATAGAAGGCTCAACTGACGCAAAAATATAGCCACGATTCCCCCAGAAATATTCAAGCATTTTAATGGAGTCAACAACTTGATCGCGAGAATATATACAGCCCGGTTTTAATGGAATCCAATCGAGTAATGTTTGTGCGCTGACATCGCCGGCACCTTCAACAGATACTTCTCCAATAGTATATTGCTCGCCTTCTTCGATATCGTATACGAGCGTGATATTGTTGCATTCATCAAATTTGACTTGCACATCAGTTACTTTTGCACTTATGTAGCCTTGGTTTTGGTAATATTGCTCAATCATGTGTCTGTCAGCGGCAATACGCTCAGGTTGATAAATGCCTGATTGGTCAAGAAAACCGAGCAACCAATCTTCGCGTGAGAATATTACTGATCGTAATGCTTTGCCGCGTACATTGTTGTTCCCGGTAAATTGAATGCGTTTCACTAATGATTTGGGATATTCATGAAAAGTAAACACTGCAGTTGCTTTATCTTCGCTATCGAGTGTCATCTGTGCATCAATGTCAACCGCATTGTAGCCTTTTTCGGCATATAATTTTTTAATTTTTTTGCTTAATACTTTTAGCTCTTCAGGATCAATAGCAGGCATTTGTGCAAAGGGAATTTTGCTCAAAATATCTTTGGTTGGTATCTGTGTATTGCCGATGAATTGATAATCTTTGAGTATTTTTTTCTCTTCTACGACAATGTAGAGATTTAATTCATTGGCACCAATCGGCTCAACTTTGATTTCTATAAATCTAAAACGTTTTAATTCATTGTACAGACGTTTGATCAATTCGCTTGCTTTTGTCGGGTCAAAGAGATCACCTTGATGGTACGAGACACGAGTTAAAATTGCGGCAGTAGGCACATGCTTGTTGCCTTGCACAATAATATCTTTGATGCGTCTGTTTTTTAATTGTGTCAGTGGGTCAAGAGATGGAGTTTGTGCTGCAGAGGTTTGTTCTTCATCAGGCTCTGCTTCCTGCGATTCGTATTCATCTTCACTGAGCAAATTGAGATTATCACTTTCTGCATCTGTCGATTCAGAGGCTTCAGATGCATTAGAAGAGTCAACATTCGATGGTTGATTGTCTGTCGATGCTTCTTCTGTCGCAGATTGCTCGGCCTGATTGGCAGCATCATCTGATGTATACGATTCAACAGGTGTGTTGATCGCGACTTCATCATTATATACTTTTTCAACTACGGTATTATTGATATCTTGATTTGTTTCATCTGCATAAACAGCGGTGCAGCAGAGAATAAGGAAGAGTACTGTCAAGATGTCTCTGCTTGTTTTGATTCGATTCATTGCTATAAGCTCCCAGGGCTCGTGTCATCTCTATTTTTGTTTCAAAATTTTGATCATATAAAAAGGAATAACTTTAGAATACTATTTTTTTATAAATTGACCAGCAAGCGTTATGGCTCATTTTTCTCCCTATTAGATATGCGGAGTAAGGGAAAATGGGATATTGGCATAATTCAGATTGACATTTAATTGAGAGGGGTACACTGAGAATAGTAGATGAAAATATTTTAAATAAAGGGTTTTTTCATGAATCGTAGATTCAACTAATAAGTGCAACATTTTGATATTCTAAATTATTACCATTAATTAGTCCAAAAAAGATCTCTTTAGGAGTTGCATAACCTAAAGATTTACGAGGCCTGTTATTGATTTTTTCTAA
>JAKAUA010000077.1 GCA_021827875.1 bacterium | reverse complement strand
CAGAAGAGCCCACGGCTGATATTAATACCACGCTTGCGATGGGCCTACTTTCATTTTTTTACACACAATGGTATGCCATACGCGCACATGGTATTTTTGCTTATATAAAAGAATATTTTGCACCACTTTTTGTAATGTTTCCGCTTCATGTTATTGGTAAACTTTCATCTATTATCTCATTATCTTTCCGTCTGTTTGGTAACATTTTTGGCGGCTCGGTCATTGCACGACTCTACCTCTCGTTTATTAAAGGCTCGATCATCTGGGAAACAAGCCTTTTAGGAGTGGGATTAGGAATTACCCTCTTCTTTGTGGTCTTTGAAGGATTATTACAAGCATTTGTATTTGCTATGCTTTCATTAACGTATCTTGCCATTGCAGTAGAACATCAAGAGGAAGAAAATATGCAGATAGGAGATGTACCGTGATCCCTTGGGGAGAATTTTTTCATTACATTGCTATCGCATTATTAGTATGTGTGAGCGCCATCGGCGTTGGACTTGGACAAGGCCTTATAGGTATTGATGCATTACGTGCAATGCATATACAACCACAGGTTTCCTCATCTATACTGCGCATGTCTGTAGTAGGTATGGCGATGCTTGAGTTTGCTGCGATTTCTGGCCTTACCATGGCAATGTTGCTTATGTTCGGCTCTGCACCAATCACTTTGTATACCGGCATTGCCTATTTGGGTATTGCTGCTGCATTAGCCACAACTGGACTAGTAATAGGATTTGCCTCTTATTTTCCGGCAAGTCGTGCGTGTCGCTCGCTTGCGCGTCAACCCTTTTTTGAACAACAAATTTTACGCTTTATGCTGTTGAGCCAATCTATTATTCAAACACCTATTGTTTTTGGCTTCATTATCGCGATATTTATTAAAGCGCAAGTTGCCTCTGCAACAACATTAGCTGATGCTCTGCGTTTATTGGCAGGTGGTTTGTGCATTGGCATTGGCAGTATTGGACCAGCGTTGGGCGTAGCTAACTTTGCTAAAATTGCCTGCGAAAGCGTTGGCGTAAATCGCCAGGCGTATCAAAAATTATTATCTTTTACTTTTATTAGCCAAGCAATTATAGAAACACCTATTTTATTTGCATTGTTGCTTTCTTTGATTCTGCTCAGTACAAGTGTGGGTGACAATCTTCTCAGTGCAATTGCTATGCTTTGTGCAGCACTGTGTGTTGGCATTGGCACTTTTGGCCCGGGGTTCAGCTCCGGACGTATAGCGGGCGCTGCATGCAAAGAAATAGCACTCGTTCCCGAAAACCATTCTACTTTATCCCGCGTGAGTATGTTTGGCCAAGGAATGGTTGATACCGGTGCAATCTATGCATTCTTGATTGCAATTTTGATATATTTTTTTAGATAACGAAAGATGAAGCCCTTTCGTTATTCTTTTGAAAAAAGAAAACTTACGAAAACAAATTGCCATGACATGCAATTTAAATGCTTGAACATGGCATTAAAAAAAGGAGCTCTTGTCTATGGTAACTGAAGCACGTATTCATAAAGAACACCATGGTGTCATTAAAACAATCATCACGATTGCCGGTATTATTGGATTTTGTTTTTTTCTTCTCTTTACGTTTAACTTTTTAAGAATACGTCATCAGCTTAAACAAACTGCGTATGAGCAAGCGAGTCAAAAAAATAAAGTTATTGCAGACTATCTTTCTGAAAATATAAATAGCCTCAGCTCATTAGTGCACACGCTCAAAGATGATATAGAGAAAAATGGTATCGATCGCACTAAAATAACCAATTATCTTAAAACAAAACCGGCAGCGGTGACCGGTTTGGGATTAATTATAATACAACCCTGGTATGCCCCCTATTATGGTGAGCAAGAAGATACGCAAAGCATGCAGGATTTACCGCAATCGATTATGCAAGAGACGTGGTATCAACAAACAATTGCTGAAAACAAAGAAACTTCCGGTCTGTTTTTTGATGAAAAAACTAATCAACCTATCTTTTATACTGTGGCACCTGTACACGATCAAAAAACTCATCAATTGATAGGACTTGCTTTTGCCACGGTCTCAATGGCGCATATTCGCCATGTGCTTTCTACCCTATATACCGATAGTACCGGCTACCGCTTTTTACTCGATCAAAAAGGTACCATCCTGACTCATCCCGCACATTTTTTGGTGCGCACAAAAAAGAATATTGTTGACCTTGCGCAGCAAGTAAAACAGCCTTCCGTTGCCAAAGCAGCAGTAAAAGCTGAACACTCCGGCTCCGCTTTTACTCGTTATCATAACGAAATGACCGGCGATGCATCATGGCTCTTCTTTAACAAAGTAAATGCAACCGGATGGTTATTAGCCGGTGTTGTTGATAAGCGTGAATTGCCATTAGCCGGCGACTTTTTACGCCATCATCTTTTATTGATTATCATAAGCTTTATTTTTGTATTACTGTGCACATTATTGTTATTGCCCCCTTTATATAAACATCCGCATCATATTTTTCTCTGGATTATTAGCGGCGCTGTAAGTCTTCTGTTTTTATTGGGCATTGCTAGCGCATGGATATTGTCCATACAGTTTCCTCATATGGATAAACACGATTTGGCGGTAGAAAATAAAGCAGGGCTGTATACATTTCTAAAGCAATTTGAAAATGTGCACACCGGCGAACAAAAAGATATAACAAAGAAAAATAGTGATGACTTAAATGCATTATTAACTTACCGCTATAAAAATAAAAATTATGTGCCTACCGGCATTATTATTAATGATATGCAATTTACCGGAAATGATCAGCTCGAATTTGTCGGATTCGTCTGGCAACGCTATTTTGATGGTGTGCATGATGGCGCAGAGCGCGGCTTTATTTTGCCACAAGCCACGCATAAAACTACTATTACAGAACTAAGCAGAACTAAGCGTGAAAGGGCTGAGACCATCATTTGGCAAGTGCAAGCACAGATTAATCAGAATTTAAGCTATAATGCTTTTCCTTTTGATATAAAAAATATAAAAGTTCAATTGAGACACAAAGATTTTGAAAAAAATATGATGCTCGTGCCAGATCTTGATGCGTATAAAGTTATTAATCCCGCCACCTTGCCCGGCATAGGCCAAGACGCGAAGCTTAGCGGATGGCATCTACTTAAAAGTTATTTTGATTATGAAATAGAACATTATTTAACCAACTTTGGTCTTTATAGTTATGGACCTTTTGGTATCTATGCTGAAGCACCTTTTGAACAAATGCCCGAGATGCGTCTTAACGTAGTGGCACAACGCTATTTATTAGACACTATTTTGACCGACTTGCTTGCATTGTGTGTGATTGCTGTAATTTTATTTGTATTACTGCTTACTTATTTCTCAGAAAAGAAATTTGAGTTTATTTTAGGAACATGTGCCACCGCATTTTTTAGCGCAGTATTTGCACAAATTCAATTTAGAAGTAAAATAGCTTCTCACGAGTTTGTTTATTTCGAAATCTTCTATTTTACTCTCTACTTAACGATTATTTTAATTTTGATTACCACCTGCATTCACATGTTTAAAATGAATGTGCCGCTCATTCGCTATGATCGCAATATTATTACTAAATTACTTTATTGGCCATTTATCTTGGGCGTAGTTTGGGCAGTAACCATGGTATATCTGTATTAAAAAAATCTATTAATTGCGCGTAAGGCCAGCAAATACTTGAGAAAATTTATTCCAAATTCCTGGCGTCGCCGGTAGATTAACAGGTACAAGATCTTTATTGGATTGTGTCTCATAATACTGTGCCAATTGTCTATCAACCTTTACATCAGGAATTAATTCTTTTCCTTGATATACTTGTGTCAAAAAATGACATGCCGCTTGACGCGCAGTATTTTCATGACTTGCTCCATAATGAGCCATTAAAAGTGCACGTAAATAATGCCCTCTTATATCTTTGCTTATCAAATCACGGCTCGATCCTATGTAATAAAAATTAATAGTATTGTTATCATCTGCCGCATCATCACCGCCATGTTTTGCTATGAAGTAAGGCACCTCTCCACGTACCATCATTTTGCTGCTAGGATCAATTTCAAAAGAAGGAAATCTGTTATACACTAATTCATTTTCGCCGTCGTCGCTCTTATTTTCGGGATAAAGATGCCCTTTGAACCACCACAATCTATGCAGACCATTCGCCCCAACATATGAAACCGTCTTATTGCTTCCTGTGGTAGTTAGTAGGCGCGCAGTAATAAAAGCTAAATTTTTTGCGTGCTGTGTATCAATAAGATCGGCGATACTTTCCATTTGAGTAACATCTTCATGCGATAAATCAAATTGTTCACTCACGATGCCTTGTTCATGGGCAAAAGTAACGAGTGACGGATAATGTATAATACCTCTTTTTTGATCTTCGGCACTCCAACAAACAATTACTGACATGCTTATCATAGTATAGATGATATATTTCATGAGCACCCTCACAGATAATGCTGTTACAATTTTAAATGTTTTATTACGTAACAAAAACATGCTAACTATCGACATACACAAATCTACTAAATCAATTCATGACATATCTACAAAATTGATTTACATTTGAATCTGAATAAGCAAAAAAATTATAGGTGAGGAATTTTTCATTATGATGTATAACAACCTTCTTCAAGCAATTGGCAATACGCCACTCGTACAAGTAAAATTTGACTGTCAAGGCACTATTTATGCAAAACTTGAATATCTAAATCCCGGCGGGAGTGTAAAAGATCGCTCTGCGTTGTTTATGATAGAGCAGGCAGAAAAAAGCGGCATGTTAAAACCTGGTGGCACACTCATTGACGCATCTTCTGGTAATCAAGGTATTGCCACTGCTATGATTGGCGCGTTAAAAGGATACAAAGTAATTATTACTACTGCAGAAAAATTCAGTAAAGAAAAAATTAATACGATAAAAGCATATGGGGCCGAAGTGGTAATGTGTCCCACAACTGATTTAATTGATGATCCCAATAGCTATCATAGTAAGGCACTGCAGCTGCATGCAGCAACCCCTAACTCATTCATGCCCAACCAATATTATAATCCACAAAATGCCTTGGCGCATTACAGCTTATTAGGACCAGAAATTTGGCAGCAAACTAACGGTAAAATCACTCACTTTTTTGCCGGTGCCGGCACAACAGGTACCGTCAGTGGTGTGGGGCGTTTTTTAAAAGAACAAAATCCTGATATTAAAGTGTATGCGGTTGATTCTGTTAATTCATATCGAGCAACTAACGGAAATCCTAAGCCTTATATTCTTGAATCATTCGGTATGGATTTTGATACTCCTGTGTATAACCCTCATGTCATTGATGAAATTCTTACGGTATCAGATGATGATGGTATTGCCATGTTGGGTAATTTGGCACAAAGACATGGCCTCTTGGTCGGACCAAGCAGCGGAGCAGTTGCCTGTGCCATGATGCAAAAAGTGACTGCCCTTAAAAGGAGGGATTTGGCCGTGATGATTTTTGGGGATTCCGGGCGAGCCTATTTGACCAAAGGATTTTACCAAGAAACCCATAAGTCTGAAATCATAATGCCGGCGCGAACTGAATCAATGGGAACTGTGGAATTGCCATAATTGTTTCAAATTGACAATTTTTATACCTTTGGTATTCTAGAATTATAACTAAGAATATGGAGGTATTATGAAGAACAAATTAATTACAACTTTATTTGGATTATCTTTATTAGTAGTTCCCGTAGTTCAAGCAACAAACAACTTTGATAGAATGATCAACTTAGCTACATTAACTACTCTTGCTACTGCTGTTGGTGGTGCGCTTATGGTTGGATATAAATTATACAAAAACTATAGTGCCGTTCCTGAATTACAAAAGAAAACAGCTGTTCTTGAAAAAGAGAATACTGAATTAAAAGAAGAAGTTAAAGAATTAAAAGAACGTGTTACCAATCTTGAAACTACTCAGACAGAGATGGTTGCTATTTTAAAAACTATCCAGGGTCAGAGCGAAGGCTTCATGAGCAGAATTGCTAACCTTTGGAACACAATAACCGGTAATAATAAGGCTGCTTTAAAAGCCTAAATTATCTTGATAAAAGAATTGCCTCTACCATCTAAATGGTAGGGGCTTTTTTCATTTTAAATAATTTTTTAATACATCAAGTTTTATCGGTTCCGGCTTTACACAATAGCCGCCGGGCATAATAGGTGATCCAAGCGAATTAGCAACATCATAATCACGCTTAAATGATACCGGCGTCGCGTATACTTGTGTATATCCCTGCAATTTTAATTGTTCAAAGGCACGGTCAATATGAGTACCACCTGCCAGAGCAACTACGGTTGATTTGTTTGTCACGGCGCGGAGTATGTTATGCACCAAAGTACAATCAAACAAAGCGCTATCAAACGTTAATAATCGCTTTAAAAACAATAATTTATTACCATAACGCGCCACTTTATCAAAATAAGCGGCACAGCTCGATGCTGCGTATGATTGCATATACAATGATTGCATACTACGACGCACTTGAGTACAACTCTCTTTGTACCAGGCTACCAAAGATTTACCATCATTATATTGTGAAACTTGTTTCATCATACCCTGCACTTCATCAATGAGGGATGATACTTTTATGGTGCTGGTAGGCGCTGATTGATAAGGGCTTTGATTGATTTGGCGCAATAAACCGCCCAGGGCAATCACGCGACAATACCGATATTCAATATTATCTGCATCAAGGCCCATTGCTTTGCAATCTTTGGTTAAACTGGCCAAAATACCTCGATTTGAATTGAGCCAAAACTGTTTATGCCCATATGCACCGGTATTATTGGGTGAACTCAGATCTTCTAAAATAATTTTGGTAGTTGCTTTATCTTGCGATTTGAATAAATGGGTAAGATACGTACGTTGCTCGGTATTGGCATTGTGGGTTTTATCATGAAAGTCACTGCATCCAATGACAAAACAGGGTTTTTTGTTCTTTTTATCCCAGCCACGTAATACTTTTATCTCATAAATATAACCATTGAGTACGGTAGGGATAATCATCATAAAACAGAAAAACAGTGCTGATATAATCTTTTTCATGACATTCCCCTTTTTACCAATATGACTCTTCCCTTTTCATTTATTTTATTACATATTGAAATATTTTATCAATGATAATTTGCTGAGGGAATAACCCTCATACCCATTGATCGACAAAAATCATTTCTATTGGTAAAATTATAATAAGAAGAAAAAATATAGAAAAATGAAAGGGTAAACATTATGAAATCAATAAAACTTTTATTATTATCCCTAGCTTTAATTGCAAACTTTGCCTATCCAATGGCCGGTGTTGCTACTTGCTTGAAAAAATTTGTTCCCAAGCATTTAGGTGCTACTACTACGGCCTTGTTAACAACAACTCCGGCGCTACAATATTTTTGTAATAGTGGCTACATAAAGAATCTCGAACAAACAGAAGAATGTCTCAATAATCTTCCTGAAACACAGCATATTGTTAAAGAGTTATTAGATACCTATGCAAATGGACAAGATGTTAAAATTTATTCCATGCGCGAAGAAAATAAACATTATGGTGATGCTTATGCTCTAACTCGTTCATCACAAAAGGTGGTATGCGTAGGGGCTCTTGATCATGATGCACTTAAAAATTCAAATGATCCTCAGCATTATTACGTAAAAGGCGTTATAGGCCATGAGCTAGGACATGTAAAAAATTCTCCCATTTTTAATACCACAGAAATATCTTGCATGCTAGCTGCATCCACCGGATTATATACATTTTTAAAATCTTCTCTATTTGCAAAGACTCCCACCATTATTAAGCCACTTGTTTGGCTTAGTGCCGTCGGTATAACTGCAGCGACAGAATCAATTACCTTTGCTTGGTTACAAATACCAAATGAATATTACGCCGATCAAAATGTTATAAAACATACAAAAGATCCAAAAATATTAAGAGCTTATGCATCTGGCACGAGAGCAAATTATTGCGGTAATGTAACCTATCTTGGAATCAGTTCTTATACGAATCCCGAACCGCACCAAGACTGCTTAGTGCGTGCACAAGCATTTGAAAAAGCTGCCGATGAACTTGAAAAGCGATTGTCTCAACAAAAATCACTCTAAAGAAATAAATTAAATGGAGTCATTCATGAAATTTTTTCATATTTTGTTATGCATGGTAACTATGACCCACTTTGCGCTCCCTGCATCCGACTTCGCTTATCCGAGCCTTCAGGCTCGGCAAGCTATGACGGACAGGGCAATCAAACAAAAATTAACTGCCCATGGGCCACAACAAATAGAATTCGCCTGGGATATCCACGATGTGTTAATGCAGCCAAACAAAGGCAAGATGGCCAAAGCAATAGTAAAACATGGGGGCAGTTCTGCTATTGCACTTGGTTTTAGATTACTTGGTGATAAAATTAATTATGCATTTACCCAAGAAGTGGGACAAGCAGAACAATTATTCAGAGATATTAAACAAGCAATGAAAAACAGTGGAACTGCACAAACATGCTACCCTGTGCTTAATGCCTATGACCCTGTACTTGCAGAGGCATCGTTAAAAGTTGCTGCACAATTATCCCCTATACCCGGCATGTCAGAACTTATTACAGAATTACATATACGTGGTTATACACAACGCGTATGCTCTAATATTGGCACCCAAGAATTTGTGCGATTAAAGAAAAAACATCGCACTTTATTTGAAAAATTTGATGGCGGCAAAACAGTTTCTTACTCTGCCGATGGCACACCATCAACAAAAAAGCCTGAGATTAATTATTTTATTGAATATCAGAACATGTATAATCCTGATCGCAGCAAAACAATCATTTTTATTGATGATAAAATAGAAAATGTAATCGCTGCGGAACAAGCGGGATTTGTTGCTATTCTCTTTATTTCAGCAGTACAACTACGCGCTGATTTAAAAAGGTTGGGCGTACATGTTGATAATTATTAAACTATTAGCGCAACAAAAATTATTATAAATAAAATACCACCCAGAAAGGAAATTATATGAAATTTAATACGTTAATTTTATCGCTCACTATAGTATGTGGCCTATACCATACAGTGGAAGCGGCCATCATTAAAAATTCGTCTTATTATATAATTAAAACTACTGAAAAAAATATCCGTACCGGTGGTACTCCTATGTCTAAGGAGGCAAATATCGCTACTTTTTATGATGCAGATGGTAATGAATTGTGTAAAATAAAAAGAGAAGAAGATAATTTTTTTAAATTAAAAGATAATTTGGATCCAGATGCCCCAAAGCCTAAACCAGTAAGTTATGCCATAAGATATTGGCCAGCTATTTCAATTGGATTTGGCATGAGAAAGGGAGCACCCGGATACTTTATTGTTTTTGCAGACAAACATGGTAATCATATTAAATCATATCGATACAATGAAAGAACAAAACAAATTACTGCTTCTTGGACTCCTCTTCATTTAGTAAATATTGATCGTTTAACTGAATTAAACGATATCGATGCATCAGAATGTATAGAAATCGGAAGTGATATAATAGAAAACCATGATGAAATATAAAGGGTACATTGGCGTAGTTAATTATGATGATGAAGCCAAAATCTTTCATGGAGATGTTATAGGTTTAAAAGACGTTATAACCTTCCAGGGAACAAGCGTGAAAGAAATTGAAAAGTCTTTTAAAGATTCAATTGATGATTATCTCACTTGGTGCAAAGAACATGGTGAAAAACCTGAAAAAACATTTTCAGGAAAATTGAATTTGAGAATGACACCCGATCTTCACGCACAACTTGTACTTGAAGCCGCAAGAAAAGGTATCAGCCTGAACGATCTCATTAATGAAAAATTAAGCCGATAAAGCATCGAGAAAAAATTACTTTTATATTTCATCGAAAAGACTTATTCTTCGCTATTCTCAATTTTTTTAGATCAATCTCTTATTTTTGATATCGATCGAATATCTGCTCGAAGAGCAGTAAAAAAATACCCCCACCCAGACAGAATGTCATGGATAGGGGAAATGGAGGTTATCAAAATAAATATTTTTTGTTTTCGTAGCTTTCTGTTCTCCAGTGCTACTACTGCTAAGTAGTCTACGGTAAGATTTTTGAAAAATCAAATTTTCTCTGAATCTGTTGAAAAATCATACTTTCACTATACTCAGCCAATCGCTATTTTTGTATGTTGTTTAGCCGCTTTTTGTCAACTTTTCCTGTCGCAGTAATTGGTAATCCATCAGTCACACAAATGAATGCTCTTGGTATTTTATAAGGCGCCAAACGACTACTACATAGTTCTTGCAATTCGGTTTCTAATGTTGGGGTAATTTCACGCACTTGCACATAGGCAACCGGCACTTGACCCACTGATTTTTCTTCACGACCAATCACGCCAACACGTATCACTTGCGGATGACTCATGATCACATTCTCTATCTCTTGCGGATAGATTTTTATCCCTTTGCTTGCAATCACATCTTTAACGCGTCCGGCAATAACCAAACGATTTTCAGAATCAAAATAAACGTTGTCGCCCGTATTAAACCATCCATTCTTTAATACTGCATCAGTAGCTTCAGGTGCATTATAATAACCAAGCATAATATTATCACCTTTAACCCACAGTTCACCGATTTGCCCTTGTGGTAATGGCTTTCCGTTCTCATCGCGCACTTCAGCTTGAATGCCAACAACTAATTTTCCTACTGTCGCTGCGCTTACAGCTTCATCTTCTAATTGCGCCGATATTAATGGTGATGTTTCTGTTAATCCATAACCGCTGCAAATTTTTCTACGATAGAGTAATTCAAATCCTGCGCAGATTTTATCTTGTAGCGCATCGCCGCCCGATACAAAGTATTTTATTGAATCAAGATTTATTCTTCTGAGTAGTAGCAGCAAGCCATATAACGCAGGCACGCCTAAAAACATTGTTGGTTGTTTTTTTAATCCTTCTAATAGATAACGGCGCTCAATGCGCGGTACCACAATCACGGTGGAGCAGGTAAAAAAAGCACCCCATATACAGACAAATTGTGCAAAACTATGGAACAATGGCAGTATACCCAATAAACGCTCTCCATGCTCCAAGCCAAGTTTTAGACGCGCGATTCCTTGTAACACGTTGGTCATCGCATTTTTAGAACTAGTCATCACACCTTTGGGAAAGCCGGTAGTACCTGAAGTGTAGAGCAATGCGGCCATTTCTTCAGGTTCTAAATCAGTGATTTTGAAATCAGTTATTTCTTGTTCGTCTGAAGGGGCCCGTCCTTCGTTTATCCGGGCCTTCTGGCTCGGCAAACTTCGGAGGGCTGCCGCCTCTGTCATATCTGCTGTAGCGCAACCAGAGGCGGCAGGAAAATCGCTCAAGCGCACCAATGGAGGCAATGCACTATTTTTAATGCGTTCAAAAAGCTCATCAGACACTATCATAAGGCGCGGTTGTGCATCGGCAATAATATGTACCACTTCTGCTTCGGTTAAAAATACATTAAGCGGCGCTATCACGGCGCCAAGCTGTAGCACGGCAAAATAGGCAACATAAAATTCAATCGCATTTTCCCAAAAGAGCAATACGCGATCTTTTTTTTGTACGCCGCGTGCTTGTAATAGCTTACTTAATGCAACTGCTCGTGCATATAAATCATGGTATGAAATTGTTTGTTCTTTATACATCAAGGCAACATTGTTTGGTGCCAGAGATGCAGCGCGCTCTAGTAAGCGTCCGATAAAAAGAAGTTTTCCTTCAAAAAGTGATGCTTGGTATAAAATGTCGAATAACTGTTGCTCAGAATAATGTTTATCTAATATGCCTTGCGGCAGACATGTATAGCGCTTCATAATACTCTATTCCTTTTTTATTCTTCGTAGCTTATTACTTGTACCGGGCAGCCTTGCGCGGCTTCTTTTATAACATCTTTGCATGTACTTAAAGGTGCATCAGGCTTTACACGCGAAAGATCAGTCACCGTAAAAACTTCCGGTGCTATAAATTCACATAACCCGCAGGTAATACAACCGGGTTCTATAGTAACTTTTTTCATGCAAAAAAACCTCTCGCGACGACACTATTTTTTAGGTATACTATACCAACAAAAATGAGAAAAAATAATATATTTACTCAGATTATCAGGGAGACTTTTTATCTATGGTATCGCGCAAGAAAGGATTATTAGTCTCTATCGAAGGAATCGACGGCTCAGGCAAAAGTACCTTGGCCGCATCACTTGTTGCAACCTTGTCATCAGCTGGTCTTCCGGTATTACTTACCAAAGAACCGGGCGCAACCCAATTAGGCACTATTTTGCGCGCATTGGTACAAAAAAAAGAGATGCCTATCTGCTCTAAAGCAGAGTATCTTCTGTTTGCCGCTGATCGTGCCCAACATTTTGAGCAAATTATTATCCCGGCACTTGAGCAAGGTAAGATTATTATTTCAGATCGCATGGCGGATTCATCACTCGTGTATCAAGGATACGGCCGTGGTCTTGATAAAACTATGATCACACAGGTCAATAGTTGGACCATGAATGGCATTACTCCTGATATAACTATTTACGTAAAAGTATCGGCTCAAACCGCATTCAAGCGCATTATTCAGAGAAATGCAGAGTTTACTTCTTTTGAAAAAGAGCAAGCAGCATTTATTGAGCGTTTAATTATTGGATTTGATGAGTTATTTGCCGCGCGTACCAATACCGTATGGTGCGATGGCGAGCAAACACCGGAACATATTAGCGACTATGCGGAGAGAAGCATTATATCATCGTGGAACGCGCTATAATTATGACAACCGCTATTGCCCCTGCCTATTTATGGATTGGTGCTCAAGAACAGCTCATTCATAAAACAAAAAATTATCTTCGTTCTATTCTCTGTGCCGCAGCAGGATGCTTGCGCTGCATCGTCTGTCGCCAAGTTGATTATGAGCAGCACCATGCTATTATGTGGCTTGCACCGGAAAAAGAACAATATACTCTAGAACAAATAGAAGTTATTCACCGTACTATTGCCTATCGTCTTGATGATGGAGAACATTTTTTCTTTATCTTAAGCAAAGCAGACAATCTCTCTGCCTTATGTGCAAATAATTTGCTCAAATCAATAGAAGAGCCGCCGGTCGGTTACCATTTTATTTTATTGGCAGAACAGATTGATGCGATCTTGCCAACCATACGTTCTCGCTGCCAGACTGAAATTATGCATGGTTCGTCTACGCTATCGCAACATAATTTGTTAGCTTTTTTTAATACTGCGAATGGTAATAATGCGCTCACTTTTTTAAAAGAATTAGAAACAAGCAAAATTGGTGAGCGCGAAAGTATACAACTTCTTGATACATTGCTTGCCGCTTGGATTACACAAGCAAAAGATGCGGTAACAAACAATAATATAAATGCATACAAACAGGCATCAGTGTATATAGAATTATTAAAAAAAGCATATGTAAAACCACCTATGCCGGGAAGCAGTAAATTATTTTGGCGCAATCTATTTCTGCAATTTCAAGCTGTTGCATAAATTATCGTGAAACAAATTCATTACCTTCTAAAGTAAAACGCCATAATCTGTCTTGTGCCTTTGATATGCCTATGCGCTTTGACGCAATAACAGAACCTTGCAACTCTTTTTTATTTTCTACCACATATAATTCCCCAACATGGGTCACATCATGGCCATATAATTTTGAAGTTATCTGTAATGCTTGGCACAATTTGCCCGGTCCGTTGGTAAGGTTACGCAGAGTAACATCTCCTCGTTGCTTCTGCATATACTCTATTCCCTCCAGAGGTTCAAGAGCACGAATCAGAACTCCCCCTGCCTTAGTATCAGCATCATGCGCTACGAGGTTTACACAATGGTGCCCATGCAGAGTATAAATATACAGATGCCCAGATGGGCCAAATAATGCCTGATTACGTTTAGTTATTTTTTCATAGGCATGGCTTGCCTGATCACCAAATTGATATGCTTCTGTTTCCACAATCATGCCGCTGAGCATATGTTTATCAACTATACGCACCATAATTTTGCCAATCAAATCATGCCCAACCTCAACGGTGTTACGCTCATAAAAAGAACGGTGTAATAGTTTCATTTTTACTCTCACGATCATCTTTTTGATTTGCTATTGTCTTTATCTCTTAGTATAAGGTAAAATAAATAAAAATGAGTTAATGAAGCAAGGACATAGTGTATGGAAGCAAGCTATTCACCAAGAGTAAAATATGGGGCTCTCCTTCTGGTCTGCCTATTTCATGCTTTTATCGCTCTGCTATTCTTCTTCACTCTTTTTGATAAAAAATCTAACGATATATTTTTTAATGAATCAGAACCTATTGATTTAAAAAAAGATTGGGCATTACGCTTGCCTGCGCCCATTAAATTTTATGACCCTGTTGATGAAACGCAAACAAATCCCACCCCTGTTTCCCAAGAGACAGAACCTGTTATGCAAGAAGAAATATCAGAACCTATTCCGGAAGAAATCGCTGAACCACCTGCAGCACACCCAACAGCATCTATAGAAGAGCCTCGGGAAAAAGCTCTTTTCCAAGCAAACACAGAACCAATTATCGAGCAAGTTCCTATAGATTTTACTCCTCCAAAAAAAGAGAGGGCTAAACCTGTTAAGAAAAAAACAGTACAAATGCAAAGAAAAACAGCGTCACAACCCGCACGTCGCCCCTTAACATTGGCAGATTTAGCTGATATGTATCAGAAGAATATTGCTGAAGCAGCGCCTGAAAATATGTTTTTACAAGGATCGCCCGATAGATTGCCACCTGACAAACAAATTAGCTTTGAGCATTATAGAACAAAAATAAATAAGATCATTAACGATATGTACAAAATTTATAAAAATGAGATGGGTGCGATTCCTGCAAATATATCTGTACAGTTATATGTAGAAATGGCGCGCAAAGGCAATTTTAAAACATTGTATATAAAAAACACAAGCGGCTATCCATTAGTAGACCGTTGCGTGATGAAAATTTACCAAGAGGCAAGCGATCGCTTCCCCCCTATTCCTAAAGGGCTAGAAGAAGAACTCTTCAGAGGCGCTATTATTTTAAAAAGCAGCTATTATGCGCCTTCCCAGGGCAATGTCTGGCTACCATTTTAATAAGAGCTTATTTGTATCGCCCATAGCTTGGCTTATTTTACATTAATAAGTAAAATAGCCGCGGAAAAAAGAGACGTTTTTATGATATTCATATAGTTTACCTGATTAAGATTAATTGCATGCCCATTTATTAAACATGCGAACTACAGAATGGATTTTAGTAGGCAAATCGTTTAGAGTTTTTCCTATCCATCTAAGTTCCTTTGATTCACTGTTTTGTACGACCTCTTCATTGCTAGTAACCTGTAAAAGGAATCTTACATCATAATGATAATGTTCCTTTTCTTTTTTATTCGCTGGAATGAGGTGAATATCGATATCAAAAATGTCTCTTGATACAGGAGAAATTTGCAGAATTCCAGATTCTTCTTGAGCTTCCTTTATTGCAACAGCTAAAACATCAGAATTTCCATCACAATGCCCTCCCAATTGAAACCATTTATCAAGCTTCATGTGATGCATAAGTAATGCCTTGGAGCCATCTTGATTTAATAGCCAAGCTGACGCAGTTATATGGCCAATTTCCAAGGATCGGTCAAAACAATTCGGGTTTTCTTCAATAAAAGAAATCATTCTATTTTTAAAGAGAATTTCTTCATGAGCTTCTGGTTTATAATTTTCTAACATTTCAATTAACATATGCCTACTCAAAATAGCTCCTTAACTTAAACTGATTTTGTTTTAAAATAACCACTAATAATTATACGACAATCAAACGCAACGTCAATCATGCAATTTGGAAATTAAATATGTTGAAGTAATATAAGGAAGAAGCGAAGCTAATTATGAAAAGCAACACAATTTAAAGAGTTAAATGAGCAGAGTATTTCCTTAATTTATGGATTAAATTGCTCGTGAACAACAAAGAAGGAAATATTCTTGATGCATAATATGATTTTGCTGCCATTTGGTAGACACAGCAAATTTAAAAAATCATTTAATAATCATTAATGTTTCAACATAAATATCGCAAGCTGGATAGTTGAACCTGAAATCATACTCCTCTTAAAAAGCAGCTATTATGCACCCTCACAGGGCAATGTCTGGCTACCATTTTAAAAGATGTTACATAATATAATTGATTTTCTTTTACGCGATCAGTTACCATCTGCCTAAATAGCACTCTGAAATAGGAATTCATGATTGTATGAAAATACCAAAAATTACAGGTAAAATTATTGTTATTGCAAGCGGTATTATTATTGCCATGTGCACACTATTGCTTATATATACCACTTACGATTATATAGCCACATCACGAGCGCAAGCAAAAGCAGCCGAAACAAAAACATTTGTTTTACAGGCAAAAGCGCAATCAACGCAAGGCCTTGCCATTATTTTACAAAAAAAGGTCAAGCATGGGCTTCTGTTGGCTACCGTAATTTTAATGTTACTCGGTGCCCTTCTCTCCAAGGCATATACCGGCAATAGACAGTCATTATGGTTTTTAGTGCTGTTCGTTTCGATGTTGCTTGGTCTTAATGTCGTACTGATTTGGATCTTTCAGGTTCAGTCGGGCAAATTTAAAATGCAAAGTAATGTAGTAGAAAATAATAAAGATGTTGAATCATTTTTTGCCGTTCACAAACAGCAAAATCCTAACATTTATCAGAATAAATCATATACGGTGCCTATAGGGTTCTTATTTTATTCTATTGAAGTAGGCAAACAAAATCATCCGCAAGGTGATACCGTAATGCTCTATAGTTATCCCTGGCTCACCTATGATAAAGAAAAAGATAAAGATCTTACCGGAACGTTTATTGTAATGAATGCAACAAAAGATACCACCTGGGCACATGACTCACTAGAAAGCGGTAATAAGAAAATTTTAAACTGGCAAGAACTAACTCAAATTAATGGCAACTTTGATTATGCAAAATATCCTTTTGATCAGCAACAAATTACTATTTCTTTTGAACACAATCAATCACTCAAAAACATATTCTTAGTTCCTGATTTTGAATCATATAAAGTAGCAACTAAACCTTATCCGCAACTTGATCAGAGTATACAAATTCCCGGTTGGACCATTACCAATGCCTATTTTTATTATGAATTAAGCAATTATCCAACCGATTTTGGTATTCCTAATTATTGGCAGATAAAAAACTATCCCTTCTTGAGCTATACTATTCAGATTCAACGTAAATTTCTTGAACCATTGATTACGGGGCTTTTACCCATGCTCATTATTTTCTTTATTGTTTTTGCGAGTTTGATTATTTTGTCTCGCCTCATGAATGTGCGTAGCAGTATCAATGGCCTTTTGGCATTGCTTTCAAGTCTCTTTTTTGCAAATTTAGTTTCTTATCAGACCTTACAACGCGCTATTAACACACCGAACATTACCTATTTTAAAGCCTTTTATATGATAACGTATGCGATCATTTTTATGGCAGCTCTTAATTGCTTGCTCTATGCCTATAGACCGAATTCTTTTGTTCAATATGAGAATAATTTAATACCTCGCTTACTCTATTGGCCACTAGTTACCACCATTTTTTTTGCAATAACTCTTTGTTTTTTTTAATGAAGCATAGTATGAAAAGAGCGTGAACAATGCAACGTACCATAAAAAAATATCTGTTAATGGGCATCATCACCTTCCTGTGTATATGCAGCGCATTTGTTGTATACACGCTGTATACCAATTATCGCGATTTACGCCATGCTACTTATCACAATAAACAAACTGATTCATTACCACACAAACAAGAGAAAAAAAGTTTTCATGAAACAGTAAAAATGCGACATTCTGTCGTAATATGTTTAGCTCTTTTTATCGCAATAGCGATCGCTCTTTATATCCTTATCACCGTCTCTTACAGCATTAGTCACATTCTGCTTTGGGGAGGCTCAATATTTTGCTCTTTATTACTCTGCGCAGGCATTGTTTTTATGTGGTATCTAGAAATGCAGTCATCATTGATTAAACAAAAGACTCATGTGGTCACCAATGATAAAGAAGTTACTGATTTTCTTGAACAACAAAAAAAACAAAATCCACAGATTTATAAAGGTGAAGTGCACTATCTTCCTATTGGTTTTCTTTTTTATGCTATTAAGATTAATGGAGAAATAGTCACCCTTTATTCATATCCATGGCTCAAAAAAAATGATGAGCGCGACAAAGATATTAAAATGAGCTTTATAGCAATGAATGCAACCAGAGAGAATAAGACATGGGCAGAAGATGTGATAGCATACGATCATTCAAAAGATGCCTCATGGCAAGAACTGCTGCAAATTCATACTCATTTTGACTACAATAAGTATCCGTTTGACCAGCAACAAATTACTATTCTTTTTGAACATGAACAATCGTTAAAAAATATTATTCTCATGCCTGACTTTATTGCCTATAAATGGGCTACCACGCCATTCCCTCCACTTGCCGAAGACTTCACCATTCGTGGTTGGAATATAAAAAATGCATACTTCTTTTATTTTTTTTTACTCACAACATGAAAATTAATGTTTTATCTTGATTTTTTTATTCAAATCATTGTATCTAAAGCATCTGATTCATCTTTCTCTTTTAAATAATTTAATTGCCTTGTTTCATTATCAGAAATGTCTTGTGATAAAGAATATTCTTGATAAGACAATGGATTAAAACAATCCATTGTTTTAGTCGTGTTATTGTTTATTATTTGATTTTCTTTTCTTATTGATCTTATCCACATTCTTACTTGCAATGAAAAGTTAATCCAAGATTTTGTGAATTCATAGTCTGCTTTTTGTTCTTCATCACGCAAATTAAATGTGACACTTCTTGTTACTTGAACACTATTTTGACTATTTATTCTAACCA
>JAKAUA010000028.1 GCA_021827875.1 bacterium | reverse complement strand
TATATAAATAGCAAATATTAACATTCCCACCAAAAGGCCCAGCACAATGAGCAGTACCGGCTGCACAAACTGCGCGACGAGCGTAAACTGCTTCTCTATTTTTTGTTGATAATGGTCCGAGGCATGAGTGAGCAAAGAACTCAGTCGCCCCGTTTCTTCTCCTAATAAGACCAATGCGCAGCTTTCTTGATCAAAGGTATCGTATGAACGCATTGCCTTAGCAAGCATAGTGCCACTGAGTACTTCTTGCTCCAGAAGCAACAGCTCACCTTGTATACAACTATTATGTAGTGATGCGCGTCCTAGTGATAATGCCATGGTAATATGACCGCCCTGTTGCATGACCAGTGCCATTGTTTGAAAAAAATGCACGTAACATTGATTGCGGGCATGGCTGGCCATGCCCGGTATGCGAAGTATGAATTGATCTTTAACCTTGCGTCCTCTCGCGGTGCTTCCTAGCAAACGCAGTGTTAATAATATTCCAACCACAACAGCACCTATCACAAGAATCTGCCTACTGATCATAACGCTACTGACAGCAAGCAATACGCGCGTGAGGGTAGGCAATTGGCCACCTCGAGAGGTTAAAAATGATGAAAATGAAGGAATAATCACGGTGAAAATGAGTATCGTACTCGCCAGAAAAAATATAAAAGTAATCATAGGTGCAAAAAGAGCTGAACGCATTTTTTTATTAAATGATTCTAGTCGTTGCAAGCGTGTAACAATAAGCTCTAGTGCGCGCTTGAGAGCTCCTGATTCTTGTCCAATTTGCAACATAGCCAGGGTAACACCATCAAAAAGGCGCGTATGTTTTTCAAATGATTCATGTATTGGAGTGCCCAATTCGATATCATGCGTAGTGGTATGCAAAGATGCTTGAAACGCCGTTGATGTGTGCTGCTGTTCACTCACTAAGCGCAGTGCCTCTGGCAAGCGCATGCCGGAGAAAAGTAGCTGCTTTAATGATTCAAAAAATGATATTTGTGTGTTAAGTGAAATGCGATGCGCAGCTCGTACGGCAAGTTGTTTGGACCGTAATAGCGCAATATCACGGTCAAACAATAGTTGTTCTAAATGACCAACAGAACGTGCAAAGAGCTTGCCCTTGCGCATATCTCCAACTATAGTTACTCCACGCCATGCATAATACGGCATTTTTTCTCCCCTTTTTTGCTTCTATTCTTTAAACAATGAAAGCTGTGGCTCGATACCCAATGCCCGTAACAAATCAGGATGGGTAAGAGTAATACCTGTAATTTCTACCCGCTTAAGTCGTGCCGTCTGACCCGTTACAATACGAACGTCAGATTTGGGTACTTTTAATGCCTTGGACAACAAACCAATTAATTCGTGATTGGCAAGCCCACGCTCAGGCGCGCTCTTTAAATAGCAGGTCAACCGATCTGCTTTATCAAGCTTCCAAAGATTTTTACCCGCATTGGGCACTACTTTTATCTCAACAATCATTAAAAACACTCACCTAGACGGTATAAATTATTAAAAACGTGTCTATAAAGTATACATACATTTAAAAATGGGCTACAATATCTTAAAATTTTTGAAACAATAGTATTGCATTAAATACGGTATACTTTACACTTAATGAGTTGCTTTTGTGCTTATTGAAATGCTTATGGAGAGATGGCTGAGTGGCTTAAAGCGCTTGCCTGCTAAGCAAGAGTCTGGGTAATTCCGGGCGCGAGGGTTCGAATCCCTCTCTCTCCGCCAGTCTACGCTTATCCATGCTGCGCTCCGCGCTGCTTGGCAAGCTACGCCTGGCTAGCGCCACTGTAGGAAAATTTGATACCACAGTAGCGTAGACTGTCCGGCTGCGTCCGGCATAGCCTTTAGGCGACGAGGGACGTAGTTTAACACTTCCTGAGGTTTTACTTCGAAGTAAGAACGAAGCCTGGACTGGATCAGTAAAAATCATTATCAGTATGCCTATTAAGCAAAAAATCAGCTTATTATGCGTAATATTCAATAATGTCATGCTTGTATAAAAAGCAAAATTAGTGCACACTATTTAACACAAAAATTCATTGAAATTGAAATATATGCGCCTATAGCTCAATTGGATAGAGCGTCAGACTACGGATCTGAAGGTTTCAGGTTCGACTCCTGATAGGCGCACCATGCTTCGTTTATCCGGGTCTTCAGACTCGGCAAACTACGCATGGCGCAGCCAACTTCGCAAGGGCTACGACAATGTCCGGCGCAGCTCAAAGAGCGAAGACGGATTAGCGGGGCCATTTTTTAAATGAGCCTAATATTTTTTGACATATAAAAGATTGGAGAGATGGCAGAGCGGTTGATTGCGGCGGTCTTGAAAACCGTTATACCGTGAGAGCGGTATCGGGGGTTCGAATCCCCCTCTCTCCTCCAACCTTCGTTTATCCGGGCCTTCCAGCTCGGCAAACTACGGTTGGCGCGGCCAGTCTACGCCAATATGGAATTCCCATTGATTAAACGAAGGTTGCCCTGCTGACAAGCCCAATCTTTACTTCTCAAACCACCCTATTAAAATATATCTATAATCACAAAACTCTCTGATTACTTATTTTTTATTTTCTCGAGATATCATGCATATACCATTATTTCTCATTTTACTTTCTAGTATCACTATTTTTGTCGCTCACGCATCTGAAGAGCAGCAATCTATTACCGCACTACTTGCAAGGCAACGTGCCACTAAACGTACACCTATTATTATTGCAGATGAGTCAACAATATCTTTAGTTATAGATCTTGAAAAATCTGAAGAAATTAAGACTTGTGCCAAAGATGAGTGCGATACTTGTTCTCAAAAAATAATTGACCCGAAATTAGGCTGGTAATCTTCTTTGCTATCACGATATTAACAAGCAATAAGTAGATTTTCTTGCATTACAGCAACCTCTCTGAGTAGATTTTACTCAGTATATTTTTAATAAAATAGAGGGAATTGTTATGAAAAAAATACTTTCATCATGTGCACTACTCTGCACATTTGCCATTACTACACTGCTCTGTCTGAATACTGAAGAAATGAACCCGCGCCAATCCGCACCCCAAGAAAAAGTTGATCAACCGTTGCCGCCTAAGATAGACTTAGGCAAAAATTCACAGGAATTAACTCTTAATAATAAGGAAAAACCCATGGCTTCAAATAAAGCTGCTATTGAACCCAACATTGGTTCCGATCTACCAAATCGTGAACAAGTAGGTGCACTTCTTAACAGACTGCTTGCTGATGAATTTGTACTTTACATAAAGTCTCTCAACTATCATTGGAATGTGCGCGATCTTTATTTCAACACCATGCATGAATTTTTTAAAGATCTGTATGAAAAGCAACTCACCTTCTCAGATGATGTTGCAGAACGCGCGCGTGCACTTGGCGTTGTCGCATTTGGCACCGCGCAAGAATTTATTAAACACAGCCAATTAAAAGAAGAAGCCGGTGTTTTACCAACAACCAAAGAAATGCTCAAAAATTTATTATCAGATCATGAGGCAATTATTCGTTCTATGCGTATGGATGCTGAGAAATGTCTTGAATATGAAGATATTGGCACCAATAACTTTTTGACAGAAATGATTAACAAACATGAGAAAATAGCATGGATGTTGCGCGCAAGTTTTGAACAGAAATAAAAAAATCACCAGTTTTTGAAAAAAGCGTTGGAAAAAGATAAAAATTTTTCCGGCGCTTTTTTCTTTTTTGTCATTCTTGCTTTTCGATCGAGCAATATATTACAATTTACATTAAATATAAACGAGGCATAGAAAGGACATAGTATGCATCAAATAAAAACAGGGTTTAAACTCTTTTTCCAAAGCATTATCTTTACTTTTAAACATGCGCAACTGTATTTATACATTGGCGCTTATTTTGTAATACACCACACAATTAATTATCTACTATTTCCATCACTCAACCTTGATATTCAATCTTTGAATGAAGGCATTACTATGACAGGAGATTACAAAGCAGGTATATCATCATCTTTTAATACGTTATTTCTTCTTGGCATCTTATTTAATATTGTCTCTTTTATCTTTTTCTATGTGCTTATTATTGGTATCACCGATTACACATCTCACCTTTTGCATAAACAATCAGAAACTATTATGCATAGTGTTAAAAAAGGATTATCTCACCTTGGTTCTATATTCGGTTATGGTATTTTAAAGCTTGCTTTTAGTCTTTTAAGCCTCATTATAGCGTTTGCAATATATGCCCTAGTGCCAGGAGTTGTTAATTTTGCAAATAATATGACAATCCCGACCCTTATAAAAATAATGGTAGGAATTGCACCATTCGCCATCATTTATTTTATATATGAAGCCATTACTTTTTACTTCTTTCCGGCTATTACCCTAAGCGAAATTAGCTTTTTTGATGCATTACACAAAAGCTGGCGCTTAGTACTCAAAACATTTTTTGCTATTATTACTTTTTTAATATTATGGAGTATTTTGACAGCACTTGTTGCACTCTTTATTCCAGTATCTATAAACATGCCTGTCAAAGTAATGTTCGGTACATCGGTAGCAACAGCAATCGCAAGTATCTTTAGTTACACGATATTTACCGTATTTAAAACAATATTGTACGAAAAGGCCAATGGCACATTACCAAAACAGTACGATCCTGAAAAATAAAATCAAATAAGGGAATAATATGAATCAAGTAAAAACAGGATTTAAACTTTTCTTTCAAAGCATTATTCTTACCTTTAAACATGTACAACTGTATTTATATATCGGCGCTTATTTTGTGGCGCATCACCTACTCAACTATTTCTTGTTTCCTTCGCCCAATCTTGACATTCAACCTTTGAATGAAGGCATTACTATGACAGGAGATTACAAGGCTGGTATCTCGTCATCTTTTAATACGTTATTTCTTCTTGGCCTCTTATTTAATCTTATTTCTTTTATCTTTTTTTATGTACTTATCATTGGCATAACTGATTACACATCGCACATACTACATAACCATACGGAAACCATGATACACAGTATCAAAAAAGGGTTTTCAAAACTTGGTAACATTATTGGGTATGGATTTTTGAAATTATTTTTTATTTACCTTGCGATGTATTCTATTTTGTATTCAAACTTTAGTATAAGATCATTACAAATTATTCTTCCCATACTATTTCCAGCCATTGTTTATCTTGTATTTGAAACTATTACTTTTTATTTTTTTATAACTATTACTTTGAGTAATACCAGATTCTTTGAGGCACTAAAGAAAAGCTTTCGCATGATATTGAAAACTTTCTTTGCTGTGATCGTTTTTTTAATGTTATGGACAGGCATAGTAGCAATGACTTCACTGTTGATTCCAGCATTTACTGGTATGCCACAATTTAAACTTCACGTAACATTGTTTACTGCAATAACAAGCATCTTCAGTTACACTATATTTACCGTATTTAAAACGATATTGTACGAAAAGGCTAATGGTACATTACCAAAACAATACGATCCTGAAAAGTAAAAAATAACGGGGGGTTTTTATTATGGTAGTGCAAAAAATACGCATCACGTTTACGCTGTTATTCGCTTTGATTACTCATGATATTTTGTCAATGAATCAAACTACCATACCAAATGCCACAACACAAAGACAAACGACTCAAGTACTAGATGCAGAACTACCGGCCGACAGGCCGGTGATCGCACCACGTATCGGCTATGCATATCCTCATAAGCGAAGCATACCGCCGCAGAAAAATAACGCAACTGAAACAGTATCTCCAGAAAGCGAACAGTCAATATCCTCATCGCCGGCAGCTCAAACGCAACCGGTAGAAAATCAAGTCATTAAACCTCGCCACCCTGCGCAGCTAGAAACACAAACACATTCGACACAGGTAAATTGCCAAGGCAGACATCAGTCATGCACTTCTGATGAACCTAAAAATCTTGAGCTTGCAAAACGTAAAGTAAAAAAATATTACGAACATGATTATATCAAAGACGTTACGTGCCTAGTTGATCAAATAAAACATTATATAGATACACATGCTACATTATCCAAAAATGACGCCGTAGTTTTTGATGTTGATGATACAGTAATATCTTCATTCGATTATGCAATTTCTACTAACCTTGGCCATTCAACAAAGTCTTATCATGAATGGGAACTGCACCCCAAACGCCCTATACCACCAATGCTCGACTTATATAATTTTATAATAAATAAAGGCATTAAAGTATTTTTTGTCACCGGCCGCAGTCAATTGCGCCGCAAAGTAACGGAAGATAACTTAAGATCAGCAGGCTTTACTCATTGGGAAAAGCTCTATTTGCGCCCACAAAATGATGATAACTTCTCTGTGGCGCCATACAAAACCAACGTCCGTCGCGATATAGAATCGCAAGGCTACCGCATTATTGCCAATATTGGCGATCAAGAAAGCGATTTAATCGGCGGATTTGCTGATAAAACATTTAAAATGCCTAATCCTATGTATACATTATATTAAACTAAAAGCCCCCGAGAATTATTCCCGGGGGCTTTATTTTTTATTCCCAATCCCACCAACTACTTAGATTATGTTCTTTTCGTTCAGCATCAGTCAATGTAACCAAGCGCTCCTTTGGCTTTAATTGTTTGCGCAACTGCTCTATTTCCGACTCCAATGGCTTGGCGATAGGTGTGACTACTTCTTCTTTTTTAGGTTGAGTAGTTGTTTCAGGTTGGTATTTTAAAACTAACTCAGTTTTTTCCGATTTATCTTTTTCTTCCGGCTTGCTCCTATACCAATTGGACAATTGTTTACCAATTAGCCCTAAACTGCCTAGTACCAAATCAGTGTTAATTACGTTATATATATTAATATGAGGCTTTTCACCATTCTGTTTTCTTGTACCTGAGGCTGCTATGGCAGCCAGAGCACGCCCTAGACCACGCCCAAGAAAGTCACACTCATGATGTGGTTTAACGAGACTATATTTTTGATTATTCGAAGCAAATACCACAGGATATATGACCTGATTTACGAGCTCTCCTCCCACAACAATCGGCACTTCTTTGTAACTATGTGTTATCCGTGGTTTTTTATCATGTAATTCTTCATAATATGCACCAGCCACAAAGCCAAACAAGAAATTGAAAGAGAAACGTGCGATACGCTCACTTGCCTCAGGAGAAATATCTCCCTTTGCTTCTTGAGAAACTATTGGTGTGATGCTCAGGCATAACGCCAAAGATAATACTATTTTTTTCATATCTACTTATCCTTATGCTATTATAAACTACAAATTCGCACCCAGTATAGCAACAAACATGGATCAAACAAACTAAGATTTTATTCATAAAAATAGATTACATTGATCTTAATTGTTCAAAATAGCGTCCAGCATCAAAACCTTCAGCTGTCACATTATTGTGTACTGATTTTGATATGATCACTGACGTTTCAACTTGTTTTTGTACCACTGGCACTTGTTGCATCGATTGTGGTGCCGGCGTAATGGCATCCTTTTTATATGATAAAACTGTATTCAATTCTTGTTTTTTTGATTGTTGTTTGGGTTTAGCCGGTGACCCGCTATACTGATCAAGGCCATATGCACCGGCTGTCCACAAGGCGCCTAAAATCAAATCAGAGTTAATTACCCCCCAAGGGTTTATTTTACCATTGTCAATGCGCTTATCACTTGCCTGTTTTGAATCGCAAGCTACAAGCGCAACTACTGCACGTCCCAACCCACGCGCAAGAAGATCGCTAGATGAAACATGGGCCATATGCTTTTGTTTATTGCCAACGCTGGCTAGGTAATATGCGCCTTCCCCGACAAACCCTTCTCCAAAAGTGATTATACTCTGTAAAGATACTTCTTCTGTAGCATTAAATGGTGTTGATGGATGTCTCGATATTCCTTCATAAACCGCTCCACCAAAAACACCTATACCACCGTTGAACATAAAACGAACTATATTATTTATATAACGAGTACCGCGTTCAGCATCAATCTCAGCCCCCGTTAATGTAGACAAGCAAAGTGCGCTGCTTAGTATGATTTTTTTCATTTTTACCCCTTTAATGATGTAAAAAATGTATAGCCATGATTTATGCACACCAGACTACCAAGTATTCAAAATGGTAGCAAACTGAGGGCTCGGCAAACTTGATACCATTTGCCATTTTTTTAATTATCGTTTATCCTGGGAATCACTGGTATTTGTATATGTTAAACCCTTAAACTTGGATGCCTTATTCTAGGCTATCCAACCGGAGCACATCTTTTATGTCAAAAGAACTCATTCGTTCCAGTCAATTTGCACATGCCGATATGGCATCATTGGTGCAAGCTGAAGAAGTCTCTTTAAATCAAGAGCAATTAGAAGAACTGAGCAATTTATATGAAGGTATTTTTGATACCCTCAACCCGGGCAAATTAGTCACCGGTAAAGTTGTTCGTGTTGATTCTGACGGTGTCTTAGTAGATATCAATTACAAATCTGACGGCCTTATCCCTCGCTATGAATTCAGCGAAGGCGACATGAAAAAAATTCATCCGGGCGACACTATTGAAGTGATCCTTGATGAGTTGGAAAGCATGGAAGGCAACGTAGTGCTTTCTTATGAAAAAGCTAAAGCGCTCAAAGCATGGGAACAAGTTACCAAGCTCTTTGAAGAAAACAAACCTATTGAAGGTATTGTTACTCACAAAGTTAAGGGTGGTCTTAATGTTGACGTGGGAATCCCTGCATTCTTGCCAGGTTCTCAAATCGACTTGCAACGTGTTCTTGATTTTGATCAATATGTTGGCCAAACAATTGTTGCCAACATTCTCAAACTCAACAAAAAACGTGGCAACATTATTATCTCTCGCAGAAAATATCTTTCTGAACAACGCAGCGAAGTTAGAAAACAAGTTCTTGATACTCTTAAAGAAGGCCAAGTTATTCAAGGTCAAGTTAAGAATATCACCAACTATGGTGCCTTCATTGATATTGGTGGCGTAGACGGCTTGTTACATATCACTGATATGACCTGGGGTCGCATTGCTCATCCAAGCGAAATGCTTAAAATCGGTCAAACAATTACTGTTAAAGTACTTTCCTTTGATAAGAACAATGAAAAGATCTCTCTTGGTCTTAAACAGCTTTCTGACAATCCATGGCAAAAAGTTGCTGACACTATTAAAGTGGGCGACAAAATTAAAGGCAAGATTTCTAGCATTACCGATTATGGTCTCTTTGTTGAAATCCAACGTGGTGTTGAAGGATTGGTGCATATCTCTGAAGTATCATGGACAGATCGTATCAACGATTTGCATACCAAATTCAGAGTTGGCCAAGAAATCGAAGTTGTGGTCGTATCTCTTGATGTGGCAAACCGCCGTATGTCATTGAGTATCAAACAACTCGACAAGAATCCATGGGATTCAGTAAATGAACAATTCAAAGTTGGTCAAAAGATCAAAGGTATAATCAGCAATATTACCGATTTTGGTATCTTTGTGCAGTTACTCCCCGGTATTGATGGCCTTGTTCATATTTCTGACTTGTCCTGGACAGAACATATCAATCACCCAACCGATATTTACAAGAAGGGTGACGAAGTAGAAGCTGTTGTTCTTGGTATCGACAAAGAAAACAAGAAAATCTCATTGGGTATTAAGCAATTAAGCCAAGATCCATGGGAAAAGATTGAGCAAGAATATAAAGTTGGCTCCATCGTTGAAGGCGAAGTTTCAAAAATCACCAATTTTGGTGCATTTGTGAAGCTCCCAATCGGTGTTGAAGGCCTCGTGCATATTTCTGAACTTGCTGATCACAATGTGGACAAAGTTGAATCTGTTCTCAAAGTGGGTCAAGTTGCTCAATTCCGCGTTATTAACGTGAATAAAGCAGATCGTAAACTTGGTCTCAGCTTGAAGCTACAACCTTCTGCAAAAGATGAAAAACGTGAAGTTAGACCAGCTGCTCCTAAAAAAGAAGCTGCTTCCACATCAAACAGAAGAGAAAAAGCTCCTAAAGAAATGACTACCAGCACTTCTGAAGGTAAGGGCAAGAGCTTGTTGCAATTAGAACTTGAAAAACATGCTGCGCGCCAAAAAGGCGGCAACGATGAGTCAGGAGAATAATATGGCACAAGAGATCACTTTCGCTATGATTAAACCCGATGCTGTTGCTGCTAAAAATAGCGGTAAAATCATCGATATCATTGAACAAAATGGCTTTAATATCGTTGGCTTGCAAAAAATCAACATGAGCAAAGCACAAGCAAACCAACTGTATGCGATCCATAAAGAAAGACCTTTCTTTGGTGAAATGGTTAATTTCATTACTTCCGGCCCAGTTATTATAATGGCTCTTGAAAAAGAGAATGCTATTAAAGCATGGCGCGATTTAATGGGAGTAACCAACCCTGCGCAAGCAGAAGAAGGCACCATTAGGAAGAAGTTCGGTAAAAGCATTGGAGAAAATGCAACTCACGGATCTGATGCTGCACAAACAGCAAAAGAAGAGATTGCACTATTCTTCCCACAGCTAAGCCGATAGTCCAAAGTGACTAACTAGTTTGAAAGCTAGGCAAAGGGGGGCAGATCTAAAAAATCTGCCCCCTTCTTTATTTTTTACCTATCTTCTATTACTTCTATTACCCATATTGCTGCAAAATTTGACAAGCTGAATTGTTTTGATATTATAAAAAATACTATATTATAATAAAAATAGTTAAAAATATTTCTACAAGTGGGATAAAAATGGAGTTAAAAAAATATCTTGTTCTGGTTACTCTAATCATCGTAACTGGCATGGCCAATGCTATGCGTACAGAGCCAAGAATATTCACTAAGTCTCCTAAACAAAAAAGACATTTTATTATCAAAAAACAACATCAATCCTTATTGTGTCATACAGTTGAAGATATTGCTGAAATCACTTTTGATGACAATAAAAAAGCATTGGTAAAAACCGGATTCCTTAAGCCGGAAGTTGTCGGTGAAATTACCGAATATAAGATTAATGAAAACAGTAATAATAATACAATACATCAATTCGTTGATGTCACTACCTCGCAGGGTACTTTTGTTATTGGCTCCATGGCTCATTTTTTAAATTATAATACAAAGCATATGTATGTGCAGTATGCTTTACCTGCAAATATTCATTCTGATGTTATAACAAAACTGGAGCATAAAGTCCTAGCCGATGCATATAATGCACAAGCTTCTTATTTAAACACTCTTGATCTCAACAATGGCCTAACACACACCATTGAATTAAAAGAAGATATGTAGCTTTGAGCAGCAAATGGAGAAAAAATGAAAATTAATCATATACTTTTATTACTTTTAATATTCATTGCAACATCAATCGTTGCGATGGATAATACCTCTATGAATAAATACTTCATAACAACCACACAAGTACAGCATGATTCTCAAATTATTGTAAAATATTCGTTACATTCATGTGAAATCGACGAAGAAAATTTCGTTATTCCAAAACAACTGCTGGAATCCTCTGATGTCATTGTAGAGAACAATGTTCCTGGAATAGCAGTAGTAGTCAACTACCCATCACATAACCCAAATAGAACCCCTGCAGAAGCAGCCACTTATACTCGCTTTTTTGGAAGAATCATCAAAGATCTTAAAGCACTTGGTTATACAAAAATAAGTGCGCACAGCTTACAAACGGGTGAAAAAAGAATGATTTCATTAATTCCTTCAAAATAGAATGAATGACATTATAAATCTCATATGATAAGCAAGCAACTCAATGGAGTATTATGAAAATATATAACTTATTATTATTCGCTCTTACGATTGCATCACAATCAATCTACAGCGCAGATATATCATCACCCTCGCATCACCTATGAACTTCGCACTCAAGAGACATGTTTTGATATTTCCGCTTGCATAAAAATAGCACCTTACAAAAAACAGACTGTTGGTTCTATCATGTGTGATTTTGAGGACAACAATACAACAGTAGAAATAAGTTCACTCGATGTCAATCAGAGATATCAATACAAAGAGCATAGGGACACGGCTTATGCTTCTAGCTTTGAAACAAATTAAAGCTCTCAATATAAAAAAAGCTTACTGGCTCAGCACTGATAGCGCTATACCATTTTACAAAACAATTTGGTGCAAAAAGCGCTATAAATCATGATAAACATATTAATCTTGAATTCATTTTTGACCGTGATGGTGACCCCAAGTAAAATTTAAAAAAATATTATGCCATCAAAAAGCGCTCCAAGAGAACATTATGAAAATATATAAAATAATTTTTTTTATTATTTCGATTACATCACGGCATATATATTGCTCAGATGTAGTTGAACATACTCCAAAATACAAACTTCATATGTATAAATCATCTTTTACTATAGCAGCCTCCACAAAAGATAATCGACAGTTTGGTAGTATCACTTGTGAATTTAATATAAAAAAATCTCGCGCAGAAATTATCTCACTTGACGTCATCGATAGTTATCAACGCAAAGGTATAGGAACCAAACTTATGCTTCTGGCGCTACAAAACATTAAAGATAAAAATATAAAAAAAGTATATTGGATCAGTGATTTTAAAGCCATACTTTTTTACAAACGATTTTGGGGAAAACATTCTACTGCTTCAAATAAGGGCATCGAATTTGAATATGTGTTTGAACGTGATGGTGATCCTGAAGAAAATTTGAAACAATATCATGCCAAAGAATAATAGCACTATGATAACATTCCCTATACAACAACTTTACTTATTGTTGCTTTGCGCGATCAGTACAACATATTGCGCAGAGTCAGTACATTTTGAAACGAGCAAATTAGATTACCGCGCTGATTATGCAATTAAAGCATTTGCTTCTAATGATACGACGAGCTTTGCATATTGCTTAGCAAGTACAGCAGAGCCTTTTGATGCATGGTTACCTGATTTTCGCGAAGAATATCTTGGACAAATACTCTACAATACTACCCTGCGAAACAAACAAGCTAAAATTTATAAATTAGAAATAGAAAAACCTCATCAAAGAAAAGGCTTGGGTACAGAACTTTTTCTACAAGCACTTGATAACATGCAAACGGAAAAAGTAGAAAGAATCCGTTGGCAGTCGACATGGAATGCCCTTCCATTTTATAAACGTTTTGGCGTTCGTCGAGCACCTGAAGACACTCTTTCTATGGAATTTGTTTTGCTGAAGACGGCGATCCACGCGATAATTTAGCGCGTCATAATTCTTCAAAAAATTCTTTATGATTTTAGCTATTTCGTATCTAATTGCTTGCGCAAAATCGTGATCGCTTCGACAGGATCAGGTGATGCAAAAATAGCTGAACCGATTGCAAAATCATCTACCCCTTTTTCTGCGAGCATCGCAATATTTTCGGCATCAATGCCACCATCGATCCCAATTCTAAAATTTAACTTGCTTGTCGCGCGATAAGCGGCAAGAAGTTCAACTTTTTTGATAGCCTCCGGTAAAAAATCTTGTCCAGAATGACCTGGCTCGACAGACATTAGTAATATTTGATCTACTAAGTGGGCGTATGGGAAAGTTTTTTCTACGTTCGTTTTTGGATTAATTGCGAGCGAAGTCTTATATTTTTTTTCTTTTAGAATTTTTATAATAGCTTCTACCTCAGCTCCAGATTCCAGATGAAAAGAGACCAAGCTGCCGGGCGCCAGGAGAAGCGAGGCAACATATAATGCCACATCCTCAACCATAAGATGTACCCAACTTGACGTCCTCATACTTTGACTCGCAAGCAGATTAACCCCTGCTACGCCCCAAGTCAGGTTTTGTACAAAAATACCATCCATTACATCTATATGATAACCCTGTACCAGAGGATCTAATTGCTCTATTAAGGGACGGATAGTATTAATGTCAGTACCATTAAGAGCAGGATATAATAACGTTATTTTCATCACATTTTTCTCCTTTTTTTGAGCTTGTGCTCATTCATTCTTTTTAAGCTCCCCTACATACCCTTGTTGAATATCACAAAATTGATAGAATAAGTATATAGATCATTAATCTTTGGAGGATATATATGCAACCGTTTTCTGTTAGCAAAGTTGCTATGATTGTACTGATGCAGCGAGATCTTGATGCTGCTGTTGCTTTTTACCATGACTTAGGGCTTCAGCTCAAATTTCGCATGAAAAATCGTTGGGCAGAATTCGACCTTAATGGGGTAAAAATAGGCCTTTGCCCTGCACCACAAGACTTACCTGAACAAATTCGTACCGGTATTGTATTTGAAATAGGTAATTTGGTTGATACCTATGAAAAAAATAAAGAGCGCTTTACCTTTTTAACAGCACCCATTACTGCATCCCATGGCATTATGACCAGCATACAAGATCCAAGCGGTAATATTATCGACCTTTATCAGCCAACACCTGAAAAATTGAAAGAAGTCCTACATAAAGTCGACGGAATTGATGATTGCTGCAAACAAGAAGCCGCTCAGGAGCAATGTTGCAAAGAAACTAAAGTAAATTCATGCTGTTAATAGAATAAAATTAGCAATTCGCTCATGTTATTAAACATGGCTATTTAATGAGTAAATTTAGAATATGCCTAACAACGCGCAAATATAAAATATGAGTGTGCTACTATCAAGAAATATGATTTATTTTTATAAAATTTTTTATAAGAAAATAAATAACTACCCCTGAAAAACAAGCGGTAGATAAATGAAAAACAATCATTATACGCCTGCGCCAAAAAGCTATGGCGGTACAAGAGAGAAGGATAAAAAAATGTTTGAAAAATTACGCCCACTCGGCGATAGAATCTTAGTAAAACGCATAGAAGAACAAGAAAAAACCATGGGTGGTATTATTATTCCTGATGCTGCTAAAGAAAAGGCTCAAATGGGCGCTGTATTGGCCACAGGAAATGGCAGAACTGACGCGGCCGGCAAAGTTACCCCACTACAAGTAAAAGTTGGCGATACGGTCTATTTTGGCAAATATTCCGGCACCGAAGCTGGTAGAGACTACCTCATCATCCGTGAAGATGAAGTTTTAGGTATTTTAGAAAAATAATTATTCGGAGAATTTGATTATGGCATCAAAAAAAATAGTATTCGGCGTGCACGCACGCGAAAAAGTACGTAAAGGCGTTGATACCCTTGCTGACACCGTAAAAATAACCCTCGGGCCCCGTGGACGCAATGTTATTATCGAGCGTTCTTATGGTGCTCCCATTATAACCAAAGATGGTGTAACCGTAGCCAAAGAAATTGAGCTCGAAGATAAATTAGAAAATATGGGCGCACAAATGGTGCGCGAAGTTGCGAGCAAAACCGCTGATGTAGCCGGTGATGGAACAACCACCGCAACAGTGCTTGCACAGGCAATATTCCGCGAAGGTAACAAATATGTTACTGCCGGCGCAAATCCAATGTCGCTCAAGCGGGGTATTGATAAAGCGGTAGAAGCAGTTGTTGCACACGTAAAAGCTGTTGCAAAAAAAGTTGATAGCAAAAAAGAAATAGAACAAGTTGCAACTATCTCTGCCAACTCAGACGTACAGATCGGCCAATTGATTGCGCAAGCAATGGAAAAAGTTGGTCGTGATGGTGTGATTACCGTTGAAGAAGCAAAAGGTATGCAGGATGAACTCGAAGTTGTTGAAGGTATGCAATTTGATCGTGGCTATCTCTCACCGTACTTTGTGACCAATCCTGAAAAAATGGAAACACAACTTGATAATCCGTTGATCTTAATTTACGAAAAGAAGATCAGCAGCATGAAGAGCTTGTTGCCAATTTTAGAACAAGTTGCAAAAACCGGTCGTTCATTGCTGATCATCGCTGAAGACGTTGAAGGCGAAGCATTGGCAACATTGGTAGTAAATCGTCTGCGTGGCACTTTGAACATTGCAGCAGTAAAAGCTCCCGGCTTTGGCGATCGTCGTAAAGCAATGTTAGAAGATATTGCAATTTTAACCGGCGGCAAATTAGTTGCTGAAGAAGTTGGCCTTAAGCTCGAAGCATTGACATTGCATGATCTTGGTATGGCGAAAAGCGTGATACTCACCAAAGACAACTGCACCATCATTGAAGGTAAAGGTAACGTAGTTGAAATTAACGGTCGTGTCGCACAAATCAGAATGCAGATCGAAAATACCAGCTCTGATTATGATCGTGAAAAAATGCAAGAACGCCTTGCTAAACTTGCCGGCGGCGTAGCCGTGATTAAAGTTGGTGCTGCAACTGAAGTTGAAATGAAAGAAAAGAAAGATCGTATTGATGACGCCCTTTCTGCTACCAGAGCTGCTGTTGAAGAAGGTGTTGTTGCCGGTGGTGGCGTTACTTTGCTTCGCGCACAAAAAGCGGTAGAAGCTTTGAAATTAACTGGCGATGAGCAATTAGGCGCACAAATTGTATTGCGCTCATTAGAAGAGCCAATGCGTATCATTGCTGACAATGCGGGCTTTGAAGCCTCAGTTGTTATTAACAAAGTAAAAGCTGAAAGTGCAAACACAGGCTTTAATGCAAAAAATGGCGAATATGTTGATATGATCGCTGAAGGCATTATCGATCCTGCAAAAGTAGCTCGCTCTGCTATTCAAAATGCAGCATCAATTGCCGGATTGCTCTTAACAACAGAAGCAACCATTAGCGAAATTCCACAAGATAAAAAGGATGTTCCTGCTACACATCCTGGAATGGGTGGCGGTATGCCGGGTGGCATGGGCGGTATGTTTTAAGTAACAGTCGCGAAATAAGATGACAAGGGTGCTATGAACAATCGTAGCATCCTATTTTTATACACTTTTTAAAATTAAAGATGATCAAATTCTATGAACGACCATATTAAGATTATTTTCATATTAATCATTGGCAGCATGTTTTCAGCACATGCCATGCTTGAAAAAAAAGTTACTACTACCTATGCCTTTTTAACTACGCATACACGTACTGCATCTGCTCCACATGAAACGTACAGCACCTCCTCAGCCCAGCAATTAGCGCAACAAGATGAAGCCATTCTTTATAAAGATAAAAAGAATGCGAGTCGTTCAATAAGCACTCCCAGAGCTATTACTAGATATGAAGCGGCAACGTCACCTCGTTCTAAATCATGCTCATTTTCACCGAATGATGAGAAGTATTTTCAACATTGTTTTATAAATGATGATAAATCCGAACAATCAGATGAAACAACTTCTACAACAACTCCACGAAGTGGATTGGAGTATACATCATATTCATTTGAAAGAGGCTACGATTCAAATATTATCTATGAATAATGTACAGTAGCAAAAAACAAAAAATCATTCTATAGTAATATAGAGAACATGTATCATCATGATTATATAATTATAGGTAGACACACTTAATTTTATGAAATATGTATATCGCATTTTAATCATCTTGGTTATCACGTGCAATGCAAGTGAATATTCAGAACTTACAAAATCAAATCCTATTGTAATTCCTAACAATGATGCTTTGAATATCTCATCTCCTGCCTCCGGACGTCGAAACGTAATCATATCTACATCACCCGATTCTCCATTATCCGAAAACAATAATTTTCATTCAAATATACAACGCCTAAAATTGGCCGGTAGCTATAACTGCATGTTTACACTCCACGAATATGATTCAGAGATATCGCATAGAAGCTTTAGTCCGGATCTCATGATTGATTCAACTAACAGCTGTACTTCAATAAAAAGTCCACGTACATCCCCAATTGATCCAAAAAAAGCATATTCCGTACCCTTAGATCAGGAAGACGTGCTGTCATGTGCTTCCTATGATGCCAATCATTCTTACAATGGACATGACTATCTCCAGCTAGACGATGATCTGATCGATTATTAATATACTAGCAGTTTTAGGGACCGCATTTTTTGTTGCTGAAGCATTTGATTAATTAGTAGTATTATAAGCAGCATATCACTAAGAACAGGGATCAAGGGAGCTTCTTATGAAAAAAATATACTATTGTTTAGTCGCTCTATTATTAATAACCCATACAACACATCCCGGTCATTCACTATTCAAATCGCAAGAATCTCCCGGCATTACCTGGCTCATTACTGCCGCCACCGGGGGCTTAGTGGTCGGTGTCATTGGTACATGGAAACTCGCGTCTCATTATTATGCTGCCTCACAAGAACAGATGAAAAAATGGGTCGCCAATGAAGTTGCAAATGCAACAAAAACATTAGAAGAAACAACGCTAAAGGAGCTGAAAGAAGGCCAAGATACTATTACTGATAGATTAGATCATTTAGGTGATGTTACCGGGAAACATACATTGCGATTACAACGATACAAAGCTCGCCTTAATGAAATCAATCGGCCACCGGAAACAGACCCTCTAAGAGCTGCCTACATTGTGCGCCAAAGTCCACGCCCACGCTCGAATAGCATGCCTCCTTTAACTCCTCGTTCTGATGCTAACAATGATGAAAATGATACTTTCGGTGACTTTAGCCATCTATTAACCAGAAAATACGTCCCCCAGATAAGCGCAGCACAAAATGCTGTAGATGACTATTCCGCCGATGATGAAGAATTGTCACAAAATTTGTCCGCTTCTGCCCCCGTACAGCGCACACAAAGCAATGTAGCCCTTCTTCCAAGTTTATCTTTTAAATCCGCTAACAATGATACTGATGAGGACTGTGACGATAATTATTGCTTTACCCAAGATTCACTTGCAACACCACCTTCAACACGTACCGGAGGCCTTACTAGGGATGAATTTTCGCTCCTTCGCCAATCGCAATCAGAACCATCACTACCAAAACCGCTTTCGCCCCGTGGTATAGCAGATGAACATGGCAAAACAGTATATGATGATACCAATGTTATTGCCGGTAGACGAAGCAGGGGCTAATTAAAATGGTATAAGGCCCCCCCTTAGTCAACCCATTTGCCCTCAAATAAAGAATTGTAATGATTTTTTATTTGAAGGCCACATTAATCTTACTATCTTACCTCTGGACTTTGACAAAATAGACCAACTGAAATATACTATTGGAAAATAACTGAGTCATGCATTATATATAAACACCTCAAAAATATAATTTTTTTAGGCTTTGAGGGATATTATGAACAAAATTATCCTATTTCTCACTCTCATATTTACACTTCCTGCAAATGGCCTGTACCTTAATACTGGGCTAAATAATTGGCCTATCCTCAAGCAACGTACTTGTAACTCTAGGCCACAAACTTTTATTCCAAAAAAATCACCTCTCACAGTCGTTAACTTTGATGCTTTGCTTCCTAAAAACAAAATACATTTAAATAATTCATCTCAAAAATTATCCGAGCTGTTCTGTAAGAATATCATTCGCTTACCCATGGATTCTATAAGTCCCATGATTATAGCTAAAGATATGAAAGAACATCCGGAATTATATGCTCCGATAACAATTTCACCAACAATAGTACACTATAAAGTTAACGGGCAATTTAACGCTGATGGTAAATTTGTCAATGACTGTGGTGCAAATGCAGTCAAAAATGGCCATTGTCTACAAACGGGAAATTATAAAGGTTTGAATGTAAAGGATTTGAAAACAGATGAAAATTCTCCTTTAAAAAATATATCTGGCATAGATGCTCTTAATTTAGAAAATCTTGACGAGCTAGAGATGCAAGCACTTGCAGAAGGGTTATTTTGGAATAAAAACGAGTATATTATAATTTCGAACCCTTCAGAACTTAATCTTGAAACTATCGCTGTTACCGATGACAATCAGTTTATGGGAATGTGTCAATCCATTTTAAATGTGCAAAGAAAAGTATCATCAAAATACACCTTTATTCTTGGCAATATGCACCATCACCAACGAGCTGCTCATGAGAAAATCGGTGACAATGCTGGATCGTATGGGCATTGGGTTAGTATTACAGTGAAAGTTAATAATGAAGGAGAAGTTATTTTTGGATGCACTAATTCAACCGGGCAAGTATGCAGAGAAACACGAAACCAACTTATTAAATTGCTCTGTAAAAATCCTTATGATATGCATATGGAAAGGCTTTTTAGCTCACTCATTCCCGATGAGGAAAAATATAATGCAATGAAGCAACCAGTAGAACCAACACTGGATAATTTTAAAGAAATATTAGAACGAGCTCACAGAAATGGTTATACAAAAAAACCACAACTCAAAAATTATTTAGCCAAAATGCTCTCTTTATTAGATTGCATGACACGATTAAGTAAACCATCAAATCATGCATCATTTAATAAAACTACAGGGATTAAATATTATCTTTCAAAATTAATTGCTCTATTCTTTGGTTCAACTGCTGCTGAAACAACTACATCTCCCCTACTGCCTCAGCATGTACAAGATATCAAATATATTCATAGTGAAATTTCATCAATCGATCCTACTCTTTTTACACGGCAGGCTTATCCTAATCTCAATGAACTTATCACTACAGAAGATAGCGCAAATAGCAGCGATACCGATGATACAGATACTGATTCAAATGCAAGCAGCAACTAATAATTAATAATTATATTTGCAAATATCTTCCATTTTATTATCTCCATTGAGTATAGTATTTTGTAATACTGTAGTTATAAACGCAAATGGAGAACCATGAGATATTGTATCTTTTTATGGTTAAGCGTCACTACAACTTTTCTTCACGCTGATTGGGCGATTAATAAACTGTGGAACACATATCAACATGGAGAGTTGTACCCCTTTTTAACCAAAACTATTGCTTCTCGCTATGGCATTCCATGGGAAACGACTGATCTTGTTTTAAAACGTAACAAACATTTAGATGTCATCAAAGAGTATCAACCATACAACGCCCATCTTGCAACAACCGAAGCACTCTGCAATGCTCTTATCAACACTTGCTATAAGCCCTGTGCCAAAAAGGGATTTACACAAAAAGATGATATTCAAAATGATTTTGTAAATCACTGTA
>JAKAUA010000088.1 GCA_021827875.1 bacterium | reverse complement strand
TTTCGCAGAAACTTGCGGTCAGATCAATGAAAATAGGATTCGCGAATACATACAAAATCAATAAATTGAAATTCATAATAAAGCGGGGGCTTTTAAGCCCCCTGAATTTTTACTTTGTGCTTGCTGCTCGCGAAGTTGTTGTTTAGCAATGGCGTTTTGGCGTTCCATTTCACGTAGTTTTGCTTGCTGCACTTCAAGCTGCTCTTGTTGAATGCGCAACTGTTCTTTTGCCATTCTTTGGCGTTCTGCTTCAATACGATCTTGTTCTTTCATGTTTTGTTCTTGTGCATAGCGGTTTGAAGATGTCACCATGCCGCGTATGGTTTTTAGCCCGGTAAGTTGATTGTTAACATAGCCATAGAGGACAGGATAAGAATGCACAGAGCTAATTGAGCGCTCGAGGGTGCGTATATCGTCATTTAATGTATCAATATACACAAGCAGCGGATATTTTTTATTGGTTAGCTCAGTATGATTCATACATGCTCCCAAGAGCAGTCCTAAGTCATACGTAACTAAGTTAAGCTCATTTTGGTAGTAATTCCAGAATTTATTCGTGCGTTCCCACATTTGCAGGTACGCTTTGTGGTCATTCATATACCACACAATAACTTTAAAATCATTTGCGATAGCATCTAGATGGTGCGCCGCTTTTTCAAGATCTTGGGTAATGTAGTAATATTTTGATTGATAGTTTTTATCTGTCTTTAATGAAGCAACTCGTTTGTAAAGTTCTGCTTTTTTGTTATTAATGGCATCCAAGTGATCATTTGCATTGTTAATAATGCGATTAACGGAATCCTTTTTATAGCAGTCTGATGCAAATTGTGCCAACCAATCTTCAGTCACATGAGCGCTGTAACATATCCATTTGTATGTGGCAGTTGTTTGTTCATAAGTAGCAAGGTAGTGTTGCGCCAATTGCTGTGCATCTTGTAAAAGTTGCTCATTAGTAGGGGTGGTTGCCCAATCTATAAGTTTGTAAATGCCATAGCCTATTGCTGCCACGCCGCCTGCGATAGCAAGGATGCCGCCGACTGCGGCTTGATCGTCATGATAATCAGTGCGATTTGTTGCAGGTATACAGATAAGTGCTGCCAATAAAAGAGAACGTATTTTCATAAGAATCTCCATAAAAATATATAAAAAACAGTATGAAAAGCGGTGATTTTTAACAACCACTATACTATTAATTTATAAAATATTAGGACAATGTCAAATGATGATTCTATTAGAAAATATTTTTAAAAATAAAAGGGGAAATTAGGTCATATTTAGAGGCAAATTTAAGCAACCAGCTCAAAAAGACAATAATGCCAATCTGCCAGGTCCGGCGATGATGATTACTATGAGCAAAATAATAAGATTTAACGGGTATTCAAAGCCGCCATTTTGGCCAAAGAAGCCATGACGCACATGTACTTTCCAAATAGCAACAACCATAACAGGTATGAGTAAAAGGGCGACAAGTTGTGGCAAAATGCCGAGGGCCAGTGCGATGCCGCAGCAGAATTCTACTAATGCAGCGACATAACCGAGCATCGCCGGAAGCCCTAAGGTAGTAATATAATGGGCAAAGCCGGCTAATCCAGGACCATCAAAGAGACCAAGAACTTTTTGCGAACCATGTAAAGCGAAGGTAGTACCAACGAGTAGGCGAATAGCTAAAAGTGCCCAAGCGCATGAATCGGTAAACAAATAGATCATTTTAATCCTTTTTTAAAACACAATGTTTTTAATTTTATGAAAGAATAACAGGAGAGTTTTTAATTTGGCAAGGACAAAAATGATGGCAATAAAAAAAGCCACTTAAAAAAGTGGCTTTTGAATTTGGTTGCGGGGGCTGGATTTGAACCAGCGACCTTTGGGTTATGAGCCCAACGAGCTACCAAGCTGCTCTACCCCGCGATGTAATTTGTAATATAGCTTTTAGATTAAGCTTTTTTCAGGCTTTGTCAAATAGCTAAAAAAATCACTGTTTGTTTTTAGATTGAGTTACTGTTTGCCAGAGCATTTTGTAATACTGCTACATAAAACTGTGCGCCGGTACGTATTTTTCGCTCTTGTGTTTGGCGGTCAACTTCTATGAGGCCAAACTTTTTCTCATAACCCATGTCCCATTCAAAGTTATCCATGATTGACCAGTAATAGTAGCCGCGCACATCAGCACCATCTGCTATAGCTTTGTCCATGGCAGCCAAGTAGCTACGAATCCATAGATCGCGGTGTTCATCTTTAGCATCGGCAATACCGTTTTCAGTAACATAAATTGGTATGCGTAATGCTTTTAAATCAATAAGAGCATCATAGAAACCTTGTGGATAGATGGCATAGGGCATATCAGTCATAATCTCATCAGGATAGTGCGCTGCATCCACTGGATTGCTTAGATCTAAACTTGCTTTAATAGTGGCACGAGAATAATAATTGAGCCCGATAAAGTCATTGTTTTTTGTGGTATGAGCATTGTAATGTACACCAAACCAGCCATTAAATTCACCGGTTTTTAAAAATTCCATAACTGAGTCGTTAAGAAGAGCATTAAAGAGTAATCCTGGTATCATTTCCAACGGATTCCATGAGGTATAGGAATGGAATTTGAGGTATTGATGTACTAATCCTATCTGCGCATCTTTACCATTCTTCATACCCTTTAATTTGTGGTACACGCGTGTATGAGCATGAATCATATTACGCAACACGTGCCATGCAGAAATTAAATTGGTTCTGCCGGGGGGGAATACGCCGCGCGCATACCCTTGGAAGGTGAATATGGTTGGCTCATTAATGGTACACCAGAGATGTACTTTGTCAGAAAGATGTTCAAACACATACGCGCAATAACGTTCAAAATAATGGATATTTGCCGGGTCAGCAAAGCCGTCTTTTTGCTCAAACCATGATGGGTGTACAAAGTGATGCAAGGTGATCATAGGAGTAATGTTTGCTTGCAAGAGAGCATCGCACACATCAACATAGTGCTGTAATGCATCTGCATCGAATTTGCCTTCGGTAGGTTCTATTTTGCACCATTCTACCGAGAAACGGAGCGATTGCACGCCCATTTGCTTCATGAGAGCAATATCATCTTTGTAGCGTTGCCAGAATTGGCATGCATCACCAGAACGTTCCGGTAAAGTTGTCTCAAAGTCTGACCAGTTGCTGTTGCGACAATAGGCTGCGCCGGAAACTTGGTATTCAGAAAGTGCAGTACCCCAGATAAAATTTTTGGGCACTTTAATATCATTTATTGATTCTGCATAAAACTGCGCATTGAGTGTGGCGGCGATAAGCAGTAAAGAGATATTAAGTAATGTCTTTGTAATTATTTTCATTATTATTCCTAATTTTTTAATACCTATATTTTGCAATATTTAGTTATCATTTCTGTCGTTTATAGTGTACCAGAATTGTTTAATGACGAAATTCTTTGCTTGAGAATGTTAATAGTGGCAGAATTCTTTGCAATTTCAGCATCACATTTTTCTGTAGTTATTTTTAAATTGCACCGCTGATTGGTTTGTTCTTGTGTGAGTGAATAATCTTTCAATTGTATTCTGGCTTGAGCACATTGTGCTGTGAGAGCGGCATATTTATCTTCGTGAAATTTGTTTATGATATTCAGTGTTCTATTAGCTGCTTCCACTTTTTGGCCCAATTGAAGATTATTGTTATCAAGCGAGACAATAATACCATTTGAGTCGGCTATAATCGCGTTTTTTTGAGCAACTTGCTTTTGCAAAGGCTTTATTTTTAGATAATAACAACCTAAAAATGTAAACAAGCCGGTTGTTATTGCAGTACCAGCGACAACATTTGAATAGCTACCAAATAAGCGAGTATACCATGGCTTTTGGATGTCAGCATGAACAAAAGGCATTGCAAGTGCGAGGCATAACAAAATATTTTTATTGATAAAATTCGGTGAATTCAAGTAATAAGTGCAACATTCATTAAATTGAAAAATGGTTAGCTGATATACTTCAAGCAAAACCAGATTTCCAACGATGAGGTTGCAATGAAATATGAACAACTAACCATAGAAAAACG
>JAKAUA010000054.1 GCA_021827875.1 bacterium | reverse complement strand
ATCTATCAACAGAGCTCATCGCCAATACTGCTGACCATGCAGACATTGAACTTGACTTTAACTGATCTTGAACTATATATTAAGCAACTTACTCACGTGTAATGTGCGCATATTTTATATAGATGCAAGGAGATCTTATGTTTGATAATAATAACGGTGAAAAGGGCATTTTTGTCACCAATCGCCATCTAAGTTGGATAGTGTCTGTTATATTACTTCTCAGCTTTTTTGTTTTTATGGCGGGCTATTTTTTAGGACAAAAGCGCGGTGTTGAAAAATTTTCTACTAAAATAGAGCAAGATTCTCTTGCAGATCAAATCTACTCATCTATGTGTGCATTATATGACGTAAATGAAGAATTAGTCGATAATAGCGGTGATACTGCTGCAGATGCGGTTCAAGAGATGAGCGAAGCGCAACCTGTTCTAGAAAAAAATGATTCAGCCCCTCTTTTGGCTCAAGGGGTGATGACTGATGTAATAAAAGATGTTACTATTACTCAAGCGGGAGCTGTTTCTTATTGTGCGCAACTGTTAGGATGTGGCTCGATGAAGACTGCCGAACAATTTATACATCGTTGGCATAAAAAAGGAGTAGAGCTCGAGATTAGAACAAGACAAAGCAAGAGTGCCAAAGGAAAAGTACAGCGTTGGTACCAAGTGGTAACCGCACGCTATAACAATAAAGAAGATTTGGATGCTCTTGTGCGACGTATTGCACCACAAGAACGTTTGCAAGATGTCCGCATAGTAACGTGTTAAAACAAGAGAAAGAAGGGAATTATTTATCATGATTATTCAAATAAGAAAACATATGTTTAACGGCCGAGCGCTCAAGATTTTCGGTATTGTCGTGGCAGCGCTGCTCCTATTGCCGATCTCTGTAACGCAAATCATTCAATTTTTCTTTACGACAACTCCCTGGGTTGCAAAAGTAAATTCACATCTTATCACGCCAGAAGATTTACACAGACGAGTGATTGCACAAGACTTTCAACTCCAATTAATGCGCCAACGTTTTGGACAATATGCTGACTTTTATATCAAAATGATGGGATTAGACCGCGATCCAAAAAAAGTAGCTGTTGAGAATCTTATTAGTGATGATTTGCTTAATCAAGCGGCTGATAAAATGGACATTCATGTATCATCCGATTACGTTGCGGATAAACTAAGTAATCCATTGTATATATTGCAACATTTACCTATAGCGGTGCCGGCTCATTTAATAGATGAAAATGGTATTTCTGTACATGCGTTGCGCGCCTATTTGCGTCAAACCGGATTAACAATGTCTGAGTTTGAAGATCAGGTTAAAAAAGCATTAGAGCGCAATCTTCTTGATAAAATGGTTACACAAACTGCGTATGTCCCACAGTTTGTATTACGTGATTATTATATGACCGAATTTTCAGGCAAACAGTTTTCTATTGCGAGCCTATCTCTTGATGAATTTGCAAAAAAAGAAGAACAAAAGCCAATAACAGAACAAGAATTAAAACAATACTTTGATGAGCAAAATGCACAATCAAAGCGTTATGCTGTGCCAGAACAACGCTCGGGCCTTGTTTGGAGATTTGATCCGGCAAGCTATGGTATTACTGTGGATGCTAAAGAGATAGACTCCTATTACAGCAACCACAAAAATGATTACAAACAGGCACCTGCTCAAATACAGGTACGCAAAATAGTAATAGCAGCAACAACTCCTGAAGCAGCAGAAAAAGCAAATAAATTGCATGAAAAATTAGCTGCAAATGAAGCAGATTTCGCAAGAATTGCTAAAGAAAACTCTAGTGATAAAGCTACCGCAGCACAAGGAGGATTAATGCCTCTCTTTGCGCAAGGTACCCATGACCGTGAATTTGAAAAGGCGGCATTTGCGCTACAAAATAAGGGTGATATCTCTCCTGTAATCGCAACTAAAGATGGCTATGAAATCTTGCAACTCGTTGAAAAAAAACCGGCGACCTATAAGCCATTGTCTGCCGTAGAGTCAGAAATTAAGAATGATTTAATGCAGCAGCAATTTAGCGCACGCTTTGTAGCCGATGCACGCAAAGTTATTGAGGAAAGTAAAGCAAATCCGGCAGCAGTTACTGATTTTGTCGTAAAAAAGGCTGGTAAGAGAACAGTTCTTAATAAAGTAAGCGCTTCACAAGATCCTTTTGTAAAAGGGCTCTTTAGAATAACCCCGGGTTCATACGCTGCTGACATGGAAGGCGATTTAGGAGTTATGGTACAGCTTGATAAGGTTGAAAAAGCATATATACCCTCATTGGACTCTATTGCTGATAAGGTAAAGAAAGACCTCTATGCAAAACGAGCTGAATCGGCTCTTGATGGTGCGATACGTACCAAGTTGCAAGAGGCCCAAGGCAAAGATAGGGCGGCATTTTCAGCTCTATTTGGTGGCGCAGTAGAAACAACCAATATGATTACTCCACGCGATAATGCAGCCATTAATAGCTTGAGTGCTCGCGGCATTACTCCGGACCGCATATTTCAACTTGAAAAGGTGGGTATGGTGACTGCGGCCAAGGGTGACCGTAAGGGTTATATTATACGACTTGATGCGGTCGAGCCGTTGAATGAAACTGAACTCAATGCAAAGAAATCGGTAATTAAAAAGCAGATTCAAGGGCAAGAAGAGCAGCTTGTCTTTGGGGGATTTGTTGCTTCTTTGTATAGATCTGCTACAATAAAACAAAATGAATCTCAGATGAATAGCTGAAGAAAAGATAATTCAAAATGAAAACAAAAAACAACACAGCCTCTACAGGACGTGATCAAGAGTTCAAGAAAAAGGCTCTTGAGGTAACGTTTTCCCAGATTGATAAGCAATATGGCAATGGCGCGGTAATGATGTTGGGCCAGGCGGGAAGCACAAAAATTGAGGCTTTGACCACCGGTTCTATCCTTATTGATCAAGCTATTGGCATAGGTGGCCTTCCTGTGGGCAGAATTATAGAGATTTTTGGACCGGAATCTTCAGGTAAAACAACATTGGCCATGCATGCCATTGCTCAAGCTCAAAAACGAGGCGGCATTTGTGCCTTTATTGATGCGGAGCATGCCATGGACCCTGTATATGCGGTAAAACTCGGCATTAATACACAAGATTTGATTATTTCTCAGCCCGACTATGGTGAGCAGGCATTAGATATCGCAGAAATGCTTATTCGTTCCGGGGCGGTTGATATTATAGTAATAGACTCTGTAGCAGCATTGGTGCCAAAGGCAGAGCTTGAAGGCGAAATGGGTGACTCCCATATGGGATTACAAGCCCGTCTGATGTCTCAAGCGTTGCGTAAGTTGACACCGGTAGTACACAAGTCAAAAACAGTACTTATCTTTATCAACCAAATCAGACAAAATATCGGTGCTATGCCTTTTGCTAATAAAGAAACAACAACCGGTGGTAATGCATTAAAATTCTATGCATCACTCCGTTTGGATGTTCGTAAAGTAGCAAGCCTTAAGAAAAACGAGTTCCATATTGGAAATCGTGTTAGAGTTAAGGTAGTAAAAAATAAAGTAGCGCCTCCATTTAAGCAAGTTGAACTTGATTTGCTCTTTAATGAAGGTATTAGTAAAGAGCTTGATCTTCTGGATGCGGCTCTTCATTATGGCGTTATTAAGCAATCGGGGTCCTGGTTCTCTTTGCATGATACAAAGATAGCTCAAGGTCGCGAGCAAGCGCTGCAAGCATTAAAGGATGACAAGAAGCTTTTTGAAACTGTATGGAAAGATGTTCATGATGCAATTGAAACTAGAAATAGTGCGGTGATGCCGGCATCTGAATCATCAGAATTTGTTAACGAAGAATAATTTTTAACGGGGATGCTTAAAAGTTGAAAGCGCCAATAAAAGAAACTATCACTAAAAAAGAACAACAATCTTCAGCTTTAATTAATGAGAAGATTCGTGCGCCTCAGGTGCAATTGATTACTCATGAAGGTGAAAATGTGGGGATTGTCTCTCGCTTTGATGCTATCAAAAGAGCTGAAGCGGCGGGCCTTGACCTAGTTATGATATCTGAAGAAGGGCGCGAAGGCGTTCCTGTAGTTAAAATTATGGATTTTGGCAAAGTTCTGTACGAAAAGAAAAAGAAACAGACCGAGTCAAAAAAACATCAAAAAACTATTCAAGTTAAAGAAATTAAGTTGAGTCCTAAAATTGGCGAGCATGATTATCAAACAAAGATAAAACAAGCGCTTCAGTTTTTAGATGAAGGAAAACGTGTTAAAGTGACTCTTTTCTTTAAAGGACGTGAAATCGTAACTAAAGAAGAGCGTGGGACAGAAATGTTTGATAGGGTTAATAAATCGTTTGAGGCAACTTATTCTAAAGACGAGTTGATTCAAGAAAAAGATGCAAAGCTGGGTCAGCTCTGGTCGCGTATTTATTATCTTAAATAAAACAAAAACGAGTTCGTTAGGGAAAAAATATATGATTAAAATGAAAACCCGTTCAGCAGCAAAAAAGAGATTTAAAGTAGTAAGCAAAGGTAAAATCAAAAGAGCAAAAGCAAATAAACGTCACTTGTTGACCAAAAAGTCTGCAAAACGTAAAAGACAATTGCGCGATGCTTCTTTTGTTGGGGCGTCTGATCACAACAGAATTAAAAAACTTTTGCCTTACGGATAACGCAAGCGTTAAAGTCTTTTAAAGACGCGAAGCCCCGCAACCAATACTAACGTAATAAGGGTATTGGTTATGTAAGCGATAGCGGGCACAGTAAAATAAAATAAATTAAATAAACACAATCATGAGTGGAGCTAAATCATGACAAGAATTAAACGTGGGTTACAGGTCAAAAAAAGACATAAAAAATTATTAAAACTCACTAAAGGGTACTGGGGACAACGTAAAAACGTCTTCAAACGTGCTAAAGAAACTTTGTTGCGTGCTATGGCATATGCATACAAAGGCAGAAAACTGAGAAAACGCGATATGCGCGCTCTTTTCATTGCACGTATTAAAGCAGCGTCAGTACAAAATGGCCTGTCATACAATAAATTCATTTTCGGTTTAAAGAAAGCAAACGTTGATTTGAACCGTAAAATGTTGAGCCAACTTGCTATTTTCGAACCAAAAGCGTTTACTCGCTTGGTTGAAATTGCAAAGCAATAATACAAAATTAAACGCCCAGCTTTTTAGCTGGGCGTTTAATTTTCAATAATCTTTAAGAATAAGGGCAAGTTATAAACAACTTGCCCTTATTCTTATTATTAGTTGTTGACAAGCTTTTAAGCATCTTACTAAACTGATTCCAATGTGAATCATTCTCTACATTTAGGGGAGTTTAGTATGGATGCTTTTAAAGTTTTAGAAGAAAAAGTTGCCGTTCTTATCGAACGTCTTCAACAGGCAAAACAAGAATCTGCACGATTATCAGCAGAAGTTGCGCGCTATACAGCAGAAAATGAGCAACTCAGTGCTAAAATAAAAGCGTTGGAAGATGCACTTATGGTTGATACCGACCGCATTGACAAACTTGATCAAGAAAAAGCAATAACCAAAATGGTTGTTGATGATTTGATCAAAAACATCGATTCTTTAGTCGAAGTTGATGGCCAATGAATTCGTCGGCAAAAACATATAAAGTGACTATTTTTGGTGAACAATATGCATTTATGAGCGACGAACCGGAACAACATGTTGCATTTGTTGCTCATATTGTTGATTCAGCCATGCAAGAAATAGCACAAAAAATGCCTCGTATTCCATCAGGAAAAGTAGCAGTACTCGTTGCTCTACAGTTAGCCAGCAAACTTACTCACGAACAAGAGCGTAATAAATTCTCTACTGAGTCATGTGCAAAGATAGCTCAAGAGATAGTTGCTTGCTTGCATGAGTAAATGAGACCTGCTTATTCTTTTCCACTAGTTATGCCTTCATTCTTATAAGGCATTATTAACTATTTTCTCAAAAAGGATGTTTTGGGATATTAGTTGTTTTTGACGTAGCCGTATCTCTTTTGCTTGTTAAATAGCCCATTTATTAGCCACGCATGAGCCAAAAATTCATATCGATTTTATCTCTCTTCTATAAATCATTTCGTTTTATCGTTATAATAAAACTATTGATTTTGCTTCGCTAAGGAAATCATTTTGACTGGCTGCGTTTGGCATGTCACATCAAAGCCTTAGACGTAGGCAGGAATTGCGTGCGAGGCAATGGGCCAAGCGCTACATTTAATATGTTACTTTTTATGTATGAATATATAGGAATTGTATAATGGATATCAGCATAATTTCATTAATAATCGCGGGTGTCGGCATCGCCGTTACTGCCCTACTTCTTTTGTTTGCCCGTAAAAAAATAAGTGATGCACACCAGCTTCTCAAGCAGGCACAAGATAAATTGCAGAGCAATAAGCAGGAGGTAGAAAACGAACGTCGAGAATCCCTGTTAAAAGTCAAAGATGAGCTTTACCGTCGACGCACTGAATTTGAAGCAGAGCTCAAGCGTGAACGCGCCGAGCTCGACCGTCAACAAAGCAAGTTGAGCGACAAATATGAAGCAATTGATAAAAAAGAACAGGATTTGGATGCTACCAAGCGCGAGCTACAACAAAAAGAGCGCGCCATATCCCGTACCGAGGATATATTGCGATCCAGTGAAGTTAGATTAAAAAATACCTATAATGACCTTGTGTCAAAATTAGAGCGTGTAGCCAGTATGACACGCGAAGACGCGCGCCAGTCATTGTTTGACATGTTGCGTGACGAGGTACAGCTCAGCAACCAAAAATGGATACAAAAAGTTGAAGATGAAAGCAAGCAAGTAGCTAAAGATCAGGCGGTACAAATTATTGTTGGCGCAATGCAGCGCTATACCGCTGACCAAGTCTCTATCCACTCTTCCAGTGTGGTACACCTTCCTAATGAAGAAATGAAGGGACGCATTATTGGTAAAGAGGGTAGAAATATTAAGTCGCTCGAAATGGCGACCGGTATGGACTTTGTCATTGGTGAAACGCCGGAGATTATTACCATTTCAGGTTTTAATCCGGTACGTCGTGAAATTGCACGTCGATCACTAGAGCGTTTGATTATCGATGGCCGTATTAACCCAACCCGTATCGAAGAAACGGTTCAACAAACAGAAAAAGAAATAGATGAAGTTATCCAAGAATACGGTAAAGCAGCCATTTTGGAATGTAATTTGCAGGGTGTCCATCCGGAAATAGTTACTTTGCTGGGTAAATTGCATTTTAGAACCAGCTTCTCTCAAAATGTGTTAATCCACTCAAAAGAAGTTGGTATCTTTGCCCGCATGATTGCCCAAGAGCTTGGCCTTAATGGGGACATTGCTATGCGTGCCGGCCTCTTCCATGATATTGGTAAGGCAGTAACTGCAGAGGTAGAAGGGCCCCATGCCAAAATTGGTGGCGATATTGCAAAACGCTGTGGCGAAGACGCTATCATTGTTAACGCTATCGCAGCACACCATGAAGAGGTACCATTTAACTCTATCTATGCAATCTTAGTAGTAATTGCAGATACTATTTCCGCATCGCGTCCGGGTGCACGCCGCGAAACCTTAACTGCATATGTTAAGCGCCTTGAACAGCTCGAAGATATTGCATTGTCATTTGAAGGCATTAAAAAAGCATATGCATTACAAGCTGGCCGTGAAGTGCGCATTATCGTAGAAGAGGACCGCTTGGATGATGATAAAGCAGCGATGCTCGCTCGTTCTATTGCAGAAAAAGTAGAAAAAGAGATGAATTTCCCCGGTCAGATCAAAATTAACGTGATCAGAGAAAAACGCGCTATTGAGTATGCAAGGTAATAGATGAGCAAGCTACGAGTATTATTAATTGGTGATGTAGTCGGCTCAACCGGCCTAGCCATGTTCCAAAAGCATATTCCTCATATTAAAGAAAAATATGCGATTGATGCGATTATTGTTAATGGCGAAAATAGCGCGCCCAATGGCCGCGGTATTACGCCGCGGGTTATGAAATTCTTTAAACATTGCGGTGTTGATGTGGTTACCTCGGGCAATCACATTTGGGCCCAGCGTGAGATTTATTCGTATTTAGCAGAGAACAAAGATCTGCTCCGCCCGGCCAACTTCCCGTCAGAAACACCGGGTACCGGCGTAACTATCTTTAAATGCAAAGATGAGCGCATTGCGGTAGTTAATATCCAGGGCCGTGTCTTTATGCGTGAACTGGTGGATGACCCGTTTAAAACAATGGAATCATTGCTGACTTATTTAAAGCACCAAACACCAATTATTTTTGTAGATGTGCATGCAGAAACTACTTCAGAAAAAATCGGCTTGGCTCATTTTCTTGATGGTAAAGTCTCCGGCGTGGTCGGAACTCATACCCATGTGCCAACAGCTGATGAACGTATTTTGCCCGGCGGTACTGCATTTGTGACTGATTTGGGCATGGTCGGTTCTCTCAACGGCATGCTGGGTATGAAAAAAGGCCCTATCATTCAACAATTTATTACACAAATGCCAACACGCTATGAAGTAGAAACAGCAGCACCGGGAACAATGTCCGGTGTCTATATTGATGTTGATACTGCAACAGGCAAAGCGCTTGATATTAAGCGGGTGCATGTGATTGATAATGAACTGCATGTTGATGCCGGTGTGCATGAGTAATTTTTGAGAATGAAATTCTATATAAACAAAAAAAGGCTCCTTTTTTAACAAGGAGCCTTTTTTTGAAATATTAGTAGAAACATTTAAATCCATTGTAGAGAATTTAAATGTTTGGTTAGTTTTGCGCACATAACACTAAACTTTTCACGGTTATGTTCTAGATTTTGTTCTATGCTTATAACGACTTGTTTTAATGCAGCATTGTTAGATTTAAGATCTTCTTTGATAGATTTGTAATCATCAATAGAATTGTAATCACAGCAATTATTTTCTGCAAAATCTTTTAATATTTCTACTTTAGTGGGATTAGTAAAACGAGTAATTCCTCGTATTTTTTCCAGAAAAGTAGTGGTACTTGTTGTACGATTAAATATGTTAGTATTTATTACCGGTGAAAGTTCTGATAAACATTCATTTATCTCTGCCAATATGTTGTTATTATTTTCAATCATCTGGGTATTGCTTATTCTCTGGTTGTATCTTATAAGTTTTTGTTGGCATTCGATTATATATTGTATTCTACATTCAAGAGCATTTTTGATTCGCTTGATCAGCTTAAAGTATTTCTTACCTTCTTTTGATTGAAGCAATTTGTCAAATAACTCTTTTTGTTGTGCTTGCTTATAACAATTTATCAGTTTGTAACCAATGGCAAAAGTTCCGGCTACTCCAGTTGCAATGGCAGCCTCTTTTTTGTAAGGAGAGACGGTTTCAGCAACTTTTTCAGCTATTGATTGGTACCATTGTGTCGCATTAAGTGATGCTATGGGTAATAAGGCTAATGCCAATATTTTGATTTTCATAAAAAACTCCATTTTTTAGTAATAAAAATCTCTATAATTAGAGAATAACAGATAATTAAAAAAATTCAATCTGAAAAAATAAATCCTATATGGGAAATGGGGAATTTTGAAATAATTGACTTATTCAGGTATAAAACTATATTATAATATAGTGAAACTCGCACGGCTTAAAAGCCATGGCTTCTAAAATGATTAGCCCTTACATCCCCGGCCTAAAGGCCTGGGGTATTACGGGCGATTTAATAATTTTATAGGCTCTAGACTAGCAGAACATATTTTTTAATAGGTCCCACAATAATTTTTTTTGATCTTTTTGGCGGTTGTTAAATCGCCATTCACATTCTTTAATATGCAGAAAAAATTTGTGTGAAGCAATACCATGAAATTTATTCAGACGTCGTTTTGCAAACGACCAGAATGATTCAATGCCATTGACATGATTTTTCCCACGAGCAAATTCGTTCTGACTATGAAAAATTCGGTAGTGATCATATCCATTCAAAATAAGCCCATCATATGCCTTCCATCCATCTGTATACACAGTAGATCCTTCGAGGATTTTTCCCTGTATAATTGGCATCAGCGCATCTTTTGAACAGTTTTTCACCACCTCTACATATACACATCCTCCTCGCTTTAAAACCCCAAAAACAGGAGTCTTGCCGGCAGCGCCGCGACCTCGTTTACCTCGAACTCTATGTGCTCCAAAATAACTTTCATCACACTCAACTTCACCAACAAACTTACTCACTTCTTCCCGTTGCTGCTTAAAAATTACTTCTCGAAAGAGATTATAATATCTGTTGATTGTGTTGCGATTTATATCTAAAATGCCTGCTGTTTTTGAGGCTGGAATGTCCTCGCAAAAGCATTCAATTATTTTTTTAATTTTATAATCACTGATTTTACGTTCTATCATAGCTTTTCAATCGTATCATGCTTTTCCTGCTAGGCTAGAGCCATTTTATAAATGTTTGAGTAGGAATTGTATGGCTACAAAGTGGAAGATAAACTATTGGCCATCAACGGGTAAGGGTGACGTTGAAAAATGGCTTGATAAATTAACTGACGAACAATATAAATCGGTTTCTAAAGTAATGGTTATGCTTGAGAGTATGGGTAATATGTTACGATTGCCGCATAGCCGAAGTTTAGGGAATGGGTTGTTTGAGCTACGTGAGCGGAGATATGAATATCGAATATATTACACTTTTCACGAAGGACGTGTCATTCTTCTGCTTGCGGCTGGTGATAAATCATCACAAAAAAATGATATTAAAGTAGCAAAGTTACGTTTATTGGAAGTTTTAAAATATCGGGGATAATATGAAATTAAAGAGTTTTCGTGAGCACATGGAAAAGCGCCTCACAAAGCAAGACATTGCTGAAATTGAGCGACAAGCAGAACTAGAAGTCCGTGCACTACGATCTTTGCAAGAAGGCATCAAAAAGATCATGGAAGATTATGTGAAGAAAAACAAAATAGGATTTAACGAGCTTGTTGAACGTCTGGAATCCAATCCGCGGCAAGTTGCCAAAATTCAAAAAGGCGAGGCAAATCTGACTCTGGCGAGCATTGCACATATAGCAGCTTTGCTTGGCCAAGAGCCGGTCATTGTTTTTAAAAAGAGATCATAATAAGTAAGGGAGAAGTTTTAATGAAAGCTATATTGCGATTATTATCAATAGTGGTTATTGTGCCATTTGTATTACAGGCAGCTGAAGATCCTGCGCCACTACCAATGCTATCAATGGCTGAATATACTCCACCCCAAAGAGTCTTGGCGTTAGTAGATAAACCACAAGGTTTCGTTTATCAAGTTGTTGAAATATTGCAAGGGTGGCATAACGATAATAATTTAAATCGTGCTGATTTTGATTATATTTTGAAAAATGCTAAGACGAAGTGTGGATCGTTATTGCATGAAGCTGCCGGAGCCGTATACTATATGGATGAAAATAGCCTTGCACCATTAATCGAACTCATACACAAGGTAGGGCTACCAATAGAAGAGTATATCAATACTTCGGATGCATATGGACGAACACCGCTTGCCTTTGCAGCAAGAATTAATAAAGCTCGAGCGCTCTTGTTATTAGACAATGGTGCAAATCCTAATGCAAGATTTACGTCATACTATTCAATGCCGGCTGGTGCGACGATTCCTGCCTTACATAGTGATATTCCTGTGTTACATGTCGCTGTATGGCGTGGATGGCATGATGTAGTAGAAAAATTAATAGAATCAGGAGCTCACATCAATGTACCATGCTCTATGTCTACGCTCTATGAAATGCCTAATGAGAAATACAGGTCTATGCCACAAAAGACGCCGCTTGATGTTGCTATAGACTGTGCAACTGAACTACGAGACAATAGAGATGCGCATACCACTAAAACTTGGATTATGCGTTTTTTGATTGCTAATGGTGCTAAAACATATAATGAATTTGCTAGAGAATTGTCTGAAAAAGATGCTGAGAGACAGGTTGAATTAGAAGTGCCTGAATCGCAGGATTGCCAAGAAGACATGCAAGAAGAATAACCGGTCATTGTTTTTGAAAAGAAATTATAGAACAAACGGCTCCTATAAAAGGAGCCGTTTGTTCAGATATTGTCGTATTAAAATTAGTTGTAATGGCAAGATGTCTTCGCACTTTGTATATCGTGTATACTGTAGTATTTATCACAATAGTTATTCTATTCGAGGTTGTTTTATATGAATGACAACATCGGGAGCGAGAAGAGTAGCAACAGCAACATCGTTGAATGACATTTTTGTGTTTTCTTTTGTGGTACCAGCCATGCGTGAAAGTTTATCCCATGCCTTTGATCGTAATTCAACTGATATATGATTTGGATTAATATCTTTAATTTCTGAAGACATCATGCTGCCCGACAAAAAGAGGTCACTTGTCAAAGATCTATTTTTTATTAAACCGTTTCCAAATAAATCCATAATGGCACTTGACGTACTTGCGGTCGCAAGTACAAGTAACATATTGAGTTTTGTTTGTATATCAGAGATATAACCTTTATCTTCTTCTTTCAATTGCAACTTATCAGAAAGTTTTTTCATGACCCACGTACTGTTTCTCTTCAAGAAATCATTGACTTCACACTGTGTTTTTTCATCTGTTGCATAGGATTGTAATATAGGGCCACCAAATTCCCAATAAGTAAGTGATGTTTCGGGATTGCGCCAGAAATTTGGTTCAAAATAGACTGATTTTGCAAGAAGAGTGTATATATCTTGTGATTTAAAATGGAGATCGCGAGCTAGCTGTCCGTATTCTCCTTTAGATGGTAGCGATTTTTGTGCATGACTAGCAGAGTTAAAATAGCCTGCATTAAGTGATGCCATATAGGTAAGAGCTAGTAGTATGAATTTTTTATTCATAAATTTTCTCCAAAAAGTTTTAATATAATATGAAAAATACTTTCTAATGATAATTTATTTTTTTTTTATGTACAGTGTGGGTTTGTGGGAAATAGTTAATTTACTGACGACAAAAAGACTGATTTATAGTAGATTTTATATATCAAAAAGACCTATTTTCATTGGAGCATATAGTGTACGCGCTACTTATTGTTATCTTATATCTGCTTTTTGCCGTTACCTTTACCTTAGCTAAAGCAGCGGTTACTTTTTTGCCGCCATTTTTATGTATTGGGCTGCGCATGGTGGTGGCGGGAGTATTATTGCTGGGCGCACATATGTACAGCTCGGGCCGCCTTACTATCAATAAAAAATCATGGCCATTACTGCTCCAAACTATTATCTTTCATATCTATATTGCTTACACGGCAGAGTTTTGGGCGTTGCAATATGTAGCATCGGCAAAAACGGCACTGATTTATAATCTTTCTCCCTTTATTACCGCACTTATTGCTGCTTTGTTAGGGTATGAAGTCTTAACAAAGCGTAAAATGATAGGACTTGGTTTTGGATTTGCCGCATTAGTGCCATGGCTGCTATCTTCAACTCGCGTAGAAGAGATTGCAGGATCAGTCTCATTTGTTTCTGTTCCGGAGTTGGTTCTATTGGGCGCTGTTGCCAGTGCTTGTTATGGTTGGATATTAGTCTCGCGACTTATGCGAGAATATCATTATACTCCCTTAATGATTAATGGCATTGCTATGCTCGGGGGCGGTCTATTGGCTCTGGTCGGCTCATTTTATTTAGAAGGAAAGCCGCATATTGTAATACCTACAGTATTAGGCTCGTGGGAATTGAGATTAGTTAATTTAATTGGTACACCTCATGCCTTTTATCTGCTCAGTGCAGGGTATCTCATAGCACTTATTATTGTAGCCAATATTATCTGTTATAACTTATACGCCTATTTACTTAAGCGCTATTCTGCCACTTTTTTATCATTCGCCGGTTTTTTATGCCCGCTATTTGCAGCCATGCTGGGACGCATATTTTTTGGAGAACAATTATCGAGTTATTTTATAATAACGATGTTCTTGGCAATGTGCGGTTTGTACTATTTTTATCAAGACGAAGGTAAGAGAACGGATATTTTACCGACTGGCGATAAAAGCGCTTAATGTCCATGGCATAGCCAGGGACCATAGAATACCGAAAAAATCACTTTGCAGTATCAAATATCAAGTCTCTTATTTGATAGCTAATTTCTTTTTGAATTCTATATAATCATTAACGAGAATATAAAATGATATCCATGGTAGAATGAAAAGAAGTATGATGCTATTATTTTCATAGATTTTGAAATGATAAACACCTATTTTTTTTATTTTAAAATGCCATCATGCGAAGTGGATAGGTCAAAAAAATAGGTCTTCAAATTAATGAAGACCTATTTATCTTTTGTGCAAAGAAAGCTTACGCTTTTTTTGCAACTCTTTTTGTTGCGCGTTTAGCAACTTTTCTTTTAGCAGTTCTTTTTACTGCTTTTTTAGCAACTTTACGCTTAGCAGTAGTTCTTTTTACTGCTTTTTTAGCAACTTTACGTTTAACTGCCATGGGGTATCCCTTCCCTTTTAGAAATGAACAATTTCAACTTCTACCTACCATTATCATACAGAATTGCTTGTTTGAAAATCAACACATAGTAAAAAAAATTAATTAATTTCTAAATTTAGTTTAATGATGGTGTTTCGATTGAGTGCTCTGCATGAGTATTGTCGCAGATAGTTGGTTAACGGCGTGATGCTGCAAAATTTGTATATTTTTTCATATTTTTGTATCTAAAATGTATTTACCATCGCTGCTTAAAAGATGCTTTTAGATGACTTATTACCTATGATACGTTATTCTGTAGGAAACTATGAAAAATAATATGTATTGCCTTATTTAACGTAAAAGTGCAGTTGCTATGAATACTTTGCCAGATATTAAAAAGCAGTTTAGTGAGTGGTATCAAGAGGTCATATACTCAGCTGAATTTGCCGATCATTCTCCCGTGCGTGGTTCTTTTGTTATTCGCCCTTACGGCTATTCACTCTGGGAACATATCAGGGATACTTTAGATAAAAAGATTAAAGCGACCGGCACACAAAATGCTGCTTTTCCACTCTTTATCCCCGAATCATTTTTAAAGCGTGAAGCTGAGCACGTAGAGGGTTTTGCGCCTGAGCTTGCGGTAGTGACTCATGCGGGCGGCAAAGAGTTAGAAGAACCTTTGGTAGTCAGACCAACTTCAGAAACTATTATCCATTATATGTTTGCTCGCTGGATTAATTCATGGCGCGATTTGCCACTTAAAATTAATCAATGGGCCAATGTGGTGCGCTGGGAAATGCGCCCGCGTGCATTCTTGAGAACTACTGAATTTTTCTGGCAAGAGGGGCACACTGCGCATGAAACTCATCAAGAAGCATGGGAATTTACGCAGCGCATGTTGGCAGAATATGTTGATTTGGCTGAAAACTATTTGGCTATTCCGGTAATTGCAGGTACTAAATCAGAACAAGAAAAATTCCCCGGTGCCGAAAAGACATTAACCTTTGAAGGGGTAATGCAAGATGGTAAGGCATTGCAGATGGGTACATCGCATTTATTGTCCCAAAGCTTTGCACATTCATTTGAAATTAAGTTCCAAGATCGCTCAGGCACATTGGCTTATCCATATTTGACCAGCTGGGGAGCAACAACGCGTTTGGTTGGTGCCGTAGTTATGGTGCATGGTGACCAAAAAGGCTTAGTATTACCGCCTAAAATAGCGCCAATTCAATTGGTGATTATCCCTATTTTTAAATCAGGCGAAAGCAAAGATGTGGTATTGAATGCGGTGCAAAAGATAGAAAATACATTAGCTGCAACCGGCATTCGTGTAAAAATTGATCTTGATGATAATAAAACTCCCGGCGCAAAATTCTGGCATTGGGAGCTCAAAGGAGTGCCATTACGCCTTGAGTTAGGACCGCGTGATATTGCGCAAAACAAAGCAATAGTTGCTGACCGTCTTGGCCTTGCCAAAGAGGCGGTAAGCATTGATGAATTGTCAACCTATGTTGTACAGCATCTGGAGCTTATTCAAAAGACTATGTTTGACCGCGCCAAAGAGCGTCGCCAATCTCAATGGCACAAAGCAGAAAAGCTAAAAGTTTTTGGGCCTGAATTGGTTGAACACAATGGTATTTATCAGACCGGCTGGTGCCAACGACCTGAGTGCGAAAAAGAATTAAAGCAATATCAGGCGGCAACCCGCTGTTTGTTGAATGAGAAAACATTTGCTACCTGCTTTAATTGTGACTTGCCAAGCATCACCGATGTGATTGTTGCTAAGTCATATTAGGGATTAGCAATGCATTATTAAGAATATTCAAGAGAAAGCCGCAATAATATGCGGCTTTTTTATATTTCGCTGTCGATTATTGGTTCTAAAATAGATTTTAATTTTTTTGGCCGTGGACAAAGATGAGTAGTAAGGCCCAACTGTTGCGCTGCGGCAATATTTTCTTTTTGATCATCAATATACATCGCTTGTGTCGGGTCGACGTGATATTTTTTGAAAGCATAGTTGAATATTGCCGGCTCGGGTTTTACTAAATTGACCTTGCATGAGGCAACAAAACCATCAAATAATTCAAAGAAATAATCATATTTTTGGGTAACAATATTATACGTTTCTTCGTCAATGTTAGAAATAATGATTAATTTATATCGATTAAGTTCTTTTATTTTTTTTATAAGATCAAAAATATACATAGGTAAATAAAAAGATGACTGCATCTGTTTGGGATGGGCAAAGAGCATGAGTAGTCGCTCTATGGCCAGTCGATCTTTGTGGTTTACAAAATAATCTTCTTTAGTGAGCTTATGTATGTACGAGCGAACGATATGAACGAGGTCGCCGCGTTGAATCTCTCCTTTTTGCCATTTAACAAAGCTTTCGGGCAAATAGATGTCGCGGTATTTCATAAGTGATTGGTACTCGCCGGGCACTTCTCGCCGAATTTTGTCTAAAATAAGTAATGAGCGCTCAAAAGGATTTTGTCTAAACCTGATATAGTACCAAATAATGTCCAATGGTCCCAAATAGCGAATGGCGGGAATAGTATCAAATTTAAAGAGAACACCAAAAAGATCGAACATTAACGTGTTTATCTGATTATTATGCTTCATCATTCCTGCCAATTATTAAGAGGGAATTTGTATAATGTGTATATCAGCATACAAAGTGTATACAAAATAGACAATTGATTGAGCTGAATTAGCAATAAAAAGTGAGAGGAATTACCGACTTTTTATTGCTTTTTAATACTATACTTTGGATACTTAAGCATATTGGATAGAATGACATATAAAAAAGGTCGTCTAGTTGTGATTATTAACGAATTGTTAACCAAATTTGAAGCCTATTTATTAACAGAAAAATGTGTTTCATTACATACATTTTCCGCATACAAAAATGATCTTAAACAATTAAGTAGCTATTTAGAATTGCATGGGGTCCACACTATAGCAGCATTACCGGAAGAGACTTTAAAAGAGTATCTTCATTATCTTTATAAAGAAAACATGACAGCGCGTACTATGGCACGCAAGATATCTTCACTTAAATTATTCTTTCAATATGGGCACGATCGTTTTGGCATAGCAAATAGTGCGCAGGATCTTATTTTTCCTAAACTCGATAAATCATTGCCCTCAGCATTATCTGAAGAAGAAATACAAAAGCTTTTTGTTGTAGCAGATCAAGATACGAGCGAAATTGGCAAACGTACGCGCATTATGCTCTATCTACTCTATGTATCCGGCATGCGTATTAGCGAGCTTATCAGCGTAAAAATACCGCATATACATTTTGATACGGGATTTATAGAAATTATTGGCAAGCGTGGCAAAGGTCGTCTGGTACCACTTCCTGCGCCCATGCTTGAATTATTGCAATCATATCTAAAGACAGTGCATCGCGCCTTTGTCTCTGCTGATCGTGGTTCTCGCGCAACTGATTGGTTATTTCCTACTTTTTATGCAGGGAAAGTTAAACCGATTACGCGACAATCATTTTGGATGACATTAAAAGAGTTGTGGACAAAGACCGGAAGTGATCGCGACATTTCACCCCATATTTTGCGCCATTCTTTTGCGACACATATGCTTAAGCGTGGTGCCGATTTGCGATCGTTGCAGTTGTTGCTCGGGCATGAGTCAATCGCGACAGTGCAGATTTATACGCATGTTGAAACAAGCTATTTGCGCACGGTGTATGACAAAAAACATCCGCGGTCATAGGTGATTTTTATTGTCCCTGCGCGGGACAGCGCCAAGGGGATGGCATAATCCCCTTTGGAAACCAGGCACTTAAGACCAAGGTCTTAAGAATCCCTTTCTTTCGTTTCAAACGCTCACACACGCAATTTTGAAAATTGCTACGGCTCGCAGAAACTACCGGATTAATTATTAATCATAAAAATTATAAACGGGTCTTGGTGAAACTATCGGAATTTTTTATACAGAGTATATACTTATATGTATTACTATGATTAAAAAAAATTGAATCTCATAAGGGTTATTATGAAACATCGTTTTATTGTCGAGCAAAAGCCTCTGATGGCAATTCTGTCTGCGATGCAGCCAATTTGTACTAAGCGTACTACCATAAATGCAACTTCTTCTATTTTTTTTCAAGTGGGGCATAAAGAGCTTGTTCTCAAGTCTACTGATCTAGAGGTAAGCTTGCAATCGAGCTACATTCTGCACAATGCAGATGTTATGGGTGAATGTGCATTTTTAGTTTCAGGCAAACGCATTTTTGATGTAGTAAAAGAGTTTGAAGGCGAAATTGAATTCGTAGTAGAAGATGCACAGCTATTCCTCAAATCAGGAGCAGTGACGATTGCGCTTAACATTAAAGATGCCGCTGAGTTTCCGCCATTTCCTGAACGTATAGAAAATCTAATGCATATGGCATCATCATTTTTGCTTAATTTGTTAGGCAAAGTTGCTTTTTTAATTCCGCAAAATAATGCAAATCCTGCGCTCAATGGTCTTTTTATGGAGATTGGCCAAGCAGGTCTAACCATGACAACAACTGATGGCCATTGCTTGGCGCAAGTTTCTACCCCGCAATGCGCACTCGCGGAACCACGTACCTGGCTTGTCCCGCGTCGCGCTATTTTTGAAGTAAAAAAAATTATGGAAGGTTCCGACGATAAAGAAATTTTTGTTGGTATTTGTGGTAATCAATTAGTATTCTCAGGTGAATCATTTAATTTCTTTACCAAAATATTAGTGGACCAATTCCCGCAATATTCTGCAATTTTAAAGAAAGATGGCTTTAAAGCTGCTACGGTTGATCGTCAGCAGTTGGTCAAAACATTGCGCCGCTCGGCATGCTTGTTGTCCGGACAATTTATCGCAACACATTTTGGCTTTACACCGCAAGTACTCAAAGTTTCTATGCAAAATCAAGAAGTTGGTAAACTCAAAGAAGAGCTCCCATTACCAGATTTTGATGGTTCTGATTTGGATATTCGCTTTTATGCGCCTTATCTGTTGAGTGGGTTACAATCATTTTCTGAAGATAAAGTTACTTTTTATCTGCAAACTGCAGCAAAGCCCATTATTTTTGAATCACAAGCTGCAGATCATGAATTGCTCTATTTAGTAATGCCGGTTTCACCAAGTTTGAGCTAGCAGATGCATATCACCAATATTCAATTGAAAAACTTCAGATGCTTCAAAGATCTTAATTTATCTTTTGAAAAGCCGATAATTTTGCTTGAAGGTATGAATGGCACAGGAAAAACTTCTATTCTTGAAGCCATTCATTATGCTTGTTATTTACGCTCATTCAGGACACATAGTCCGCAAGAGTTGACTTATTTTGATCAAAATTCTTTTTTCGTAAAGCTTAATCTTGCTGATCATGAGCTGCAGTCACATGAAATTAAAATAGGTTTTGCAGGGAAAAAGCGAGTGGTAAAAGTTAATCAAAAGAACATAGTCTCATACAAAGAGCTTATGGACTATTATCGCGTGGTTACTCTTACCGAAGATGATCTTGATTTGATTAAAGAGGGGCCTGAAACACGAAGAATGTTTCTTGATCAGCTTATTATGTTATATGATCCTGATTTTGCTACTTTAATTAAAAAATTGCGTTATACGGTTGATAGTAGAAATGCCTTATTTAGACACAGCAATTCTGCGGAATACTATGAGTTTTGGAGCCGCGAATTGTGGCAGATTTCAAATCTTGTCAGAGAAAAACGTAAAGTAGCATTGGCCGATATTGAAGCTAAAGTTGCAGAATTGGTTAATACCCATTTTCCCGAGAGTTCTTCTATAATACTTTCGTATCAAGAAAAAAAGGGGGCAGGAGAAGAAACATTTGAGGAATTTTGGCAGCAGAATCAATCTATTTTGCACTCCCAAGAGCTTCAACAGGGAAGAACGCTCTTTGGCGCCCATTTAGACGATTTTACTATTCAGTTTAAGCAGCAGCGCTCTCGGGCATTTGCATCGCGTGGTCAGCAAAAACTCATTATACTTCTGCTGAAAATAGCCCAAATTAAGGACCTTATTCAGAAGAAAATGGCACAGCCCATATTATTATTAGATGATTTTATGACTGATTTTGATGAGACGAGGTCAAATCAGCTGATTGAAATACTTAAATCTCTTAATTGTCAATTAATTTTTACCTGTCCGGTAAATAACAGCTCTCTGCTCCAGAAGCTTGAATCGCTTGATTTTCAAAGAGTTGTCATTTCACATTGAAATTATTCCTTTGGAATACGTGTTTTTTAAAAAAATGTATATTGACAGACATTAAAAATAAGTTATTCTATAAGAGAATCCTTTATGATTTTAGTCTAATTTGATGCATTGTAGTAAATCTTTCGAATTTGACATTTGGACTATTTATTACTAACATTAAATCAATACAAGGCAGTTATTACTGCTTCTTATCTTCAATTAGGCTTCATTACTACTCTCCTTTTTTCCATCGCATTGATTTCGGTCAATGCGGTGGATTTTTTTTATTATCAATTACCCATTTTCCCGGTACCCATGACACGTAACCAGAATAACTATTTCATATCTATCTGCTTTTTTCCTAAGCTGGTAAAAAATAGTATGTATTTATTCTGATTTTTTGGGGTGCGTATGAAACGAACTTTGGCACTCTTGATGCTGTCTTTGTTTTGCAAGGCTATTGATACTAATAATCAATGGAACGGCTTATATTTTTATCCTTGTTTTTGGGTTGGTGAGATGCAGCATCCCATTATCTATTGTATGCATCAAACAAAAGAGTATCATTTAGAACTGTGGGGGCTGGATTATGAAAATAAGATACCATTCAAAGTGCTTCCCGCGCAGTTTATGCCTACGCACGTGGCATTGTTGCCTGAAAATCGTGGTATTAGCTTTTTAGATAAAGGAAGAATCAGAGTAAAATTATTTACCAAACGATCTATTATGAATATTGATATTGATTCTCCGTTATATGACATTTTTTCTTATTTTTGGGTAGATCAAAATAGCTTATGTGTCTGCGCAAAACAATATAAAAATTATACGATATCTCATCTTTCTATTACCGGCGATCTTGAAACTATTGTAGAAGATTCTACGCATCATCTTATATGTCCGCAAAAAATAGATGAATCATTGTTTTATATTAAACT
>JAKAUA010000039.1 GCA_021827875.1 bacterium | reverse complement strand
TGGGATGGCAAATTACCTCAAACAATGACCGGCACTATTCCTTTTATTAACATCAAATAAAAACGGGCACTATCGAATTTGATTAAACTTTACAAAGCCAGTACAATAAAAATTCGTTTGGTTTATGTGTTGAATATATCTCAAAGGATTTTATGAATCTAACAACTTATCTTCTTATAACTTCCGGCGTTGGCCTATTGGGCCTTGCCGTAGTTGCTTTTATTTTGTCTTTAATCAGATCTATGTCTGTGGACAATGCAAAAGCGGGCCACATTGCGCGAGCAATTCGTGGCGGCGCACTCACTTTTTTGCGTGAAGAATATCAGATCATCGCGATCGTAGTGTTCCTTATTGCTTCAGCTATAGCTTATGCAATTAATATAACCGCATCATTCGTGTTTATTTCCGGCGCGTTGCTCTCTATGATTACTGGATTTATTGGTATGATTGCAGCAACAGATGCTAACGTACGCACAACCATTGCGGCAAAAAACAAGGGTGAGCATGCCGCATTCTCCATAGCTTTCTTGGGTGGCGGTGTAATGGGCTTTTCCGTTGCGACCTTTGGCCTTCTTGGTCTAGGTATTTTGTCATACCTCTTCTTTAATGATGCTAATTTTATAATCTATTTAACCAGCTTCAGCTTGGGTGCCAGCTTGGTTGCCTTCTTTGCACGCGTTGGTGGTGGTATTTATACCAAATCTGCTGATGTTGGTGCTGATCTTGTGGGGAAAATCGAAGCAGGTATTCCTGAAGATGACCCTCGTAACCCTGCAGTAATTGCAGATAACGTAGGTGATTGCGTTGGTGATACTGCCGGTATGGGTGCCGACATTTATGAATCATATGTTGGTGCAATGGTTTCATCTATTATTCTCGCATTTGCAACCTATGGTCAAAATATTACTTATATGATGCTCCCGATAATGCTTTCTGTTATTGGTCTTATTGCGTCATTAATAGGCTTGGCTTCAAACACTATTTTACGTTTTGAACCTGCTACAATGTTGCGTAATGCTACTTATATAGCAATTGCTTTATTCGTTGCTGGCTCTTATGGCTACATGCGTTATGCCGGCATTGACAGTGCGCTCTTTATTTCAATCGCGCTCGGTTGTATATCAGGCATTATCATTGGCCTTATCACTGAATACTACACTGGTGGAAAACCGGTACAACGTGTTGCAGAAAGTGCACAATCAGGTGCCGCAACCAATATTATTTACGGTCTTTCTGTTGGTATGGAATCAACAGTGGCGCCGGTAATTATTTTGGGCATCATTGTTCTTCTTGCGTTCACCTATGGCGGCGGATTATTTGGTGTATCTTTAACGGCAGTTGCTATGCTTGCAACCGTTGGTATCACCATGACCGTTGATGCATACGGCCCTATTGCAGACAATGCGGGCGGTATTGCAGAAATGGCCGGTTTTGGTGCGCCGGTACGCGCAATTACCGATAAATTAGATGCTTTGGGTAACACTACCGCAGCTATGGGCAAAGGATTTGCTATTGGTTCTGCGCTATTAACCGCATTGGCAATGTTCTCTGCATATTGCCAACAGGCTGGTATTGCTGCGCTTGATTTGCTTGATCCAACCATTATGACAGGTGTATTTATTGGTTCTACCATACCATTCTTAATTTCAGCATTAACTATGCGCTCTGTTGGATCTGCTGCACTAAAGATGGTAGTTGAAGTTCGTCGTCAATTCCGCACTATTCCCGGCCTTATGGAAGGGACCGCAGAACCTGATTACAAACGCTGTGTTATGATCAGTACTCATGCTGCATTGTGGGAAATGATTTTGCCCGGCATTATTACCATTCTTTCTCCGGTGGCAATTCGCTTTATCTTTGGCAAAGCAACCCTGGGCGGCTTCCTCGCAGGAGCAACCGTTGTTGGTGTATTGCTTGCACTTATGATGGCAAATGGCGGCGGTGCATGGGATAATGCAAAGAAATATATTGAAGCGGGTCATTTAGGCGGTAAAGGGTCACAAACTCACAAAGCCGCTATAACCGGCGACACGGTAGGAGACCCATTCAAGGATACTTCAGGCCCTGCTCTGAATATTTTGATCAAGCTTATGTCTGTACTTTCGCTTTTGTTAGTGCTTATCTAAGTTATAAATTAGATAGATATAAAAAAGCGCTGTGATTGCAATTGATCACAGCGCTTTTTACTTTAAAAATTCTTGTTCAAAGATATTATTTCCCTTTTATCTTCAACATTTTTTTCTCTTCTTAACGCTCTTTTATTCCCTTACATTACCATTCTAAATAATTATTTCTTATCGCTTATTTATTTCAATTAGAAAATATTGATAATAAATTTAAATCAATGGTAATCTTATCTGTAGTAGGTGATGCGTAATGCATCACCGCACATTATGGGGGAAAATCATGAATAAATGGCTTATTTACCTGGCTTTAATTTTATCTATGGCTGCGGCGTCAACTACGCTCACCGGCCAAGAATTTGCGCCTTATCGGCTAGGTATAGAAGAATTCTCTCCCGCTATTCTAGAACAAGCCGCCGGCAAAAAAAACGCCCGTGTCGGCCTTATTACCAATCAAACAAGCAAAGATCAAAAGGGAAACCGTACATTAGATATTTTATTAAAACAAGGCATTAAAATAACAACTCTATTTGCACCCGAGCATGGCATAGATGGTGTTATAAAAAGCGGAAAAACGGTAGAAAATGACGTAGACCACAAAACAAAATTGCCTATCATAAGCCTGTATTCTCTTAACAAAAAAAATAATGGGGCATCGTATAAAAATAGTATTGATGCCTTTATTTTTGATATTCAAGATGTAGGCATGCGCCACTACACCTATAGCGCAACGCTCCTGAGTGTTCTTGAGCTCTCGGCAACACAAGATATTCCCCTCATTGTTCTTGATCGGCCCAATCTGTTGGGCGCGGTAACAGAAGGGCCTGTTGCATCTGTAGAAAATTCATTTCTCGCCAGCGTGCCAATACCATTACGCCATGGCATGACTATGGGGGAAATTGCAAACTATTGTAATAAGCAGGTATTAAAAAAAGCTGCAAAACTGCATATTGTGCCTATGGCAAACTATCAACGTACGCAAATAATAAACAAACTTATTGCGCCATTGTCACCCAATATACAAACCATACAAGCATGTTATGGCTATAGTTTTTTGGGTCTTTTGGGAGAAATTCAGCCCTTTGATGTTGGTGTAGGGACAGAAAATGCTTTTAGAATCCTGGGATTACCATCAGACACAGTGTCAAAAAAACAACAGGCAAAGCTTATTAGTTTATTAAAAAACAATAGCATACAAGCACAACCTATTGAATATCAGAGAAGAAAAAAATCATACCGTGGTGCAAAAATCACCATCACAAATATAAACAATGTATCTGCATACAAAACATTTTTAGATATCATTCGCTATTGCAAGCAAGAAAAAATACCGCTCACTTTTTCAAAAGATTTTAATGCGGCACTGGGTAACAGCTCGGCACAAGATTATTATAAAGGGATAATAACATTCCAAGAGTTATGCAAAAAAACAAACGCAGAGTTGCAATCATTTTATAACAAAGCAACATCTGCGTTTATATATCAACCTGCGCCAAAGCTAAAGTTGGTAGAGCCCGACAACGAATGAGGCAAAGAATTGATTTTGGTAGTACGAATCGTAGGTTGTCCGTCGTAGTTTGCCGAGCACGCCACTGCGTCGCCCGGATAAACGAAGACTGGACATACCAAAAATACTATTATCTAAAGAGTGACCCAAAGAAATCTCCAATAGATTCCACCACTCCTTTAGCTGCTTCTCCAGTTGCCTCAACAACCTCTCCCGCTCCTTCTGCAGTAGTAGCAACCACATTTCCTGCGGCGCCAAGCGGTCTTGCCACTGCAGCTGACGCAGAAGTCCCAAGAAGAGAATTTAAATCTTTTTTAATCGTCTCTATATGATTACCATACTCCTTACTACTAGTACCTAGATAACGCTGCTTCACGCTGCCATTCTTAAAAACAATAAATGTCGGAAGGCTTCTGATATCATAACGATTTGCAAGAGGCTCTACATTATCTACATCTATTTCAACAAAAACAACCGAACTGAATTGCTTAGACAGATTTTCAAATTTTGGCTTACTTTCCTTACACGGCCCGCACCATTCAGCTCCAAATTTAGCAACTACAAAGTTATTGTTTTTTAATATTCCATCAAATTGTGATACTCCAGTAATGTGTTGTACCGCTGCTTGCGCAATAACAGATGATAACAGTGCAATTGTCATAACATAACGCATAATCATAAAAACTCCTTTATAAAAATTATAAAAACAATTATTAACTAAAAAGTGATGTAAAGAAACTTTTGATACGCCTTAATATATCTTTTTCTTCTTTTTCTGAAGAAGTCGATACCTGCTCATTGACATTACCGATGCCAAAATATTTGGCGATGTATTGTCGCATTCCCTTATCTAAACTCATACTATATATGACTAAGAAACCTTCTCCAGTTGTAACACGGCTGCCCGTATGACGTGCCGCCTCTTTACCATTTTTAAAATAAAGAAATGCAGGCATTTCATTTACATTATAACGATTAGCAAGTGTCTCTAATTTTTCTATGTCTACTTTCAAAAATGGTATATTTTTGTATTCATCTGAAATCTGTTCAAATATTGGATCTATGGTTTTGTTTAATCCCCATTCAGGATAAAATTCTGCTACCACAAAAGAATTATTTTTAAGAACATTGTCAAATTCTGATACTGTGTTAACGTGTTGCACTTTTGCATGCGTAACAACAAGTACCATCAGCGCGATCCCCATGCTATAACGAATCATCACGACAAGCTCCTTTATAAAAAATCCTATAAATACGCTATACTTTACACATAAAGATACCATAAGCAATAACTGTAATGTCAATAAGAAAACAGTTGCTACTTTTACATCGCAAGAGAGCTGAAACCAGCTTGTTATCAAAATGAATTTTTCTTTCTAAATGAATTTTTTGTTGCAATTTTGCGAACAAAAATTGAACAATGTTTTTTCGAAAAAAAAAGAAGAAAAACTATTTGATTCTAAGGTATTAAATCGTTACATTAGGTGTATATCGATTAATCGTTTTTTTACACATTGTAAGAATTTTAAAAATTTTTATACGCCTTTCATGGCGTATTTTTAGTCAGGAGCATTTTAAAAAGGGCTCCTAGAGTTGCAACTCATTTTGTCAATAACAAAAACTCACTTGCGTGAGTTACGAGTAGTAATGTTGAATGATGATTATGCTTGAGTGAAAGGATGCTATGAATACTGAAAAATATACGCAATTATCTCCCTATCCTCCCATACAAGGTGATGTTGATAAAAAAACTACCGCAGCCGGATTTGCCGTCGCGTGCAAAGATGGTTCTGTAGAAGCGTTATCAATTACAAAACTGCAAGATGTGCTCTATTGGGCCTCACGTGGTTATGAAAAAGTAGTAGAGATTAACGTAATATTAGAAGAAGTGCTCAAAAATATTTTTGACAACATCAGCCCTGAGCAGATTGCAGATGCACTTATTCTTGCTGCGTCCGCCTTCATAGAGCGTGATCCTGCATATAGCACTGTTGCAGCACGACTGCTGCAAAAAAAATTATTCAAAGAAGTTACTACGCAAGCAATGGGCCATGGCGATGCAACACAAGAATATCGTGCGTCATTTTTGCGCGGTATTCAAAAAGGAGTGACAGAACAAATTTTTGATTCACGCATGCTCAATTTTGATTTACAAAAAATTGCCGCTTCTCTCAATCCTGAGCGTGACGAGCTTTTTGAGTATATGGGCCTACGTACCTTGTATGAACGCTACTTTGCAAAAACAGAAGAACAAGAGCGCTTTGAGCTCCCTCAACACTTCTGGATGCGTGTTGCCATGGGCATCTCATACAATGAAGAATACAAAACAGAGCGCGCAATTGAATTTTATAATTTAATGTCTACCATGCGCTATGTACCAAGTACACCAACATTATTGCACTCCGGATTAATGCGACCACAGTTGAGCTCATGCTTCCTAGGTACCGTAGAAGATGATTTAAAACATATCTTCAAATGCTTGGGTGACAATGCACAATTATCAAAATGGTCCGGCGGTGTTGCGTACGATTGGACAAACGTACGCGCAACCGGCGCTATGGTAAAGAGTATTAAGACAGAAAGCCAAGGCGTTATTCCGTATCTAAAAATTGCTAACGACGTAACTGCTGCCATTAATCGCAGTGGTAAGCGTCGCTCGGCTGCCGTTGTCTATCTTGAGACCTGGCATCTTGATGTTGAAGACTTCTTGGATTTGCGTCGTAATACCGGTGATGAACGCCGCAGAACCCATGATGTAAACACGGCAAACTGGATGCCTGATTTATTTATCAAGCGCATTATTAAAGATGAAAAATGGACACTCTTCTCTCCGGAAGAAGTGCCTGATTTGCATCATATCTATGGCAAAGCATTTGAAAAACGTTATGAAGAATATGAACAGATGGCTGCACAAGGCAAAATCAAAAAACATAAAACGATTGAAGCTTCTACTCTGTGGAAAAAGATGTTGTCACGTCTTTTTGAAACAGGCCATCCATGGATTACTTTCAAAGATCCATCAAATATTCGTTCACCACAAGATCATGCAGGCGTAATTCACAACTCTAACTTGTGTACAGAAATCACCTTGAACACATCTGCAGAAGAAACTGCCGTATGTAATTTAGGCTCAGTAAACTTGAGCAAGCATGTGCACAACGGAGCATTGGATCAAGCGCTTCTCAAAGAAACCGTCACCTTAGCAATTCGCGCACTTGATAACGTAATTGACATCAACTTCTACCCAACAACAGAAGCTGAGCATGCAAACTTAAAGCACCGTCCCATCGGTATGGGCCTTATGGGCTTCCAAGACTTGCTATACAACATGAATATGCCATTTGACAGCGAGCGCGTGTTGGAACTTGCTGATGAATTGATGGAAACAATCTCATATCATGCAATAGCAGCTTCTTCTGAATTAGCAAAAGAGCGTGGTGCATATGCGTCATACCATGGTTCTAAATGGGATCGCAATATCTTCCCGCATGACACTCTTGATTTGCTCGAGCAAGAACGCGGCATTGCAGTGGAAGTAAAACGCGGTGGTAAACTTGATTGGCAATCATTACGTGATCATGTAAAACAATATGGTATGCGTAACTCAAACACCATGGCAATTGCTCCTACAGCAACGATTTCTAACATTGTTGGTTGTATTCCATGTATTGAGCCTATTTACAAGAATTTGTACGTAAAAGCGAACATGAGTGGTGAATTTACCGTAGTAAATCGCTACTTGGTAGAAGATTTAAAGAAATTAAATCTTTGGAACCAAGATATGCTCGATCAATTAAAATACTTTGACGGCAATGTAAGTATGATTACATCAATTCCGCAAACATTAAAAGATAAATACAAAGAAGCGTTTGAAATCGATCCTGAATGGCTAGTAAAAATTACCGCTGCTCGTGGTAAATGGATTGATCAAAGCCAATCACATAATGTATTTCTGAAAGGTGTTTCCGGTAAAAAATTAAGCGATATCTACATTAGTGGGTGGAAAGCCGGATTAAAAACCTTCTACTACTTACGTACGTTGGGCGCGACACAGATTGAAAAATCTACGCTTGACGCTAAAAAGTATGGCTATACTCAAAAACGTGAGTACACCGAGCTCAAGCAAGCAGTGGTAGAGCAAACAGTTGAACAAATAGCAGAAGCTGATGTACAACCGGCTGCGTGCTCGTTGTCATCGGATCCAAATTGTGAAGTCTGCCAATAAAAAATAGATAAGGATATTCCTATGGCAAAACAAGGCGTTATCAACAACTCGACAGTTGATCCAAACAAAATTCTTCCGATGCGCTATTTGTGGGCACGCAAACATTACAAAGATGGCGTTGCCAACAACTGGACACCTGAAGAAATTTCTATGCAAAAAGATGTGGAACAATGGAAGTCAAACGATGTACTTACCGACACAGAACGTCGCTTGATTCTTTGGAATCTTGGCTTTTTTTCAACCGCAGAATCATTAACGGCAAACAACTTGGTGCTCACCGTGTACAAACATGTGACCAATCCGGAATGTCGCCAATATCTACTGCGTCAGTCTTATGAAGAAGCGGTACATACTGATACTTTCATCTACTGCTGTGATTCATTGGGATTAAATCCGGATGAAATTTACACTATGTATGAAACAATTCCATCAATCAAAGAAAAAGATGATTTTGTTGTGGAACTAACAAAATCAATGTTAAATCCTGACTTTAATACCATCGGATCCAAGAATATACAACAATTCTTACATGATCTTGTTGGTTATTATGTAATCATGGAAGGCATCTTCTTCTACGCCGGCTTTGCTATGATGCTGGCTCTTAAGAGACAGAACAAGATGGTGGGTATTGGTGAACAGTTCGAATACATTATGCGCGATGAAAGTATTCACTTGGCATTCGGTTGTGATTTGATCAACACCATCAAAGCAGAAAATCCGGAAATTTGGACCGCTGACTTTCAAGAAAAGATTGTTGAGCTGATTAAGCAAGCAGTAATTCTTGAAAAGCAGTACGCACACGATGCATGCCCACAAGGTATGCTTGGCATTAATGCGCAACAATTCTGCGATTATGTAGAATATATTGCCGACCGTAGGCTTGAGCGTATTGATTTGCCAAAGGTATATGGCCGCACCAATCCATTCCCTTGGATGTCGCAAGCAACCGATCTTTCAAAAGAGAAAAACTTCTTTGAAACTCGGGTTACTGAGTACCAAACTGCCGGGTCTCTTGATTGGGACTGACAGTAAGCTTATTATGCAGTTTTTAGAGGGGCTTCTTTTCTAAGAGGCCCTTTTTTATGTCTTTGTTGTTGTAAGATTACTATCCAAGCACATGGAAAAATCTATTTGAAATATTGCAGTTAGATAAGTATACGCGTTAAAATTATAGTAGTAAAATTTCTATTTAAATTAAAAAGGAGAGACTTTATGTCTATACAAAAAAGGCTAATCCTATCTTTCACAGCAATAATGATAATAACTTTATTACATGCCGCAGAAGTTGATCAAGATCAAAATCATGATCAACGAAATCCTAACACAAGGATTTATCGTGAACCCAGGGATATAGATCCCTCGTTATTACGCACTTTGGAGGCAATTATCGAAGACCCAGACAGACCATATTTTAGAAGATACCTCAATTCTATTTCCAATGAACAAAAACGTATATTTCTTGAGGATTTGCGCAAAAATGGAGCATCTCAAGAAAAACTGGAAAAAGCTCACAAAATCTTTTATGGCAAGCAATCGCGTTAATTGCCTAAAAATGGACGTATGGCAGAGAAGTACGAAAGCAATGTGAGAACTAAAAAACTATACTCCATATGCACGCTTTACGTATCCTTGAATTTCGCCTGCGGTCATTCTTTTATTACCGCTGTCATGACGCGCTTGTAATTGGCCATTTTTGTAATAAAATGCTGTCGGTACGCTGCCAAAATTGTAGGTTCTTTCGTAGAAATCAGGGTCGTCGGATATCTCTACCACTACGTAATTGATATTATTGCTGCGATAGTGAGGAAATACTTTGTCCATAACATCTCGCAAGTAGAGACTATAGGGACAGTTCTTTTTCATAAAAAGAACAACCACTTTGTCATATTTTTCTATAGCTTCTTTGGCCTTATCTTGCGGAACTGCCATTGAAATACCGAACAAAAATAGACACCCTAATAATAACTTTTTCATACTACATCCTTCTAAAAACAAGCTTTTTATACTTAAAAGGTAACCACCTATACTATCTGACTACAATAACCTCTTACAGTCCTGAGCTAAATAGCCCTAAAACAAGGCTTTTCCCCCCTTATCAAAAACTGATTTTTCTGTTACTATTATTTCAACCAGGGACAAAAAACCAAAAAATTTATTAAGAAAATTATCTATTATCTTATGATATCATTAAGAACTAGAACATTTTTATCTGTCATAGCTATCTTGTTGGCACCCATTACGGCTGAAGCACCACGCCTTAAGATTAAACAGCGTCTTTTGGGCAAAACAGGGCCAGCCACATTAAACATTAATGGGCAACAGATTATCTTTTCTGATGCTACTCTCAAAAAAATGATTGAATCTAATGAATATCTTAATAAGTATAATGGGACCTATTTTAATGTCCCTATGCTCAAAAACCCACGCAAAATGCGCGCCTTTTTGCGCAAAAAGAAGAAACATGGCGCAGATTATGGCGAACCCTTCTGCCTGGAAGAAAATGGGTGCAAGGTTCATGGCACCTTCTTTGACCGCAACAGCAAATATATGGCTGTTGTTGCTGGTGGTTTCTTGAATAGTCATGAATATATGGCACCCTTTATAAAGCTTTTCCCCAATTATGACCTTCTCTTCTTTGATTTACCCGGCCATGGTCTGGAACAGGGAGAGGCTACGTCTACAAAAGGACGCATTGGGCAGGCTCTATTGGGTATAAATCTTGATGCTATTACCTTTGGTGATGCTGAAGCACAAACGATTATTGCCGCAGTGGGCCATTTTAAGAAAAAGAAAAAATATACAAAGGTTGCCGGCGTTGCACGCTGTTATTCAGTACCATTTTTTGCACAAGCAGGAGTAGAATGGCAAAAAAATAACAAAAAAGCCCTCTTTGACAAGTTGATTCTTGATGCACCTTTCTCTTCTTTTCAAAATTTTATACCACAAGTGCCTCTTTTGGCCGCAGATAGCGCAACAAAAGCGCCTATTGCACGCGATTTCACCAGCTGGTGGCCGGTAAAATCAGCATTCACTGCTTTTGCAGAATATTTTGTTGATATCTCGTTTGAAAAATGTACACCGACCGGGACCTTACTCAATCAATTAAAATCTACCGATATGCTCTTAATTCATAGCAAAAATGATATTGTTATTAGTGATATCGATTTTTCAAAAACACTCAACGAAATAGAAGAGATACACAATAAATGCACGCTCTTTACTTATAATCCTCATGCCATGAATCACATCAAGCAAAAAGAGCTCTACAAATTTATTGGTGAGCAATTTATCGAGCATTCATTTGGCGACTTCGCGCAAAGACTATCAACTGTTTAATAGAGCAAACAAAAAAGGCTCCTTTGTAGAAGCCTTTTTACTTTTCAAAATTTTCTAATTTGATTTATGCAAAATAGGTGTCTTTAATGCCTTTGCCTATCATAAATAAGGCAGCGCTAACAAAGCCAACACCAGCTCCTGTTGCATTATAATGGTTATAAGAACCACAACAACCACAAGAGTCTTGTTTTGCTATTTTATGATCTTTTTTAAACCAGTAGTAACGATTATGAAGTTTTTCAAAGCCAAATGCTGATAGTATGATCCCTGCATAGCCTGCCGGTATCATGGCAGCATATTTCCCTATGCCCTGTAAGCCTGTCAATGTATCAACACCTTTAAAGCAATAGGTCATAGTTACTGCACTTGCTGCACCAACCAATGCGCTAAAAGAGAAATCAGCTATTCTGCTCTTTTTGGCCATCATTTTGCCAATAAATGTTTTTGGCTCTTCTTTTTTAACTTCAACGACTTGCGTTGCCGGACATTCTTCAGTCAATACATCTGCAGTAAATGCCGGGATATCGCATCCGCAAGATGCCTGATTTTCATTATTTGTATCTGCAAATATTGGTAAAGCAAGCAATGCAATAGCAAAAAATAATTTCTTCATTATAAAACCTTCCATTTTCTATATGAGAAAAATATCTAACAAATATTGTATCATCTTTATAAAAATTTTCAACTTGAATAAATAAAAAACAAGACAGGGGCAAATGGGGAATATGGAAATTTCCCAAAAACCCTTCAAGATTTTATTCGAGGGAATTTAAAAAATTGTTTTAAAAATCAATCTTCCTCATGTCATTCTGAACTTGTTTCAGAATCCAATTTTTATATTAATTGCTTACGACAAAGAACAAAATTGACATAGAAAATAAGGTCTATCCTGAAATAAATTCTGCCCTGACAACCATAGTCTATAGCAAAACATCGCTAAGCACATTTGTTTACAGAACTAACCTTGCGCAATTATCCACTCTTTAATAGAAGCTTCCAAATCAGCGTCTAATTTCGCGCCACCGCCTTGCAGTTGATTCTTGCTGCCTCCGCCCCGCATACCATGTTTCTCGTTTAACCATGTGGCAAATTTTTTCAAATCAATAGCATTTGCAAATTCAGCTGACAAGTGTGCCAAGAAAGACGCACGTCCATCATTCACACTCACCACAAAATAGAAGCCCGGTTGTTTTGATTGCAGAATGTTTACTATTTCTTTGAGTTCATCATGCGTTGCATTGTCACGTTTTACAAAGAGGAATGGCGCTGAGCCAACTTTAGCAATGCGATTTTGCAAATCGGCACTTTCAGACAGCATGAGTTGTTTTTTAAGCTGCGCGATTTGAGTATTAAGATTCTTGAGTTGCTCTTTTTGTTTTAATACTGCATCAACCACTTCTTCGCGCTTTACTTTAAATTCAGTGCTTAATGCTTTTGCAGTATTAAATGTCTCCTGGAAGAGATGAATTGCTGCTTCACCGGTTACTGCAACAATACGGCGATGCCCTGCAGATAGTGCTGTGACTTCGGTAATTTTAAAAGTACCAATATCACCGGTTGCGCGCACGTGAGTACCTCCGCACAGCTCAACAGAAAAATCAGGAATTTCTACCATGCGTACTTTTTCCGGATTATATTTATCACCAAAAAATGCGAGCGCGCCATGCTCATGCGCCTGCTTTAGGTCCATATATTGTATGTTGAGCAGAATATTTTCTCTGATTTTTTCATTCACTAAATCTTCTACGCGTGCAATATCTTCAGGACTTAAATTCTCGTGATAGGTAAAGTCAAAGCGCAAATAATCAGGAGCAACAAGTGATCCTGATTGCTTAATTTGCTTACCAAAAAGCTGGATAAGAGCCGACTGTAACATGTGTGTAGCAGTGTGGTTCTTCATCGCTTTAACACGTAAATCTTTGTTTACTTGCTCGGTAACGGTATCCCCCACCTTAATTGCACTTGGCGCATCTACAAGCGCACCAATAGCATTGTTGATATAGCGCACAGAAAGAAGTGGTGTTTTTATGCCACCAACAGTGAGCCAGCCAGAATCGGGTACTTGACCACCACCGACAATAAAGAATGGGGATTTTTTGGTCACTACCCAACATTTTTGTCCTGCGGCAACAGAATCAACAAGCTTGTTATCGGCAATTAATGCAACAACTTCAGACGATGTTTCTAACTCTTTATAACCGGTAAATTCTGTTTCAGTTGCATCATCAAGCCCAACATGATCAAGTTCATCAGCTGTTTTCTTGCCTGATTGTTCCTGCTGCTTGAGCATCAGTGCATCAAAGCCAAGAGTATCAACCGTAAAACTATGTTCGCGCGCAATCACATGCAACAATTCTAGCGGGAATCCAAAGGTGTCATAGAGTTTAAACGCTTGGTCACCGGTGATTACTTTGGTTGCTTTGTTTTCTTCAAAATAACGGCTTAAAATATTTTGGCCACGCACCAAGTTGGTTGCGAATTTATTAATCTCGCTACTCAAAATGGTATAAATTGTCTCTTCATTGGCTTTGAGTTCAGGATAAATATCGCCCATATCACGTACCAATTGGCGAGACAAATCAGGGAAAATAGTTTGCGGCGCATTTAATTTTTGAGCAAACAATGCCGCACGGCGAATGATTTTGCGCAATACATAACCACGCCCTTCATTTGAAGGTGCACCGCCATCAGCAATAATCAAAGATGATGAGCGTACGTGGTCCGCCAATACATTAAAGGCAGCTCTGGTATTAGCATCTTGCTTGTAATATTCAAGGCCGGTAATTTCTTCTATTTTTTTCATAATGCCGGCAAAAACATCAATCTCAAAGACAGAATCTTTATCCTGCACTACTGAGCACAGTCGCTCAAGACCCATACCGGTGTCGACGCCTGTCTGTTTTAACGGCTTGTCGGTCCCGTCCGGTTGGCGGTCATATTGCATAAAAACAAGGTTCCAAATCTCTAAGAAGCGGTCACAATCACAGGCCGGGCCGCACTCTTTTATATCTTTGCAGCCAAATTCGGCACCACGGTCCATATGAATCTCGGTACATGGTCCACACGGGCCGGTATCGCCCATTTGCCAGAAGTTGTCTTGCTCTCCTAGGCGGTGCATACGTTCGGCAGGAATACCAATTTTTTTGTGCCAGATATCGTATGCTTCATCATCGGTTTTGTAGACGGTTGCATGTAATTTTTCTATCGGCAGTGCCATTTCTTTGGTCAAAAAATCCCAGGCATAGGTAATTGCCTCATTTTTAAAGTAGTCACCAAAAGAGAAATTCCCCATCATCTCAAAAAAAGTAAGGTGACGCTTGGTAAACCCAACGTTATCAAGGTCATTATGCTTACCCCCAGCACGTACACATTTTTGTATGGTGACAGCAGTGGTATAACTACGCTTTTCTTTACCTAAAAAAAGATCTTTGAATTGGTTCATACCCGCATTGGCAAAAAGCAGAGTAGGATCTTGCGCCGGAATTAATGACGAACTAGCAACTTTTTGATGTCCGCGTTTGATAAAGAAGTCGAAAAATTTTTTGCGAATTTCCAATGATTTCATGAGAGTTTCTATTGCTCCGAAAATTAGGAATAATAAAGGAGAATTTTATAGTTTAGAATACTGGCTTTTCTCTGATTGGGCAATAGAAAAAGCTATGATCTTAGGGCGGAAAAGTAAATTTTCCGCTTTGAGGGACAAAAATTAGGCTTTTTTCGTATAGCGTTATTCGCAGTCGCAACAATCTTTATCTAAAAACTCTTCATAATCTCTTGTTTGTAATGGAGTTTCTTCATTTTCTTCCGTTTGTTGTTGTACTTGAGTTGGCTTATTCGGTTGCTGAGGGACGACAAACATTGGCACTAACACTGTTGCCAACACACATATACGGATTAGATTCTTCATAACATAACCTCCCGGAGTCCATTTTTTGAAAATATACAATAGTTAGTATAGAAAAACCTCAACACCCATATCAATGAATTGTCTTGGTTAGCTTTGCTTATTAGGATCATAAAACTTTTTTTTGAAACAAAGCGACACGCCTGCAGCGTTAGGTGCGCACTCATTATGTTCTGCCTCATAAAACAATAATGTTCCTGTATTGCATCCGGGTTCTTTAATTCCATTTTTTATCTTCAGCCCAACATTGACGTGAAAAACATATTTTCCTTTGCTATTGGGCATATATACATTAAAAGATTCGCCATTTTTTAATAGCGCGACAAGATGCTGCTCCGGCCTTAATTTTGTTTTATTAATCATTATCGCCCAAGGCAAAGTATTAGTGATTCGCACTCTACAAAGCTGCTCTTCCATGGCCTTGATGCCACTACAAAAAAGAACTAAAACTAAATAGCTAAACGAATAGATTTGTGTATTCATATATTCCTCCATTTATAAGAAATGTTGAACGGTAGTATAAAATCAAAATTTTATCGGGCACCGCACCGAGAAAAATAAAATAGTATATTTGGATTATCAGGTGCCTCATATGTTCTGTTTTCTTTTGCATTTATTAGAAAAGAAAGAGCGACGGCACACGAGGCCAATTTATTATCATCTCTGATTATTGGCACCGGCAAAGAGCGCAGAGAATGTCCGCCGCCTACGTACGGCGCACAGCCAGAAGCTGTCCTTACAGCGAATGACTTGCCATGAGGCAAAGCGAGTTTGAGTATTTGATTTGGTGTTATAGAGTTTTCATTGATTACTACAGACCTATCAAAATCATTAGTAAACGTTATTTCGCAACTCTTTTCTTCCATTGCAGTAATGCTGATAAAAATAAACAGAGCAAAAATAATTTTCCTCTTCATATACTTCTCCAATAATTTTATATCATACGATCAAGCACGCTCAGCAACTACAACCGCATAAGCGTCTGTTTGAGCATGGCTCAAAGATACATGCACTGTCAATCCTTTTCGGTCCACGCTTAACGCCTGCAGATCGATATGTATTTTTGGTGGCATGCCGACAATCTTACACGCCCTGCTAACCTGCAACAAAGAAAGATTTGTATTTATAGAACTCAGCGCCTTTAGCAGCGCCTCTCGCGCAGCAAAGCGCGCAGCAAAACGCTCGGCACTTTTTGCCGGCACAGAGCGGCAATAGACTATCTCTTCCTCAGAAAAAATTCTTCTTAATTGTTTGTCTGACTTTGTATGCCAATGCGCAAAACGAGCGATTTCGACTGCATCAATACCAACACCCAGAATCATGCTTTGTTCAAGTCCAGGGTCTGGTCAAGAGAGCGGTACATGATTGCTTCTTGAATATGTTTTACATCAATAATTTCTGATTTTTCTAAATCGGCGATAGTACGCGCAACTTTGAGCATCTTGTGATAACCACGCATACTCAAATTAAGCACATTAAATGCTTTGCGAGTAATCTCTTCTGCTGCTGTTGTAAGTACGCAATATTTCTCTGTAAAATCTGACGACAGGTAGGCATTCCAAATAAGCCGATCACCGCAGCGCTTTTTTTGCATGGCAATTGCCTTATCAACTTTTATCATCAAATCACGAGAACTTTCTGTCTTTAATTCTGGAGATTTAATCGCATCATATTCTATTGATTGTACGTTAATCTGCAAATCTATACGGTCAAGCAAGGGACCGGACAATTTATCTAAGTAGCGACTAATCTGTTGGCGCGAGCATTGGCACGAGCGTTTTTTGTCCCCCCAGTAGCCACACGGGCACGGATTGAGGGCTGCAATAAGCAAAAAATTTGCCGGAAAATTAACTGATTGATTTGCGCGTGCAATGCAAACTGTTTTGCCTTCCAGCGGCTGACGCAATACTTCTAACGTATCGCGCTTGAATTCGGTGAGTTCATCTAAAAACAAAATACCATTGTGCGCCAAGCTAATCTCACCCGGCTGTGGATAAGTGCCGCCACCAACGAGCCCCGCTTGTGAAATGGTATGATGTGGAGAGCGGAATGGGCGTTGTGTTACGAGTGATTTTTTCTGCAACTTTCCACTGATGGAATAGACTTTACTAGTTTCCAGCACTTCATCAAATTCCATTGTCGGCATAATGGTTGGCAAACGTTTGGCGAGCATAGTCTTACCTGCGCCCGGCGAGCCAATAAATAAGATATTGTGTCTGCCTGCTGCAGCAATTTGCAAGGCGCGTTTGGCTTGATATTGTCCTTTTACCTGCGCAAAGTCCACTGACATATCTTCTGACTCGGTCATGAGCAGATTAAAATTGCTCTGCATAGGCGCAATAACAGATTCTTTGCGTAGCCAAGAGATAAGTTGAGTAATGTGAGAGACGCCAATAATTTCAAGATCTTTTATCAAAGACGCTTCATAGGCATTGCCTTCAGGCAGCACAATGCATTTTTTATTTAAGCGTCTTGCGTCATAAGCAATGGCTAGCGCTCCCTTAATAGGACGAATAGAGCCATCGAGCGATAGCTCTCCCAAAAACAAAGTATCTTTGACAAAATCAGCATCTAATTCCAGCTCTTCTGCCGCTAAAAGAATGCCAATGGCTATTGGCAAATCAAATAAGGTGCCAACTTTTTTTAAATCGGCAGGAGCTAAGTTAACGGTAATTTTTTTTGCAGGCAAACGTATGCCGCTATTTTTGAGCGCGGTTTGAATACGCTTGCTGCTCTCTTTGATTGCTGTATCAGGCAAGCCAACGATATAAAAGTTGACCATGCCAAACGAAATATCGACTTCAACTTCTACTAAATGCGCTTCAACTCCTATGGTGGTTGCGGAGAAAATTTTTGCGTGCATGAGCGTATATGTCTCTATATAAATTAAAAAAATTGAACCTTATACAGATTTTTATATCATATTTTTTTACAATTTAAAATATCAAACCAAACAAAAAACAAGAAATACGTTCCTTTGCAGTTCCAATCGATTGATGACAGTTTTTTCAAAATCACTTACACTGACATTCAAAAAGTTTTGCGTAATAACAAATCTGCTTATCAAAGGACCATCGTATGAAGACAGCAAGCAACATCGTATATCGATTTTTATCATTCTTTCTCTTCATAAACTGTTGTGTTACTCAGGGAACAACGCGATTTCATAATGCTCTCTTTAATGAACCATGCGATCTAAGCACCATTACTCTTTTTACTCCGGCTGCAGCGGGCAAAAATATTATTTTGGGTGCAAATGCCAACGGCATGCAAGAAAGCTCTCTTATTTTGCTTGATAGCGCCAACCAACTGTACCGCGGCATTGCTGAAAAAAAGGTCATGGTCAATTCTCAACAAGATTCCGACAATCCGCTGTATGACACACAAATTGCATTATTAACTACACAACCACTAGGGTCAGACCCTATCGTGGTCACCGCAGATGCTCCAACACGCCTCTGTTTTGCTCGCAATGCTCATAGCGCCGCAAACTATAATGTTTTAACTCTAGAAAATATTAAGGATAGCCTGGGAGAAGAGTGCAGTAAAATAGTTGGTATAGCCGCTATGCCCGCAAATTTAATTTTTGCCGCGGTACAAGGTAAAGACGCCATTGATTTTGGCGATAAGGGAAGCGGTATTGCTATCATTCAAATTAAAGAGACAAAACAAGAAAATAAATCAGTCATTTTTGAACTCAAACAAATCGATACCCTGAAATCTAACGAATCAATTGATCAAGTAGCAGAATCAGATAAAAATAGTGAGCAATCAAACAATAAAACAGAAGAAAAAAAATCTTCCGTTGCACATGACTCTAACGGGACATGGAAGGTAAAAAAAACTGTTGATGAAGAGCAGCCCGTCGCCGATACTGAAATAGCGGCTCATGCAATACCTTTAGATTTCTCATCTGATGCGGTAAAAATTAATCATGACCTTGCCTACATTGATAATACAATTGATATGGTTTGGGACACACAACTCAATGTCCTGTACGCAGCGCTACATGTTAAAAGTGCAAATCACGATGATGCAGGCGCCCAGGCACTTGTTGTTATAAAGTGGAACTCAGGAGAATGGAAAATAGAACCTTTTGCTCCTGCAACTACTTTATCAGTAGATAAAAATACTATTTTTGGCGCTTTGGGAGCTGACAAAGAAATAACTCTGCACAAGCTATGCACTATGCGCAATTCAGCAGAATTGCCTTATTTATTGGTGCTCGGCGGCACCGGAACACCGGAACAAACAAAGCACACAGTATATGCTCTGCCTGTTTTTGCAAAAAAAGAGAAGGAAGATGATCAGGAGGCAGCATATGGTCACATGGCAAAGAAGAAAAGCTCTATTAAAGTAGCTAACCCCTTTGTTAAGCACCCTACTGCACATTATACATTCTTTGATCAAAATGCGACCACACAGGAAGATGCATTTCTTGCAGATGATGCGGCAGCAGTTGTTGGCGGTGGTGCTCTTAAAGAAGGTCCCATCAGCAGTATTATTGCTCACCATGATCTCGTGTATGCAATGGTCTCATCAGCTGACGAAGGATGTTTGCCCGGCGTATTTGTCTCTCGTGCACTTATGGATGCTACAGGAACCATTACTGCTTGGACCGCTTGGCAACGCGTGGCAGGTATTACCGATGCAGTACTTGGGGCAACAGTACAAGAAAAAGATGGCTCTATAATTTTTTACTGTAAAGATAACGATACGCAGACTATCGCAGTAAAACAAACATCCTGGCTTAAAGATGAACACATACAGTCACAGCTTGAGAAAACAATCAAAAATCATTTTACTCAAGGGATTGGATCTATGGTAAACTTTCATGCAGATAGAGCAACAGAAAAAGCGCCACACCTTGCAATTCTTGGCAATAACAAAATAGCTATTGTTAAAACAGGATACATAAACAATGGCGCTATTATACCAGTTGAAGACAACTCATTTACCAATGCAGTAGAGTGTGCAAATGGTAGCATTGATAAAGAATTAACTGATACATCAATTCTTGTGATAAGCGGTGGCGCATTACAAGACATCGCGCCATTGACCAGTGTTGCATTAGTACAAAACGAAACGGAAGAATGGCTTTTGGTGGGCGGCACAAAAGGAGTAGCGGTATTAACCGATGATCTCGGCAATGGTTTTATTCGCACAGGAGATGCTAGCAACAGTATTATTTCATCAATCAAAAAACCTATGTCTTTCAAAAAAGTATCTTCCTGTCGCTTTGTATGCAAAATAATGGGAGATCGCTCACATGCATATGTGTTGACCAAAAACGGCTTGGAGCGCATTAATCTTACATCAGCTCCATTCAAAAATGGATTACAATCTACCGTCCTTGCATCTTCGAAAGATCTTTTAAAAGGACAGGGTTGTTTTTTTGATATGATCATTTCTGAAAAATTAGCAATACTTGCTACCAGCGCAGGAATGGTGAGAATAGCCAATGGTAAAGATATAGCATCTGTTCAGTCAGAACTTGATGCACAATGGCAATACATCCCCCTGCGCGAACAAATGGGAGCAACGTTGCACTTTGATATTCAATCAAGCAGTGGAAGAGCGCAAGATGTATCGCGTGGACAGGGTGGGATGTTTTATGTCCTTGATTCTGCATATGGCAAAAACAGAGCACGTGTACATCGTGTAGTAGTTGAAAGCACGCAAGGAGAGGCGCAAGTAACAGATGCAACAGTAACACCTGCTCTGGATATTTTTCCTGGAAAAAATAACAGTTCTCATGTAACATTGAGTAGCTCTAGAAAAAAAATAGCCACTGATGGTGCGCTACTTTTAAGTTTTCCCTCTCCAGATAAAAATAAACTGGGAATTGTATCCGGCGGAACTATGCGTGGACACGTGAATAATCTTATTACGCTGCCTGTCGAAACGGGAGAAATTGAAACACTAGTACGCGAAAGCGCAAGCGGCCGATGGTTTGTTGGCGGTAGCTTTGGCTTACTCATTCATGAATAATTAACAGGAAGCATGTCGATGATATATAAAAAACAGTTACTTTTTATCATAACCCTTCTTTTAATACACAACGATACACTTAATGCTCTTGGCCAATGGAACTGGCTGCGTCCCTATGATACTCTTCTTCGTCCTGATCAAAAAATGTGTCAGGGTATGCAGCTTAACGGTTATGCCGAGTTCGGTGTAAAAAATGCAACCGGTTATAACATGTTCAGCCAACCAACCAATGTCTTGCAAATTTTTAACTGTACGCAGAATGCATTAGCCATGCTTAACGGGTTTCCCGCTAACAATCCCATTAGCGTTCTCAATGCAGAAATTAATGCTACCGATAATGGTACGCGCGGTCATTTTTCAGTTACCGGTGATTTAAAAATGGATTGGACATTTGCTCTTACCAGTCGTTACTTTTTCTTCGAAAATTTTTGTTTTGCCGCTTATCTCCCTTTCTATGGTGTAAAGCTAACCAATGTCAATTGGGTAGATCAAACAGCCGACCAAACGGCGGAAGATGTCACCGTTAAAGAACTTTTGACTGATAATATTTTTGCCATTACCGAGCAGCTCGGCGGCCTGCAATTGAAAAATTGGCATAGACAGGGTCCCGGTGATTTAGTTGCTTTAATAGAATTTTTTAAAGATTTTCATCAAGAAGAGCGCCGCCCCATGCTTAAAGAAGTTGATCTCAATGGTCGCTTTGGTTTTAATATACCAACCGGCAAGCGCC
>JAKAUA010000046.1 GCA_021827875.1 bacterium | reverse complement strand
CCGGACACTTAAAAACATACGGTTTTAAGAATTCCCTTTGACCGCGTCAACTCAGCCACACGAAACTTTTAAGAAAAATTTCTTAATGGCGTCGATGACGCTAATCAGATTTTATCTTGATTGAATTTTGTCTCCCAAACCATATCTGTCATCTATCAATCAATACAATTAATTTCCGGTAGTTTTTAGGAGTACCGAAGTAATTTCGAAGAAATTATGTGTGTGCTCCTTTAAAAACGTGAGAGCGGATTCTTAAGGCAGCAAGCCTTAAGTGTGCGTAGTCCAGAAGGGGTCACAAAACCCCATTCTGGCGCCTTGCCCTGCGCAAGGGCAAAAAAATTACTTTTCTGCCGCATGCTCCGCGTAGGGGCAAAAAACTATTTCTTATCAAGAACCACTTCTTGCAACTTCAATGGTTTATTGGTTACATCGACGTTATTCATAAAATCAACTGCTTTTTGCCGTGTGGCAACTTTATCAGGAAATGCAGCCTGACCGAAACTGTGAATATTAATTAAATTAATGGTCTCGCGGAGTTGATTATCATTTTCAAGTGCTTTTTTGGCGCGTTCGAGCCAGCTGAGTTGTTTGTCATCTTTCTTTTCTTCTTTTTTATCTTTTTCTTTGCCATTGCCATTTTTTATATAGTTGGATAATGTACTTTCGCTGCCATAAAATTTTTTGATCCAGAGCATCTGTTCTGTTGGTGGGAAGCTCTTTTCAACTTCAAAATCAGGAGTGATGCCTTCTGCTTGAATAGAAACATCGCCGGGTAAGAAGTAGAGTGACTCAGTAATTTTTACCGCACAGTTGTTGCCGATAGGAATTACGTCTTGTACAGACCCCTTGCCAAATGTTTTGGTACCTACCAAAAAGACCATAGGATTTTTGCCACCCTTATTAGTGATGGCCTGAGAGTGTAATTTTAAGCAGCCGGCCAAAATTTCTGCAGCAGAAGCAGTATAGTTGTTAATCAAAATAAATATTGGTACCGGCGCAGCAATAGGTGCGCGTGTCGTGCTATAGCGGCGTGTCTCTTTGCCCTCTTTATTTTTGGTAGTTACTACGAGACTGCCTTTATCTAAAAAGAGACCGGCAATATCAACTACAGAAGTAAGGAGTCCACCGGAGTTGTTACGAAGATCGATGATGAGTGCTTTGTATTTTTTCTCTTTTGATTTTTTTAATAACTCTTCAATATGCTTCATTGCTGTTTCGCTAAACATAGTGAGTGCGATGTAATAAATATCATGTTCGGCAAGATGAAAGCAGAGTGAGTTTTGTTCTTTGATAGCATCACGGGTGATATCAAAAGAGAGTGGGTCTATCTGACCTTCGCGTGTGATTTTCAAATTCACTTTGGTATTACGTTCGCCTTTGATTTTGCGCATTGCTTCATCAGTTGTCATGTTTTCAAGTGCTTCGCCACTAATTTCTATAATTTTATCCAATGGCTTGAGGCCGGCTTTATCTGCAGGGCCATCAGGAATAGTGTCGATAATCATTAAAAATTTATCTTTTTGCAGACGTGTATTATCAATAATAACGCCTATCCCAAAAAATTCGCCACTGGTTGATTCCAGCATCTGCTTATAATGCTTAGGATTTAAAAATGCAGAGTGTGGATCAAGGCAATTAACAAATGCTTCCATCGCCTTATCAAGACATTCTTTTGCGTCGTGTACTTTGTAATGACGTTGGTCTACTATATGTATAATTTGAGCAAAGGTACGCAGCCCGTCATAGATATTTTCTTCATAACTTTTTGGATTCTCTTCTTTTTCAGGTGCCCCGTCCGCCGTAGCTTGTCGAGCTTGAAGGCCCGAAGAAGCGTAGGAGGATGTATCTTTTGCGTACATCGGCATGTTAAAAGTGGCTAGTGTTAGTAAAAGCAGCAATATGTTATTAGTAATGCTTGCCATGTCAGAGCTCCCCTGGTAATAATTTTCATTTTTAAAACTATATCATTCTTATGAATACAAAAGCTAAGGTTCGTTTTGCACTGAGGATAAAGTCTTGTTGCTTTGTAAAATATTGAGCTTTTCTGAGCAATATTAGTAAAATTGATAATAATTTTTTATAACAAAGGGACATTAGTATGCATGAATCAAAGCGCTGGGTAATAAAGCTGATATTCGCAGGAGAACTACTCTTTTTTTCAGCAACCTTTTTCTTTGGATCGCATGGTGTACAGGCATTGCATGAGTTAAACAAAGAGATCGGCTTATTGCAACGCGAGATTGTGACATTGGAGGATGAAGTTGTCGCTCTTGAAGTAGATATTACGCAGTGGCGTGACAATGATTTTTATAAAGAAAAAATGGCACGCGAGCAACTGCAAATGGCGAGATCTGATGAAAGAGTATACTACATACAATGAAGTGATATACAGAACAGATCGAAGTTCGGCGAAGCCTACCCAAGATGTGAGGCCTGGATTAGGCGTAGACGTGGCGAGATCTGAAGAAACCATTTATTATATACAGTAACAATAATTTATTTTTAATGTCGGGAGTTTTCAGATGATATATAAATATACATTGCCGGTATTGCCCTATGATTATAGTGCATTGGAACCTTATATTGACGCACGCACCATGGAAATACATTATACAAAGCATCATCAAGCATATGTTGATAATCTTAATAAAGCCTTAGAGGGATTTCCTACTCTTCAAACAATAGAACTTGCGGAGTTATTAGCAGGAATTGATAATCTACCGGAAGAAATTAAAACAGCGGTCCGCAACAATGGCGGTGGGCACATGAATCATTCCTTCTTTTGGAAGATTATGAAAAAAAATGGCGATGGTGAGCCAGTAGGAAAAATTGCTGAAGCAATTAAGAAAAATTATGGCTCATTTGCAAAATTTCAAGATGATTTTAACGCGACAGCAAAAAAAGTGTTTGGCAGTGGTTGGGCATGGCTTTGTATTAACGATCAAAGAAAAATATCTATTATTTCTACTCACAATCAAGATTCCCCTATTATGCAAGGATTAACACCATTGCTGGGGCTTGATGTCTGGGAGCATGCTTATTATCTTTCGTATCAAAACAGACGGCCCGATTATATCACTGCGTGGTGGCAGGTAGTGAATTGGGAACAGGTAGAAGAAAATCTGCAACAAGCATTATAAAAAAATTAAAAAAGCCTCGAAAATTAGTTCGAGGCTTTTCTATTAATAGGTTGTGAAGGCACGCTGTTGTTATTGGTGTTAATTCTTTTGACTTTCCTGTTTATTGCATCTTTGATTGCATTTACTATGCGATCTTTATTTTCAACGATAGTAAATTCCGTTAATCCACTTAATAGATCAATAATTTTTGATGTATAAGTAAAATTAAATGTATTGCATGCGTCATCTGGGCAATTGTGTGGGTCAAAAGTCTTTGAATAATTTGCATTTTTAACAAGCGGCACATAGATGATTATTGGTGATTCATGTCTGTCCTGATCTTCAAATACCGACACGACATTATTGATCTTGCGATAATCTATAGAAGGGAACGGCATTTTTTCTGCCCTGAAGTATTCTTCCGTTTTATGGAGCTCTTCACCTACGGTTCCTGCAGAATTATCACACACGATTATAACATCAACTTCGCGTGATTTTTCTAATAATGGCGGCATTGGAAGATTATAATGGATACCGGCATCCAGCAAGGTGAGTATCTCTTTTCTTCCATACGGCGCGTCAATCATTCCAAAGGTAAAGTTATTGATCTCGGCAGGTAGTAGACGTACCGTGCCGATTGATGTCTCGTGACTTATTTTTTCCAATGCTTTGCGCACAAGTTCAGATTCTATATCTTTGCTCATGAGAGTAAGTACTTCTTTTAAATTAACGCCGATGGCATAACCGAACGTGCCTAAGAGATAGCCAAGTGATTCGCCGGGTACATAATTTATTGATGCGCTATTGTTAAATTTTCTGCCCAATGCCCAGGGTGGAATAAAGCCATTCAACACATGGCTGCCAACTTCATAGGGCGTAAAGTAGGTCCACACATAGGGTTGCAGAGAAGTGATAGCATTATAAATGGGCATGGGGCGTGAGCCATTAGCAATCACGTCTGCTTGCATGACAAGAGTAATATCATGGGGAGGTGTTTTCTGATCTCTATCGAGAAATAGCGCAGTTAGGGCACCACCGTACAGATCGATCATAGAAAGTGGTTTATCAAAAATTAATTTTTTAAAAAAGGTGCTGCTCAGATCAAGCAACGAAATACGGGTATTGATAAGCCCGCCAGGCAAACGTGTTTTTAAAAATTCTTTATACTGGGGGGGTGTATTATTAAAATGTGTCGATGGAGCAGTTTCCCATGTAGAACCGGATAATGTTGATTCATAGGATATAGTGTCAAGAAGTCCTGCTTTTGCCAGGCCTATTTTGGCTCCATTAAACGCTATAGTGGATCGAATTCCGCCGCCGCTCGCACAGAGTGCTATTATTGGTTCTTGTCCTTGAGCAACAGTAATGCCTAGTTTCTTTAGGGCGCTGTTTACTCTAGGGCGGCGTGCACTCAAATATTTATATTCTTCTTGGCACAGTACTGAGTACGGACGCATCTCAACATACGCCATTCGTGTATTGTAGGGAGGCTTACTCCATAACATGCGTAATCTGTGGATAGTGGCTACAAGAAATAGTTTAATATTTTTTTTAACGTTATGTAGTATCGGTTCTATAACGCGCCATTCGATAGGATTAAAAGATGAGAGCTTATTGTTTACCAATGCGACATAAAAATTACTGAATAAGGGGTTGCTGATATCCTGTTTGCTGAGCAGTTTGAATATATCAGGAGTCACCTTCTCTTTAAGAGGTTCTTTTTCTTGATATATGATAAGTGCGCGGCCGCCAAGGTCCCATTTCATAGGAGGGCGCTCAAAGGAAGCACTCATTTTAGAATAAAGCGGTTTGACTTCTGAGACGCGCTGCATGCCGCTGGTATAGGTATAATAGGGCGCTGCATACAAGGTGAGATTTGTTTCGTTGTGAAGGTTTATAGTATCAGCGTGGATCGCCACTCCCCAAAAGAATAAGATTGTAGCATATCTATTTTTCATGACCCTCTCCTTTTCTCGCCTCATCATTTCCTAAAGCGATAATGGTAACTTTTTTGTAGTATAGTTGGGTATATATGAGCAGAGCAACTGATGGGCTGCAAAAAGTTAGTTTTAGCTTTTTACCTTAAAAGATATATACTTTTATTCTATAAAAAGATTACCAACTCCCTTATTTAAAAATGACTATGATGAAAAACAAATCTCCTCTAGCAGCACATGAGCAAACTCCTGAAGCTGAATATGAAGTACGTGTAGAAAAAGTTGCCCGACTACGAGAGCTCGGTATTGAGCCATGGCCTTCTTACAAAGAAGTGAATGCGACCAGTACACAAGTGATTGATGAATTTAAAGAAGAAGGCAACGAGACTACCTATAAAGTAGCCGGCCGTATTATGACTATGCGCTTGCATGGAAAAACAGCCTTCTTTCATATTCAAGATCGTCATGGCCGTTTGCAAATCTATTTGCGCGAAGACGTAGTCGGTGAACAATTATTCAAACAGTTTGAGCAATTTGTTGATAATGGTGATTTTGTTTGGGTATCCGGCCGTGCATTCAAAACTAAAACGGGCGAGATAACCATTAAGACTGAGGGTTATGAGCTTATCAGTAAATGTTTGCACCCGCTGCCGGATAAATTTCATGGTCTTTCTGATATCGAAACTATCTATCGCCAGCGGTATTTGGATTTAATTACCAATCCTGATAGTCGCGAGCGCTTTCGTCGTCGTACCATGATTGTGCGTACCTTGCGTAACTTTTTAGATGCGCATGATTATATGGAAGTTGAAACACCAATGTTGCATCCGATACCCGGTGGAGCAGCTGCGAGACCTTTTATTACCCATCATAATGCGCTTGATTCTGATTTTTATTTGCGCATTGCACCCGAACTCTATTTAAAACGTTTAGTTGTTGGTGGGATTGAGCGTGTGTATGAAATCAATCGTAATTTTAGAAATGAGGGAATTTCTACGCGGCATAATCCCGAATTTACCATGTTAGAATTTTATACTGCGCATGAAAATTATGTCTTTGCGATGGACTTTACTGAAGAGATGTTACGCACTGCTGCGATGAAGGCATGCGGCACGTTGCAGTTACCATTTGGCGAACATATGCTCAATTTTGAACAGCCATTCAAACGCATTACGCTCAAAGAAGCAGTAATAGAATTTACCGGTATACAGCCACACGAATTGCTTGAAGAAAATATTGATGCAACTTTAAAAGCAAAAAAGATTTCTTTAGAGCAAAAAGAGGGTGTGTCAGTCGGACAGAAAATTTATGCATTGTTTGAAAATTTAGTTGAGCATCAATTAATTCAACCAACATTTGTTACACAATTCCCTGTTGAAGTTTCTCCCTTGGCAAAGCGTGATGCACACGATCAACATGTTGCTGCACGATTTGAACTTTTCATCGCCGGTATGGAACTAAGCAATTCATTTAATGAGTTGAATGACCCATTTGAACAAGCTGAGCGTTTTAAAGATCAAGTAACAGCGCGACAAGCCGGTGATACTGAAGCGCATTATTACGATGCAGACTTTATTGAAACATTAGAATATGGATTACCACCCACAGTCGGTGTTGGTATTGGGATTGATCGCTTGACGATGCTTTTGACTAATGCTACTTCAATTAAAGATGTGATTTTATTTCCGACTCTCAAAAAGAAGTAATATATTTTTCTCATTGCGGAGCAGCATCACGTGAATACCATACAAGGTGAAAAATATATTTGGAAATTACCGAATGTTGAGCAGTCTGCTATTTTAGAAGTAGCAGCTCGTTACAATGTCTCTTTCCCTATTGCGCAAACAGTAGTAAGTCGTGGATTTACCACGATCGAAGCGATTGATTCGTACCTGTTTAGTTCATTTGAAAAAGATGTTGCGCATGCATCATTGCTCAAAGATGCGGACAGAACAGTTGATCGCATTATCCAAGCCATTAATAACAAAGAAAAAATTTTAATTTTTGGTGATTATGATGTTGATGGTATCACATCATCAGCATTGATGATGATCTGCTTATTGCATGTTGGTGCCAACGTTAATTTTTTTCTTCCCCATCGTGTGCGTGATGGTTATGGTATATCAACAAGCATTGTTGAGCGTGCTGCGCAAAATGGTTATACGCTAATTATCACGGTAGATAATGGCATTACCGCTTTTGCCCCGGCATTAAAAGCAAAAGAGCTGGGTGTTGATCTGATTATCACTGATCACCATCGTCCGCAAGGTGCGGTGCCGGAAGCATATGCGGTTGTTGATCCGCAACAAACAGAATGTACGTATCCTTTTAAAGTCTTTGCAGGTGTTGGTGTTTCATTTAAAATTATGACGCTGTTGTATGAAAAATTGGGTATAGCAGAATTACCAATTAAGGCTTATGAGCTGCTATTGCTTGGTACTATTGCTGACGTAGTGCCACTTTTGGGTGAAAATAGATTTTGGGTGCGCCATGGCCTTGCGTATGTAAATGCGCATGAGAGCATATCGCTCCAGGTGTTAAAACAGAATGGTAAGCTTGATAAACCAAAAATTTCAGCAACTGATATTGGCTTTTGTTTAACGCCACAGATTAATGCATTGGGTCGACTAGAAGACCCTCGCCAGGGAGTTAAATTTCTCATTGGTGCTGATGTTGCGGAAGTCAAAGAAGTTGGTGCAATACTCTATGAATTAAATCAAGCGCGCCGAGAAATAGAGCGTTCTATTATTGCTCAAATTGATGCAGAGATAGAAAGCAAGCGTGTTGATTTATCAAAAGAAAATGTGATCATCGTTGCGAGTGAATCATGGCCGCCGGGTGTAATTGGATTGGTTGCTTCTCGCATTGTAGGCGCCTATGGCAAGCCGACATTGCTTTTTCATCTCACCAGTAAGGGAATAGCAAAAGGGTCATGCCGCTCTATTCCTGAATTTAATATGTTTAATGCATTAGCTGCAAACAAAGATCTGCTTGAGCAATTTGGTGGGCACTCGCTGGCAGCCGGGCTCGCTTTAAAAACAGAAAATTTGCCACTGCTCAAAGAGCGCTTGGAAAAAATAGTTGCAGAACAGCTTACGCCATTTGATTTACAACAAAAAATTAGAGTAGATGCAGAAATTAAATTAGAAGATTTAAATAAAAAAATTATAACTGATATGTCCTTGCTAGAGCCATTTGGCAATGAAAATGTGCAGCCTACTTTTTTTGTAAGAAATGTACGATTGGTACAAAAGCCAACACTTTTAAAAGATGTTCATGTAAAATGTGCCATTTTTGCTGATGGTGTTATAAAACAACTGATATTTTTTAATAGACCGGCATTATTTGAAACATTGTTGAGTTTAGAGCAAGAGACTTTTCATGTCGCTGCACAGATTTCTGAAAATCATTGGAATGGTAAGGTTAATATAGAATTGGTTGGCGTTGATATAGCAAGAGGAGAGTACGCGTAATGATAATTACCATAGATGGGCCGTCTGCGAGCGGTAAATCAACCATAGCACATGCATTGGCAAAAAGGTTGAACTTTTATTATCTCGATTCAGGACTATTTTATCGCGCACTGGGCTATTTGTTGGTGAGTCAGGCAGGCTACACAGTACCTGACCTTGCAAGCAGAATTAATGATAAAGATATCAATTATTACACTAGTCGGTGCAATTATGTGTATGATCAGGCAGGGGCACATATTTTTTATGAAGAAGAAGATATAACTCCTTGTTTGAAAACAAAAGATGTCGACCTCTATGCATCACTTATTGGCGGTACACCTAATGTGCGTCTTGGTTTAGAAGCGTACATGCGTATTTTAGCCCAAGATAAAAACTTGGTGATTGATGGTCGTGATACCGGGACTATTGTTTTCCCTAATGCGGAGTATAAATTCTTTCTTACTGCATCACTCGCTGTGCGTGCTGTACGCTGGCAAGTAGACCAAGGGAAAAAAGGAATAATCGTTACGTTAGAACAAGCAGAACATGCGGTAAAAACACGTGATGATCGCGATTGGGCGCGTCCTGTGGCGCCACTTGCTATACCCAAAGATGCACATATTATTGATAATACAAACTTAAGCCAAGAACAGACATTGCAAGAATTTCTAAAGATTATTACATGAAAAAAGGGCAGTATTTCTACTGCCCTTTTCTAGTTCTAAACTAAAGACAACGTTTACTTAACGTTAACGTTGGTTTCCATAGCTTTTTGAACGTGACCTGGAGCATTTGAAATGTCGGTCATGTTAGATGCTGCTTCTGGAGAACAAGGAACGCCCTCTTTCACGCAACATTCTTTTTTGATCTGTGTTACACATTCAACTTCTTCATATTTAGCTGGAATGGTAATGGTACGCTCAGGAGATACTAACTTACAGTATTTTTCAACTATACAGTCGCTTTGAGGTTTCTCTCTGTGTACTCTGATATTAACTGGGCAAGATGGGCATACTGCACATTCTTTCTTGCATGATCTCTCACGTTTAACCGGGCAGGTTTTACATGATTTTTCTTTACGTTCGCACATACCGTTCGCACAGTTACGACGGCCACGGCGATAATTTGCGTCTACTGAAGTAGAAACAGCAAATGCTGTAACTGTTAAGCAGACTAGAGCTAGATAAAGCTTATTCATAGCTTCTCCTTTTAAAATGTTAGTATGATACATTCACATTACAACTTCTACTAATCTCATGATAATATATTGTGATATCTAAGTTCAATGTTTTCTATAAATAATTTCAAATTGTGATGTTATATTGTGGGAAAAACCTAATAAATAAGGGGGAATCCTTATATTGAAGTAATATGGGCAATGATAGAAATGGGGTTGTGGGAAGTAGAATCAAAGAGCTTAAAAAGGCTAAGGATTTCTCCATAAAAGAAATCCTTAGCCTTTTTAAGCTCTTTGATTTGTCGAATTTTAGAATTTAAGGGTAGAAGAATGCTTTTCTTCTTCTAGAACGATGGTGATTTCTGCATCGTCCGTATTAAATGAGTCATTTTCTGCAACGAGCATATCAGCATCATTGTTATTTTCATGCTTTGTAGCAACTAATTCAGTGTCATTATCGGTTGCTTGTTTTTGCTTTTTGCCGCCACATGCAGGTAAAGAAAGAAGGCTTGCAACACAAAGTAGTGTAATAGCAAGATGTTTAATGTTCATAAGATCTCCTGATAGAGTTTTGTTAAAAATACATTACGTTAATTCTTTTTTTTCTTATCATTCGGCTTCTTTGTTTTTTTTGTTTCTACTTTTTGAGATATTTTCTTAAAAGTAGCATCTTCAAATGCGGCAGGCAGTACTTCATCCATGGTGCTTACCATAACAATTTTTAAGCCTTTTAAGTCTATTTCTTTACTTATATCCTGAAGGTCGTCACTATTTTCTTTTGGAATGATTACCGTGGTAACATCATGCTGTCTCGCAGCAAGAAGTTTTTCCTTTAATCCCCCAATAGCCAATACACGTCCTTGCAAGGTGATTTCACCCGTCATTGCCAGGTGTGATCGCAATGGTTTATTGGTTAATGCTGAGATCAATGCGACGCACATAGTAATACCGGCAGACGGGCCATCTTTAGGTGTTGCGCCTTCGGGAATGTGAACATGAATGTCTTTTGTAGTATAAAATGATTGTTTTAATCCAAGTTCTCCTGCTCGCGAGCGGATATAACTCAACGCCGCCTGAGCAGATTCTTGCATTACTTCACCCAATTGTCCCGTGAGTGTCAATCCACCTTTGCCTGGAATTACGGTTGTTTCAATTTCCAAGACATCTCCACCAACTTCTGTCCACGCAAGACCTGTCGCAAGGCCAATGCGTGTACGTTCGTTCAATGAGGTTTTCTTGAACTTAGGATAACCGAGCCATTCTTTTATTAATTCATTGGTAATAGTAACAGAATGGGTATTCTTATCTTTTAATAGAACTTGTATGGTTTTACGCATTAATTTTGCAATAGTTCTCTCAAGCTGACGGACACCGGCTTCTTTGGTGTATTGTGTTATTACCAGACGAAGCATTGCATCATCAATTTTAAATGATTTTATGGTGAGGTTATATTCTTTGAGCAGCTTAGTGATAAGGAATTTGCGCGCGATGGAAAGCTTTTCGTCCTCGGTATAGCCGGATAATGAAATAATTTCCATGCGGTCAAATAACGGATAAGGAATCCCTTCCAACATATTTGCCGTCGTAATAAACATCACTTTTGATAAATCATATTCAGTATCCAAGAAGTGATCTACAAAGGTTTTGTTTTGCTCCGGATCTAACACTTCGAGCAATGCTGCTGCAGGATCGCCATGCGCATCACGGCTCATCTTATCAATTTCGTCAAGCAAGATTACCGGATTGGTATATTTTGCCTTTTTCATTGCTTGAATGATTTTGCCGGGCAATGAGCCAATATAGGTACGACGATGGCCACGAATTTCAGCTTCGTCTTTTACGCCACCGAGTGAAATACGTACAAATTCTCTACCCAAAGCTTCTGCTATTGAATGAGCAAGAGAAGTTTTACCCACGCCCGGAGGTCCCACAAGACAAATAATAGGTGAACGCTCCAGTTGCTTAGAGAATTTTTTAGCTGCTAAAAATTCGATAATTCGTTCTTTTGCCTTAGCAAGGCCGGCATGCTGCTTGTTAAGTATTTTTTCTGCTTGCACCAAGCTAATAGTATCTTTACTTGCTTTGCTCCACGGGAGAGATACTATCCAATCAATGTAGTTACGGCTTACTACCGCTTCAGAAGAAAGTGGCGGCATCTGTTCTAATTTGCGTAGCTCTTTTTCTACTTTCTCTTGTGCATCTGCCGGTAATGATAATGTTTTTATTTTTGAGCGAATTTGTGCAATTTCACTACTTTGATCTTCGCGACCTAATTCTTTTTGGATTGCCTTCATTTGCTCGGTCAAATAATATTCACGTTGTGATTGTTCAACCTGAGTTTGAATGCGTCCCTTAATACGCTGCTCTGTCTGTAGAATATCAATCTCTTTTTTCAAGAAATAGCATAGTTTGAGCATGCGCTCTTTAAGATTAACTATTTCTAATATCATCTGGCGTTCATCAAAGGTAAGGTTGATATGAACCGCAATAGTATCAGTGATATAATCCATATCTTCGGCATTACGAGCAGTAACAGCCAAATCTGCCGGTGCTTTTTCATTAAGCTCTGAATAGGCAGTATATAAATCTTTTAATTGGCGCCAGATAGCTTCCAATTCAACGGTCTGCTTCAGACCGGTAGTTGGTAGGTCTTCGCATTCTGCAGAAAGAAACCCTTCAGGCTGCTCGGTAGCGCTGATCATGCGAGATCTCACAAGACCTTCGGCAAGGATCTTAAGGGCGCCATTTGGCATTCTCATAACCTGTAAAATGGTTGAGCGTGTTCCATGGGTAAAGACATCGGCAGCAGTAGGGACCTCTACGGCAGAATCCTTTTGCGTAGTAATAAAGAGAGCTTTATCCTTTTTTAAGGCATATTCAACCGCCTGTATAGAGGAAGCTCTGCCTACAATAATAGGAATGATGCTTTTGGGTAAAATAACTACATTTTTAAGAGGCAATAAAGGTAAAATATTTTGTTGCCCTTCTGTCATAGGAGTTTCTTGCTCGCTTGTTTTGGTATATTCTTTTTCGTTTATCATGATAACCACCTTTTATAAATAAGGACCATATCGTTATTCGGTATGGGCACATTTTTAAAATCCCTTTATCAAGGGGACTTTTTGTATAAATTCATTCTAAGTTTATGCGATAAATCATAATTTGCCAAATATGCTAAAAATAGGCCACTTTTTGCGTTATTTGTTTTTACAAATGAGTAATCTTTTGTTAAAATTCGGTATAATAATACTGTTTTTTATTACCAATTTTCTTCACATCCAGCGAGCAAGGGTAACATAGATGGATCCTATTTTAGGAATTAAGCGGTTTGCCGCAATCTGGTTTGGTGATTTTAATAAAGCCGAACTTAAAAAGTACTCATTGCTTGGCGTTGTATATGGCATTATCATAGGAGTGTATTGGACCTTGCGCGTAGTAAAGGACTCTGCCTTTATGTGCATGGTGGGTAAATCGCACCTTTATTATGCTAAAACAGCTTCCTTAATTATTCTGCTTCCCGTGGTTCTGGTATACAGCAAAATGATTGAATTCTTGCCGCGCCATCGCATGCTCTATGCACTCACTGCGCTATACAGTATCGTGGCTCTTGTTTTTGGCATTCTTTTTTTACATCCTGATTTTGGCCTTAGTAATACACAGATTGATACCGGTCGTATCTTGGGTTGGGCATGGTACGTTTTTGTAGAAAGTTATGGTTCTTTGGTGCCGGCACTTTTCTGGGCATTTGCTACCGATATTACCGATCCTAATGCTGCTCGTCGTGGTTTTCCCTTGGTGGTTATGATTGCACAATCATTAAGTTGTCTCGGGCCGCTCTTGTTGACGCCATTAGCCTCAGCGCGCTGGTTTGGTTCGAGTGCCTATGTAGTTATTGCCGCAGCGCTTGTTCTATCAACAGTGCTTTTATTGGTTAAAATTTTTACGCTCGTAATTCCCAAAGAACAACTCGTTGGTTATCGACCGGCGCACCATATTGCCATAGATGATAAAATTCATCATAAAAAAATTGGCTTTTGGTCCGGCTTTAAACTCCTTATTTCGCAACCCTATTTGATGGGTATCTTCTTAGTGGTTGCTGTCTATGAGGCTATTATGGCTTTAATAGATTTTAATTTTAAAAATAAGGTGGGAGAGGTTACCAGTGGAGAGTCTGCTTGCACCTTATATTTGGGCAGTTATGCCTTGTGGGTAAATCTAATTTCTGCTTTGTGTCTTCTGTTTGGGGTAAGCAATATTCAGCGTCGTCTTGGCCTGCGTGTTTCTCTCTTAGTTATGCCTATTATTATAGGTATAGCGGTCTTTGCCTTTACTCTGTACCCGGTAGAGCATGTTTTCTTCTGGATAATGGTGGGTGCCAAGGGGCTCAATTATGCTATTAATTCTCCATCAATCAAGCAGTTGTATGTGCCAACAACAGTAGCGGTAAAATATCAGTCACAAACCTGGATAGATACCTTTGGCTCTCGTGGGGCCAAGGCATTTGGATCATTGTTTAATGCGATAAAAAGTCCATTAACCCATATGTTTGGCGCGAACTCGGCAATGGTGCTGTACAGAAGTATGAGCGCAGGTTTTTCCGGTGCATTGTTAGTAGTATGGTTCTGTGTGGCGCTTTATTTAGGGCGTCGCTATAATAAGGCAGTCGATAAAAAAGAAGTGGTGTGTTGAAGTGAAAATTTGAAATGGGGCAAGTAGTAAAGGCAAAATATATGTGTAGCAGCAAGTAATAAAAATCATTCTGTTTTTATAGCAAAGAGGTAACGACAGTGGATACTAGGGAAAGCATAGTGAATAGTGGGATGACCGGATATTGGCATAGTATAAAATTATTTGTAGCCTCGTTCTTCCCGTCTGACAAAGATGAATTTTTAAAATTATTTTATACCAGTTTTTCTTTTTTCCTTATTATTGGGTCATACACGTTATCCAAAGAGCTCAAAGATATTGTATTTACCGAAGTCGTGGGTAAGGAATATTTCTGGTTAGCAAAAATAATTACTATATTTGCACTTATTCCTTTAGTAATGCTTTATTCGAAATTTGTTGATGCATTACGTCGTTATCAATTGTTGGCACTCTATAGCTTTGTATACGGGGCCATTGGCCTTCTTTTTGTCTATCTCATGGGGCACGAGAGTGTGGGATTGCCTAACACTGATTCCAATCCGTACCGCTTATTTGGATGGCTCTTCTATTTCTTTTCAGAAAGTTTTTCTCCTTTTGTAGTGAGCGTGTTCTGGTCATTTGTTAACTCGATTAATACGCCGGCGAGTGCAAAGAAAAATTATGCCCCTATGGTTACCTGGTCCAAGGTTGGTGGTATGCTCACCGCAGGTTTTGCTTGGGCACTCTTAAGTGTTACTGATACCACGATGGTGTCACATATAGGCCGTTTGCAGGTATTGCTTGCCTTGGCATCAGTATTGCTCATGATGGTGCCGGTGGCAGTGTATATGTTGGCTCGTTCGGTATCCAGACAACATTTGCATGGTTATGAAGCAGCATATCGTCTTGAGCATAAAAAGCACAAAAAAGGCAAAAGTAATACCGGTATTATTTCCGGATTGCGTCTTATTTTAAAATATCCCTATGTGTTCGGAATATTTTGCGTGGTCCTGTTCTTTGAAGTGATACAAACAGTGCTTGCGTATCAAAAGATATGTATTGCCAAAGAAGGCGCAAAAAATCTTTCAGATTTAAGTGGCTTCTTCTTTAAAATCATTTTTATTATGCACTTTATTGGTTTCTTTATTTCATTGTTTGGTACCCGCAAGCTATTAGAAAAGTTAGGAGAAAAAGCATGCTTGTTGCTGGTGCCCATTTCAACTGCGCTTCTCTTTATCTACTTTAAACTGAGCGGTACACAATTTGCCTTCTTAGCCTTCTTTGTTATATTGCGTTCTATTCACTATGCCTTCAGCTACCCGGTACGCGAAAGCCTCTACGTATTAACGGTAAAAGATGTGCAGTTTAAATCCAAATCGTGGATAGATGCTTTTGGCAGCAAAATTGCTAAATCTATAGGTTCGGCCTTTAATGGCGTGACGACAAGTTTGAGTATCGCGGCATTTGGTGCGGTACAATCGGTCTTTTTCACCGTTATTATAGGGCTATGGGTTGCAGTTGCCTACCTGTTAGGCAAGCGTTTTGAAAAAGCGGTGGCACATAATGAGGTAATAGGGGCGGAGCAATCTGAAGCCGAGGCGTGAAATTAATTGCAATTTAAGCCTATTTTGTTACAATTTTTTATTGAATATAATTACTTGTCTTCTCTAGTAGGGTGGTTCCCGGCATAGTAGCCGGACCCAGAAGGCAATAGATCATAACCCATAAAGGATTACTATGATAGATTACAGAGAACTGGTTAAGGCCGGTGTTCATTTCGGTCACCAAAAGTCACGTTGGTCGCCAAAGATGGCCCCCTATATTTGGGGCTTTAAAAACGGCGTTCACTTGGTTGACGTTTCAAAGACCGCAACTCAATTAGAAAAAGCTGCAAAATTCTTAGAAGGCATTGCTGCTCAAGGCAAGACCATTTTGTGGGTCGGTACCAAGAAAGCGGCACAAGGTGCAATTTTAGATGCAACCTCTCGCCTTAATATGCCTTATGTTACTCATCGTTTTATCGGTGGTACATTGACAAACCATTCACAAATTAAAAAAGCAGTAACAAAATTATTGCACTACAAAGACGTATTGGGTCGTTCAGAAAAATTCCCTCACTACACGAAAAAAGAATTAAACGCGTTGCAAAAGGATACTGAGCGTCTAGAAAAGAACGTTGGTGGCATCACCTCATTATTATGGCCGGTTGGCGCATTGGTATTGATTGACGTTCGTAAAGAAGCTTCAGCATTACGCGAAGCAGCTCGCATGGGTGTTCCTGTTGTTGCACTTGTGGATACTAATAACGATCCTTCAATGGTTGATTATGTAATCCCGGGCAACGATGATGCTCCTCGTGCTATTAGAGTTATTGTGGACTACTTGGCTGATGCAGTTGCTAAAGGTGTAGAAGCGGCTAAAGAAGCTAAGGTACAAGTTCAACACGTTGAGATGGCTGACGGTGGCGAAACCACTCCAGAAATTCGTTTAACTCTCGAAGAAGACGAAGAAGGAGTGCGTCGCAGCAGCAATAGCAGCAGCAGTGGTAAGCCTTCTTCAAGACCGCGCCGTCCTGCGACAAGACGACCTGCCGGACCATCTCGCGACGAGAAGTAAACAACAATAAAGGGTCTTACGCTGATAAATGTAAGATCCTTTAAAAAGGAGAGGTGTCTGAGTGGTCGAAAGAGCATGATTGGAAATCATGTATGCTCTGAAAAGGGCATCGAGGGTTCGAATCCCTCTCTCTCCGCCAGTCTCCGCTCATCCGGGCCGCTACCGTGCTCGGCGAGCTTCGTCTGGCTGGCGCCGCAGCAGAAAAATGTAATATTGCAAAGCGGAGACTGTCCGACCGAAGCCGTAGGCGAAGACGGACTATAGGATTGACATAATAAGTAAAAAGGCGAAGACTGAGTTAAAAAGTTTTTGTCGCCTGACATAGCTCGTAAGAGCGTAGGCAGGCATGAAAATTGGGGAAGTGAATAAGGAATGGTTGCTCAATTTGTCAGGTCCGAAAGGAAGCAGCAAAAGTGATTTGTTCTTGTATTTACTTCCCTTTTTTATAATAAAGAAGAGCTTGTGCCGCCATAGCTTTGTAAAGAGCGAAGGCGCATAGTTTTGAAAAAAATATATTGTTCTGTATTAGGGGTAGGGATGCCGCGCAACAGAACATTTGATACCTTTTCCTCCGAAAGAGGCGACCTGTCAGCCGGAGCCTGCCAATGCGCCGTCGCCCGTAGGGCTATGGCGGCACTGCCGGCCTGTTACGCCGAAGTTTTAACGAAGGCGAAAAGGCGTGGGTAGGCGAAGGAGGAATATGTTTAACATAACAAAAATTGATTGTTCTCTCATGAATACCACACAATTAAATCTTGCGCGTAAATGGAGATCCAAGAATTTTGATCAGATTGTTGGTCAAGACCTATCTATTCGTATTTTAAAAAACACGTTATACCTCAACCAGTTTTTTCCGGTATATCTTTTTTCCGGACAACGTGGTTGTGGCAAAACATCAACGGCACGTATTTTTGCAGCAGCAATTAATTGTGAGCAACTGCCGGCGTTCCAAAAAAATCCAAAGCAATCAATATTACCATGTTCAACGTGCACATCATGTGTAGCAATGGCTACGGCACAACATCCTGATTTTATAGAAATTGATGCTGCTTCTCATACCGGTGTTGATAATGTGCGCCAAATTGTTGATGCAGCAAGCTTATTACCAATCTTGGGCCGTAAAAAAATTTATTTAATAGATGAAGCACATATGCTTAGCAAAGCAGCATTTAACGCTTTTTTAAAGATGCTCGAAGAGCCACCGGTAGCTGTGGTATTCATTTTAGCAACTACCGATGCACAAAAAATTATTGAAACAGTACGCTCTCGCTGCTTCCAGTTATTCTTTAAATCACTTGATCAAGAACGCCTCATAGAGCATTTGGCACATATTTGTGCGCAGGAAAATATTAAATATGAGCGTGATGCATTGTCTTTGATTATTCATGAGGCAAGTGGATCGGTGCGTGATGCAATTAATATTTTGGAACAAGTGCGTTTTTCTAGCGCTGTTATCTCATCAGTGGCCGTGCGTCAAGTACTGGGACATATAGACGACAATCGTCTTTTGGAATTGATGCAGTTGGTGTTCCGTGGTGATCAAAAAGCAGTTCTTACTTTCTGCGCGTCAGTTGGACTGAACTCTTTTGATGCTGCCTATATTTGGAAATCATTAGTGCGTTTGGCGCGTGCACTCCTTTGGAGCAAGCATGGAGTGAACAAAGGACAAATCGTTGTTCCTGGTACGTTATTTGCAACGCTGACCAAAGAATGCTCATTAATGCAAGTACAGCAATTTTTAGAACATTTATACCAAAACGAATTTGTTTTTTCTAAGACAACATCACAGCATGCATTATTAGAAATGGTATTGCTACAAATCTGTTCCAAAAATCGTTCACGCAATTCTTCAGATTCATCTCCATTGGTGCAGGTAGCGTCCGGAGTAGAAGAAACCATTATACATGCATCACCGGATGTTGCTGATGATGTCGAAGATCTTCCTGAAGAAGAAGAATCAGATATCAGTGATACGCATAGTTATGAAAAAGGCTGGCCGACATTTGTCGATCGTCTAGCAGATTTACACGACCCATTAATAAAATCGATTTTTAGTCAGGGTGTGCCAGTGGGCAGTGAGCAGCAGCAATTATTGGTTAATTTTCCTGCAAAATTATTATTCTTTAAAGATTGGTTGAGCGACACTAAAAATATATGGCTTCCTATTTTACAAGCCGCATTGCCAGCCATAGTAGATATTAAACCATTGTTTGTTCAGCAAGAGGTAGTAGCAGCGGACATAGTAGCACCAAAGATAGAGAGCGAATCTGTTAAACAAATGCAAACAAAACAGCCTATGCCTCGTGCAACAGCCCCAATGAAGGCAGATCAATACAAAAAACAATTTTTTTCAAATACGCCAAAAAGAGCAGCAAAACGTGGTGTTGCCATAGATACATCAAGTAAAGAACAATGGCCACAAACTCATCTTCTTTTGCGCCATTTTTCAGGTATAGTAACAGAACTTAAGGAATCAAAGCATGAGTAATTTGCCTCGCGTTGTGCTTGTTGGAAGAATGAACGTCGGTAAATCAACATTATTTAACCGTCTTTCCAATAACGTAAAAAGTATTACCCTCGATTATGAAGGGGTAACCCGTGATTTTATTAAAGACACCATTTTTTGGAATGATCGCTCATTTGAATTGATTGACACCGGTGGAGTGAGTTTACGTAAAACTACCGACCCTATTTTGCAGGAAGTACGTGCGCGCGCGCTTGATCAGCTTGAAAAATCAGACGTTGTTCTCTTTGTTTGTGATGGCAAAAGCGGATTAGTTCCAGAAGATCGTGAGATATCAAAGCTATTACACAAACTTGGCAAGACCGTGATTCTCGTGGTGAACAAGATTGATACTGCGATTGGTCAGGAGCAACGTTACGAATTTGATAAGCTCGGACACACCATGGTCGTCGGTGTTTCTGCCCAGCATGGCACCGGTATCTCTGAATTATTTGGCGATATTATTGGTTCTATAGGAAAAACAGCAGCTGTAGAAGAAGAGAAACCGCTCTATCGCGTGGTATTGTTGGGTAAGCCAAACGTAGGTAAATCGTCATTAATGAATTTGCTCTTAAAGCAAGAACGTTCTATCGTATCCGATATTGCAGGAACAACGCGTGAAGCAATTTCAGAAAAAGTTACTTTTTATCAAGAAGATTTACAACTGACAGACACACCGGGATTGCGCCGTCAACGCTCGGTCAAAGAGCAGATCGAAACATTAATGGTTAAGAGCTCTTTGCGAGCACTTGATAAGGCAGATATTATTCTCTTATTAGTTGATGCAAGTGCAGGGCAATTAGCGGATCAGGAATTAAAATTAGCATTCTATGCATTTCAAGAACATTATAAAGCTTTAATCATTCTCTTTAATAAACAAGATTTGGTTGAAGATTATGCAAAAGAAACACTTGCTTCTGAGATGGAACAGTACCAGTTCTTGATCAAAAAAGTTGAGCAGTTATCTATCTCTTGCAAAACTGAAAAAAATATTGGCAAAGTGTTTCCACTCGTTAAAAAAGTATGGGAACGTTATTCGCAAGAATTTTCTCCTGAAGAACTTACCGTTCTCTTTAAATCAGAATTGCAAAAAAAGCCGTTGTACCATAAAACACTGCCATTAGAATTATATCGTGTTCAACAAATGAGCACCGCGCCAATTACTATAGCTATGACGGTAAATACGCCGGAATGGTTTGGTCCATCGCAGCTTACCTTCTTTGAAAATCTGATGCGTGCCACCTATGATTTACAAGGTGTGCCGGTAAAATTTGTGTTGCGTAAAAGAACTAAATAATTTACTTATCTGTGATCTGTTTATTTCTATAGTTATTCTTGCCTATACTTGAGAAAAATATAGTAAAGGAGTAACAATGGACTTTAAAGTAATTTATCGTCATATGCAAAGTTCACCTGAGATTGAAGCTGCTATTAAGCGTGATATGGCAAAAATATTAAAATTTCTAGAAAATGAACGTACGCCGGTATATGTGAATCTTACTATCACGCCAGGCACGCCTCATGCACATCACGAAGTTGAGCTTTTAGTGAAATCACCACATTATGATCTTTTTTGCAAAGAAGAAGCGCCTACCTTTTTTGTCGCTCTTAATGATGTAACTGACACCATGTACAAATTACTTGAAGCAGAAAAGCGCAAGATAGATAACGGCCACAAAGAGAAAAAACGTATGTTCAAAGGTTTTTAAAACTGATAGTCATCATATCTTGTAAATAAAAAAGCCCTTCTCATTTTTAGGAAGGACTTTTTTATTTGATGAAAATAGTTAATAAATCTTTATCGTACTTGTGAAGCTGTCTGTTCTAATGCAGCAACAAAATCAGCAATTTTGACACCATATAATTCGCCGCCCCAGCGCATTAGGACTTGTTCGTTGTTCGGTGATATCACTAAAATAGTAGGAAATCCGCGGGCACTAAATTTACCGGCAACGTGGCCATTGCAGGGTGAACTAGAATCGGAACCGTCTATTTTTACTGCAATATATTTTTGCTGTAATAAGGTGCTTATTTCTGGCGCTGCAAACAAGGTATTATCAATAGCTTTGCATATGGAGCAGAATGGCGCGCCAATATCAACTAATACGAGCTTGTGTTCTTGTTTTGCTTGTGCAATCGCTGCAGGATAATTGTCGAGCCAGAATGCATGCTTATTGTTTGTGCATTCTTGGTTAAGGTTAAACGTATATGCTTTATAGGCAACTATTACTGATAAAATAATGCATAGGATGCCGGCGGCATTTTTGAAAGCGCGCCAGAATTTTGTATCATGAGCGGCTATAGTTTTAAGATAGAAAATACCGGTGATCATTAGGAACGCGGCAATTAGCCACCATACTACCATCAATGGCATAATATACCCTAAGAAATAGAAGCACATGCCGAGCATTACAAAACCAAAAATTCTTTTGACTTCTACCATCCACATACCTGCACGGGGCAATAGTGTCAATGAGCTTGAAAATGATACGGCAATAACGATTGA
>JAKAUA010000037.1 GCA_021827875.1 bacterium | reverse complement strand
TATTTTGCGTTATTGGGCGATAGCTCTGATAATATTCCTGGCGTTCATGGTATTGGTAAAAAAGGTGCGCTCGATTTAGTGAATCAGTTTGCTTCACTCGAAGATATGTATGCACACTTGGATAAAATTACCAAAGCGCGTACCAAACAACTGATTGAAGAACAAAAAGACAATGCATTTTTAAGCCGAAAACTATTTTTACTACAATATCATCCGACCGGTATAACTAAAGAAAATCTGGCATTTGATAAAAAGAATTGGGCCAATGCGCGTGCACTATTTGCTAAGCTTGGTTTTAATAGCTTGTTAAAAGAGATCGCATCAGAGGGCGGCAGAGACGGACAGCAGGCATCGGTACAAACAAGCATATTTTCAGACTCATCATCAATCGCTGCAGCGCAACCAGTAAAAAAATTAGCGCAGTATATCTTCAAAGCGATTACGACAGAAGAAGAACTTATTCGCTTGGCTGAAATAATTAAAGAAAAACGCGCTTGTGCGCTGGATACCGAGACTGACGGCCTAAATGCTTTGCGGGTGAATATGGTAGGCGTGTCTTTGTGCGTTGAAGAGGGCATTGCTTATTACATTCCGTGCGGCCATAAGACTGACGATGTGCAACTAAGCTGGCAAACAATTTGTGCCATCCTTAAACCGATACTCGAGGATTCGAGTATTCGGAAATATATGCATAATGCAAAGTTTGATCAACTGGTATTGTATGCACATGGTATTAAAGTACAGGGGCCAATTTTTGACACTATGGTTGCCGCAAGTTTGGTTATCAAAGATTGGCAACGTGCAGGACTCAAGTCACTTTCAGAGCATTATTTTAATGAGCCAATGTTGACGTATGAAGAAGTGGTAAAAAATAATAAATATAAAGATTTCTCTTATGTTCCTCTTGCGCTTGCTATCGACTATGCAGCGGCTGATGCGCACCAAACGTTCAAACTCAAAACGCGTATGGAAGAAGAATTAAAAAAAGAAAAGCTCTATTCCTTATACCAAGAGCTAGAAGAGCCCTTGGCGCAAATTCTGTTTGCTATGGAAGCTGAAGGCATTTTGCTTGATGTGCCATTCCTGCAACAATTGGATGAAAAAGTAGTAGCTGATATTAAGATCATAGAGCAGAAGATAATAGCTATTGTTGGCGAAAAACATCAGCATACTAATTTTAATTCCCCGCGCCAGATTGAGCAGTTATTATTCACCGATTTAGGATTACCACCACAGAAAAAGAGTGCAAAGGGTACCGGCTATTCAACTGACCAAGAAGTGCTTGAGGCATTATCTCATTTGCATCCGGTTCCAGCCCTTTTGCTCAAATATCGTGAGCTCACCAAATTAAAGAGCACCTATATTGATGCATTGCCAACCTATGTTAATCCGCGAGATGGACGTGTGCATACTACCTTTAATCAGATTGCAGTAGCTACCGGCCGCCTGGCAAGCTCTGAGCCCAATTTGCAAAATATACCTACCAATACCTCAGGCTATGGCATTGCTGTCAGGCAAGCATTTAAAGCAGAGCCGGGACATCAGTTTCTTTCAGCCGACTATTCGCAGATTGAGCTACGTGTATTGGCTCATTTGTCCGGTGATCAGAACTTAATGCAGGCCTTTTTAAGTGGTCATGATATTCATGCCGAAACAGCAGCTCGCTTGTTTGGGGTACCGCTTGATACCGTCACTAGTGAACAGCGACAACTGGGTAAGCGTATTAATTTTAGTATTTTATATGGATTAACGCCTTACGGTCTTTCGAAAGATTTAGGCATCAGCTTTAAAGATGCAAAGCTTTATATTGAGCGCTATTTCCAACAATATCCGGGCGTGCAAGCATGGATGGACAAGATTATTGTTGATACCAAGCATCATGGGTATGTCACTACTCATTGGGGCCGCCGCCGTTATGTACCGGCTATTTATGAGCGCAATAAAGGGCTGTATGAAGAAGCGTGTCGTGTTGCCATAAATACGGTAGCGCAAGGTACCGCAGCAGAAATTATGAAGATGGGCATGATTAATTTGAGCGATGAATTTGCCAAAGCTGGGTTAAAGGCAAAAATGTTGTTACAAATTCATGACGAATTACTTATATCAGTGCCAGAAGAAGAAAAAGATGCCACACAAGCATTGGTACAGCGTGTGCTTGAGAGCGTAGTGACTTGGAATGTGCCAATGAAGGTGAATTTACGCTTCGGTGCAAACTGGCGTGATGTCACGAAGTAATGCAGAAGATATTATGAAAGAATCGCCCATTAATCACTGGTTGTTGAACATAACAACGCCACTGATACATTTATTACAACGTGATGCTCAAGAAGAAGTTATGGCATTAAAAGAGGCTTGTTGGAGTGTGTTACTCGAGCGTAGCCTGGCCGCGAGCTTTGTGGAGCATCAGCTGCTTGAAATAATAGAGGAACATTACAATAGTCTAAATTGCTTGGATTGCGAGCAATGCATTGCTCAGGGTGATATACACTCCCGACAAGTCGCGCATGATCTAGCAAGAGATTTGTTATCCATTGTCAAAGAAATGAGCGTTCAAAATAATGTGAGCAATGAATCATCTGTCTTCATTGCTGATGTTCAAGAAATACAAAATAAATTGCTTGCAGGTGCCATTAATTTTGATACTGCAGATGCGCAAATTATGTATTGGCATGGTGCGGTGTCTGAAGAAGCTTTTAAAAATGTGCTATTATGCTTTCGATTGCACTATATAGCATCTCTGATGCGATGAAGATTACTTTTTCTTTTTAGTAGAGGATGGAGTGCTGCTTGATGCAATAGCATTAGAAGCATTTATTTGTCTGTGTCGTGCAATTATTGCTTCTTGAATTATTTGTTGTTGTAACACGTTTTTTTCATATGTATGTTGTTTTTGTTTGAGCTCTGATATACAGATCGATGTACCTGCCCATAATAATGGCCAAACTATACTTGTTATACCTGAATCACAACCAAGGGCAAAGCTTGTAGTTGCTACTATTGTTTGAAAAGCTCCTAGTGTTTCCAAACCACGCAATAGGGAAACATTATTTGATATATTTTTAGATTCTGTTTTTTTTGTTTCTGCTATCGAGGTTGATGCTTGCGATGCTTGGTTAAGTCCATCGCATGTTAGCTTGCCTTTATCTAGAGTGATTAAGGCTGTTGTGTGGTCATTCATTTTTACAAGTTGCAATAGACTTCCGTTATCCATAGCATGTTGGCTTTGATGAGCGAAAGTCAGAAGAATGGCGATAATAGATAAACGTATATTAATTTTTATCATGAGTAGTGGTTCCTCCAAAAATAATTAGTTAATATTTTATCAAAAAAAAATTTATCTTATAATAAAACTGTTTCTTTCATAGATATTGCATAATTGAAAAAAAAGCTTCTTAAGTGGGGTAAGCAGGGTAGTGATTTATCTAAAGCATCCTGTTTGTCTTTTTTAATATCCCGTTTGATTTTTTTGAAAAGGGCGTCTTCTTTTGCTTTATAAGTAGCCCATTTATCTTTCTCAACGGCATTAAACTCAAAGAATTTGATGCCGCTTTGCGGATTAAGGCCGCCATGTTTATCTTGGGTCATAGGAAGTACAAACATGGTTTTGTCAAAGTCAGCTATTTTTTCGGGGGTAGAATCAAGAATATCAATGAAGTGTTGAACGTCATTTGTCTTGCCCATAGGAGGAATTCTTTTGCCAGGTTGAACAAAGCTTACGCATTTTGCAACTTTGTCACGTGGGACCGCTATGAGAAGTAAATTGCCCAATTTGCTTAAAGAGGCGTGCTCTTCTGCTAAAGATTTTAATTCAGTTTCATATCTTTCATATACATCTTTATATCCTAAGCAACTGAAAGCAGCATGGAGTTCAAGGGTTTCATAAGAATTGCTATGATTGCCAGTGAAATAAGATGCGGAACATTTTACATAATCATAACAATTGTACCACAATCCTTTATTCATACACAACAGAGATCTGATAACAGGACGTGAGTAATGGACCTGGTAATTTGCCATGCCCATGACATCTTTTCTCGCTGATTTTTCCATCTCAAGATCTTCTTCCTGAGGTTTTACATGAACAAAAATAAAATCTTTAGTTTTACTATTATTAGTAATTTTACGAAGTTTAGTATGCCAGGAGGCATGTAATTGGTACTCCCATTTCTGCCCATGAAAAAAAGTATAATATCCTTGATTTTTAAGTTGTACTT
>JAKAUA010000015.1 GCA_021827875.1 bacterium | reverse complement strand
TGTAAGAGTAACCTGAAAAAAAATTTTCTCAAATCTACTTTTTTGTTACTTGTCTCTTGTGAGTTGTTGCTAATTTTCTTTCAATAGCATCAAGTTGTTTGTTAATAAAGGCTAGATCATCTAAGACAGCTTCTAATTCTGTTTTTGTTAATTTTTCACCTTCAAAAATCATAATAACTTGATCAGCAATCTTTTTGTTAATATTTATTCCCTTTTGCAATGCATATGCCGATTCTTGCGCACACTCTTCTTTTAAAGAACTAATTGAAGTTACCACACTTTTTTTTGGCACGATGATAAATTCTTCATCAGTTACTGCGCATGATGCATAGGAAAATAAAACAAAGAAAACGAATAAAATATTCGCACGCTTCATACACGGCTCCTTTGAAATAAAACTACTCCCATACGCACATATTGCAACAATGAAAGTATGACAAAACCAACCATGACAGAAAACACTGCATAATAGGTTTTTATTGGCATCCAATTAAAAAAGTTACAGGCAAAAAGCCATGCCAAAAAAAGAATTTGTATTAATGTAGTAATTTTGCTCATAACAGTCGGCTGTACCTGCATAAAACCGCGCAACATATACAAAATGCCAACACCAAGTACTACCACCAACTCACGAATAAGAATAATAACTACAAACCAGACAGGTATAGCAAGCAATGGTCTATGTTGAAATGCTAAGGTAAAAAAACATGATAACGTAAGAATCTTATCTGCGATGGGATCAAGCCATGCGCCCAGTAATGTTTGCTCATTGCGCCAACGCGCCAAATTGCCATCAAGAGTATCGGTAATAGCGGCGCATACAAACAACCAAAAAGCATAATTCCATTTTCCTGCTACCATTGCCCAGACGACAAGCGGTGTCATAACAATGCGTGCAATAGTGAGCATCGTGGAAATGGTAATGCGTTTTTCTTTTTTAGGAAATTTTTTGAAGAAAGAAAATTTTAATTTGAACATACTAACAAGCCAATATCAATGAAAGAAGTAGATAAACGGTACTTTTGTCAGTATAAAGGAACAACCTTAAAAGAGAAGATTTTTATCCCCTGCGCGAAGATATGCGCCAGAATGGGTGCTCGCCAAAAAACTTTTCTGCCCCTCTGCGGGGCAAGCGGCAAGATGTGGTTTTGCCACCACTCTTGCATCTCGGGCACTTACAACCTACGGTTTTAAGAATTCCCTTGGACCACGTCGATTCGACCACACGAAACTTTTAAGAAAAGTTTCTTAATGGCCCTCAACGACGCTAATCAGATTTTATCTTTATTGAACTTATCGAATGCACCTGCCATTTATCAATCAATAAAATTAATTTCCGGTAGTTTTAGGCGGCCCGTAGCAATTTCTTTCGGAAATTGTGTGTGGCCGACATTAAAACGTGAGAAAGGAATTATTAAGACCTTGGTCTTAATTGTCCGGGTTGCAAGGGTGTCGACAAGGACACCGCTTGCCGCTCGCCCTGCGCAAGGGCAATATAAAATTTTAAATATGCTTTGAGGTTTCCAAAGGGATGACTATCCCTTGGCGCCATGCCCCGCGGCGGGGCATTGGGATATCACCCCTGCCCCCAGGCACACCTCGCCGTCATAAAAGACAGCAAATTGCCCTGGTGCAATTCCCTGGTCACGTTCGCTCAACACAATTTCTGCTTGGTTGTTTGGTAAAGATTTAAAAAGGCAATCGTAGAGTACTGCACCGTGTCGCAATTTTACTTGTATCTGCTTTTTCTCCGGTGCACGAGTAAGCCAACGGCAATCTTCTACCGTAAAGCGATCTCGTATTTTATCTTCGGCATAATAATCACGAGAAATATAGACAATATTGCGTGCACTATCTTTGTGAGCCACGTACCATGGCCCACCCGCAAGACCCAATCCTTGGCGCTGGCCAATGGTGTGATACCAAAAGCCTTTATGCTTACCGACTATTTTGCCTGTTTCATATTCAACAAGATCGCCTTGTTTTTCACCCAGATAGTGTGCAATAAAATCAGAGAATTTAATTTTGCCCAAAAAGCAGATGCCCTGGCTGTCTTTGCGCGCTTGGTTAGGCAAATTATACTGCTGCGCCAGCTCTCTTACCTGTTCTTTGCGCAAATGCCCGATAGGGAACAATGCGCGCGATAGCTGCTTTTGACTTAAGAAAGATAAGAAATAGGTTTGGTCCTTGATAGGGTCCGGTGCTCGCAGTAGCGTAAAAACGCCATCTTCTTCTACTACTTGGGCATAGTGTCCACTAGCAACCTTATCAAATGAATCATCTATTTTTTCATAAAACATGCCAAATTTTATGCGTTGGTTGCATAATACGTCAGGATTTGGGGTGCGTCCTGCCTTAACTTCTGCAATAGTATAAGACACTACCTGTTCCCAATACTCCTTTTGTAGAGATACAACCTCTAATGGCACACCGGCTTGTTCGCACACGGCGCGCACATAGGCAAGATCATCTTCCCATGGGCAGGTACCCAAGAAAGATGTCTCATCTTCGAGCCAAATTTTTAAATAAAAGGCGGTCAGCTCATGCCCTTGGTCCTTTAACAGGCGCAAGGCAACAGAACTATCAACACCGCCGGAAACTAATACTGCTATTTTCATCTATGATTCTCTGATAATACGTAGCAAGTCTAAATCAAATCTTATCTGATCAAGCCATAACGAAATATAAGAATAAAATACCTTGGCCTACAATTGTCATCCTGAACTTGTTTCAGGATCCATCTGTAAATATTGTTTATATAAATTATTCCCTATATTCTTTTATTCTGTGTTGAAGTCATAAGTAAGACCCAGTTATTACAAAACTGGATCCTGAACCGAGTTCTGCCCTGGCATAAGGAATTTTACTTTTTTAAATTTTTTCATGGAATTTATTATATCATATTTAAAAAAAGCTATATACCACTTTCTATGTATAAAAAATGGCATACATTCAGCACAAAAAATGATGGTCGACAATAAAAAAAGGGCAGACCTAAATCTGCCCACAATAATTTTTTAAGCTATTGTGCTTTATACACCGTCATCTTCAGTTGGGAGACATCTTTTACAACGATTTTCAACCATTTGCGTTCCTCTAACAAGACCACTCGTAAATGAAAACACCCCTGAAATGCCTGCCGCAGTGATAAGTGATGGGTCCATCGTAAGCAGAGAAGCAAATGCCAGTACACCCGTTGTAGCAGCTGCGGAAGGTAAAATATAGTCATTATTAATGCGATATAGTAGAAATTCTTGGCCATGCGATTCTTGCACGACTTTCCCTTGCGCATCAATACGTACTAAGCGATTATTGTCATCTATCATTTCTTTCGCTTCGCTCTTGCCCATTAGAGACTTTTTAGCTTCATCCATAGCGCCTATTTGAGTAATAATAGCCATACCCATCAGAAGAATATATATCTTATTATTCATACAATTTCCTTTCTCTGAAAGTACAATTTTTTGATTTACCGCATTATTACTCTAACAATCAGCGCAAAAAGAATACAATAACCTCCTCAAAAATAGTCATTCTTTGCGCAGCAGAACAGAGAGCTGATTTTTATTTATTTTAGCGCATTTTAACACCATTTATTACAATGCATTGCGCGCCACAATTACAAATTGATAATTTGAATATGAAAAGTATTAATATATCAACTTAAAAAGGTGGGGATATTATGAATAAGTTAAAATTCGCTTTTGCGCTCCTTGCGCTTACAGCCGGCGGCCAGATTATGGCATGGACCCGCGTGCTTAATTATACCAGTTATCCAATCAAATTCCGTGCAGCGCTCCATGGCGTAGGGTACCTTGGTGACATCAATGCTGATTGGGAAAAATCGCCAGTGATCCCGGCAATAAAAGGGAGAACACCGGGAGAATTTTTCACCCATGAGGGTCTAGCAAATCTTCGCTTCCGTTATGATATTTTTGCTGATATGGGCGATGGTAAATTTATACCAGTGCTTGAAGACAATGTTAATAATGAAGCGGTAATAGACAGCTTAGTGTATATCGTACCGATGATGGTGAGTGGTATATCACCTCTCAAGTAAGAGGCGCTGATTAGTAGCCATTATTGTTTGAATATAAGTAAATTTCGGGGGCTTTTTTTAAGCCCCTGCTTTTTAAACAAGGATTACCATGAAAATAATGTCACTCGTCAAAAAAATAGTCTGTGCAATCGCCCTTATGGCGATCAGCACCACGCACGGTATTACACGCTTAATTGGTATCAGTAATAGAACCGATGCTCACGCGGGAATCAAAGCACCTATAATATCTATTGCTGGAACAGAATATACTGGCATACCCATTACCGACCCTATGGTGGGCGCAAAGATAAAAACGTTCAAAGATCTTAAATTGCCTGTCACCGTTACTATAACCTATCCCGATAAAGCTATTAATGAAGGAAAACCTTATACCATCGAAATTAAGGAACTAACTGCCGAAGAGCAAGACCTCAAGGGACAAAAATGTGGAACCGGCACCAAAGTTATACAAGCCTGGCTAACACAGTTTAATAAAAATGATGCAAAAACCTGCTGCGTAACATTGGCAAAAAATGCATTTTCTAAAAGCGGTGATTCCTTTGAATGGCAAAACGTGCTGCTTGCACTTGCCAATAATCCCAAGTATGGGACTACCACGGGTGTTAGCGGATTACCTTTTCTCTTTGGTGTAGCACCCTGGACTACGACCAAGGCACCATGGGACGATACATTAATAGAAAATCCTGCTGATGAACCTGAAAAAACACCAAAGCAATTTACCCATGTTTGGGAAACAGGTCCTGAAAAAGGATATACGGGATTAAAAGTAATGCAGGGTAATCCTGCATGGATGGGTGATAAGATTACACTAAACATGCTACCAAAAAAGGGATGTGATAATATTGTGCACATATATAACAATAGTCCTTACATCATCAACATCATACGTGACATACGTGAAGGTACCGGAGGAGATTTTAAGAAGCTATTACCGCCGTGGAGCGCTACTCCCTGGGTTATGGCATGGATTCCGACTGTTCCCTCAGCTAATTTCAAACCGAGGGACCAAGTATCTGCAATTAAACTATGCGCCTTATATGCCCCGGACCCAACATGTCCAAAGCCACTTCCACGCATAATGCCAATTTTGCGTACTGCAGGATCAGCAGAATTTTCTTATAACCAAGGTATTCCTTTTGAAGGAAGTACAAAAGGAATGATGGATGAGTTGAAATCACTCTACACATCGGAAATGTCGGACCTCTTAGGAGAGTCATCTCTTAAGGACCTGATGCCGGGTATCGATGACACTCAATATGTAGTGGATGATGCTTCTTTTAGAATCTTCACTTTTGATAATCAAAAAGGGGAAACTTATATACAAAAATGTGCCTATGGCAAATCCACTCAAACATGCACAGCGTATCAAAAAGTTGCTGCGCCCAATACTAACCCACAATTTGGATATTACAAACTTATTATAAGCAAAGATCCCACAAAAGACGGTATAAAGCTAGATCTTTCGCCGGCTCCTTATGAAACCGTATTAGAAATTAAAAATTAGGAGTAATAAAACATGAAACGCATACAAATCATAAGTCTTGCATTACTGACTCTCATTGGTCAACATGCCCAGGCTGTCATGAGTTTAAAAGTACCGAATTGGGTAAAAGACAAGCCATGGGCTGTTTCAGTAATTGGTGATGCACCAAAAAGATACGCGGTAATCTTCACAAAAATAACCAAAGATCCCGATGCCGCAAATGGCAAGCCAGTTGTTGTACGTACTCAAAAGGATGTTAAACCTGCTGATGGCGGCGAAGCCTATATTAATGAAGAACTTTCAGTACCGCAGGCCGACATAACTTTGAGTGCCGGTCCCATGCTCGATGGTATTGCTTCTATTGCAGGGATGGTAGACCCACGTGTTGGAGCGGCTGCCAAAGTAGGCTCGGCCATTCTTGACGAAGCATTAAATGTTGTTGGCAAAGAATTAACAGACAAATATGGTCTTAATGCATTTGAAACAAAGCTTATTGAATTATTACCTATGGAATACTATGAGTTCGATAAGACAACCAACTCAGTTAAAACTAAGCCTGCATTTTTACAGGCATTGCAAGAATATACTCAACTTTTAACTGATTATGCCAGTGTAGTAGGTCAATACAACATCGCATCGGGGGCATATAATGAAGAACGCAACAAGAGTATTCTGAATACATGTCCACCAAAAAACACAACGAAGCGCGCAGAATATGATGCTCAATACCAAAAAACCGATGCTCTATGGAAGAAGTTAGAACCAATATTAGAAAAAAAAGAGTCTATAGAAAAAAAACTAACCAACATAGCTATTCATCGCGTTGCAATTATGGCAAGCCAAGATCAACCAGGCACTAGTTGCAAGGGTGGCGGTTGGGAAGGCCCATGGTCCTTATATCTTTACTATTTCATTGGCAGTAAACAAACAAATATCATAAAGATAGATTTCTGTGCTCAAAAAGATGTAAAACAACAATTCAAGATACGCATCAACGGTAATTTTAAAGATAATCGGGGCAACTTTACCCCCGGCGGCGTAAACCTTGAAGCCACAGATCTTACAAACACAGCCAACAACAGTATCAAATTCCCCGTATTAATCAATGGCGCTTTAAGTGACAGCTTTGAAACAAAGATCTATAGTTGGTTTGATTCGATGGTCACCGATGAAAATGGCGGCGATATTGCAACTTATATGTTCCCGTATGAGCTTTTTAAGCTTGAAAAAAAACGCCTCAAAGAACAAGCTGATAAAGGTGATGCGCGATCAAAAGAAAATCTTGACAATATCGAGACCAATTTGGCCGCTTTTAAAGAAGCCTTAGGCAATAAAGGTGAAGGCGGTATTTGGGATGCATTAGGCATTGGCAAAGGCGGCAAAAAATCTGATGAAGATGAAGACGTAGAAGAAAAGCCAAAACCAACAAGTAAACCATCTACAGGAGGCAAAACGCCTGTGAGTGGCGGAAAAACACCACCGACTGGCAAAGGCACTCCTGCTACAAAACCGAGCGAAGAAGGTGCAAATGCTTATTCTATCTTAGGAGTGAATACCAAGGCTACAGATGATGAAATCGAAGCAGCGTATAAGAAAAAGCAAGCGACTTCTCAATACAAAACTGACACAAAACAAGAAGCAATTATAGACGATGCATATAACAAAATTAAAACCAGCGCCTTCAGAAAAATATATGACGCTGCGCAGCTTGCTAAATCAGGAGCAGACATAGTGGAAAAAGGGGCCGGCGTTGTTAGTGGTGTAGTAGGTGCCATTACCGGTGGCAAAGATAAAGGTACCACAAAACCTTCTGATAAAGGAAAGACTCCTGCGACCAAGGCTGAAAATATTGGCGACATCTTAAAGAATGATGAAGAGCCTGAAACCCCGGTTACGATTGATAAGTCAGGTAAAACACCAAGCGGAAACACCTATTATGAGATCTTAGGCGTTCAATCCGATGCTAATACAGATCAAATTGACACTGCATATAGGCAAAAAGCAGATCTAATAGTCAAAGCATACAACGCCAGCACCGGTGAGAATAAACAAAAAAACCTAGAAAAAGCAAAAGAAATTCAAGCAGCGTATGATGTCCTTAAGGATGTGAAAAAGCGTAATGAATACAGTAAAATAGTGGAAGATGCATCGATACTTTGATGCATAACGCTTTAATGAAACAAAATAGTTAACCACCCAATAGATCGGGAGTAGTGCTTGCGCACCACTCCCGGTTTTTTTATTGAGCAAGATGACAAAAATCTCATACTATAGTAATTTTTATCTATACTCATTTAATCCCTGGGCTATGCAAAAAAATTTAAAAAATATACTTAAAGAGCTATCCTTATGTCATCCTGAACTTGTTTCAGGATCCACTTATTATTTGTTATGAAAACCTACTATATATACATACTTACAAATAAATATCATGGTACCCTTTATATAGGGATTACCAATGACTTACAAAGGCGAATACAGGAACATAAAGAAAAACTCATCGATGGCTTTACCAAAAGATATGATTTGACTAAACTGGTTTTTGTAGAATCATTTGAGCATATAGACAATGCTCTCATGACAGAAAAAAGACTAAAGCGGTGGCATAGATCATGGAAAATTAGTTTGATCGAAAAGAATAATCCATCATGGCATGATTTATACGAACAATATTTTATAAATGTGGATCCTGAAACGAGTTCAGGATGACAAACCGTAGTCAATATCTTTTTTTATTCTTATATTGTTATAGCTTTACAATGAATCAGATAAAAATTTAGTTCACAAAATCCCTAAAAAAAATTACTCAGGCTTTTTTATATGAATCTTATTGAAAACATTCAACAGGCGTTTGTCACTCATATACATTCTTTATACTCCGTCGCGCCCGACCAACTGCGCAGTCATCAACTAACTATCAATACTGATGATGCCAAGCAAGATTTTGGTGACTTAAACAGCAACATTGCCCTTGTTTTGGCCAAAGAGTTAAAGCGCAATCCGCGCCAAGTTGCCCAAGAATTAAGCAGCTCATTTACTCATCAAGCGGTAGCCAAAATAGAAGTTGCCGGCGCCGGTTTTATTAACTTTTATCTGACCACACAAGCATGGCATGAGCTTACGCGCGAATTATCGAATCAAAAAGAATCTTTTTTCAAAACAGCATCACCCCTAAAAAAATATGATATTGAATTTGTAAGTGCCAACCCAACCGGCCCACTCCACTTTGGCCATGGGCGCAGCGGCATTATTGGCGATGTCCTTAGCTCTGTGTTGCGCTTTTTGGGCCATGCGGTGACCAAAGAGTTTTATATTAATGATGCCGGTGGTCAGATTCAACGCTTGGGCATATCTTTTAAGGCGCGCTGTGACCAACAAATGGGTATTCAAACTCCAGTCCCTGAAGATGGTTATCAAGGTGACTATTTGATTGATTTGGCACAAGAGTGTGTCGCTGAATATGGCCAAAGCTTACAAAACAAAGATGAACAGTTTTTTGCAGATTATGCAAAAAATAAACTGCTTGAGCGTATCAAAAATACCTTGCTTGATTATGGCATTACCTTTGATGTCTGGTTTTCAGAAAAAACATTACACACCGGTAAAGCCATAGAAGAAGCAATTGCACAGCTTGATAAAGCAGGATATCTGTTTGAACAAGAAGGTGCGCTCTGGTTCCGCTCTACTGCCTTTGGTGATGACAAAGATCGCGTATTGCGCAAAGGCAATGGTCAATGGACGTACATCGCCGCCGATATTGCATATTTGGTTAATAAAGTGCAACGTGGCTTTGATGAATTAGCCGTTGTGTTGGGACATGATCATCACAGCTATGCGGTACGTTTACAGGGCATTCGTAGTGCATTGCAGCTAAAGCCCACACTTGATATTATTCTTTATCAGTTAGTACGCATGAAAGAGAATGGCGAACTGGTACAAATGTCTAAACGTGCCGGCACTATGATTACCTTACAAGATGTTATAGATGCCGTGGGCAAAGATGTTGCTCGCTTTTTCTATCTGCACCGCAAAGCGGACGCGCAGTTGGAATTTGATCTTGAATTGGCAAAGAAAAAAACTGATGAAAATCCGGTCTATTACATACAGTATGCCTATGTACGTATACTTTCTATCTTGAGCAAAGCAGCACAAGAAGAAGGACTTGGCTCTATTTCTTTAGACGACGCACAATACATTGGCCAAGAAGAATCTTTACTATTAAAGAAGATCATCTCTTTAAAACAAGTTCTTGAACATATTGCGACATCACAGCAAACTCACCTGCTTGCCTACTATGCCATTGAACTCGCTGATGCGTTCCACCGCTATTACAGTAAGCACCGTGTAGTAGATTTGACTGAAACCAATCGCAGCCGTGGACGACTATTGTTATTAACAGTATTAAAAAATAGCTTTGAAACGGTACTTGATCTTTTGGGAATCAGCAAGCCGGAGAAAATGTAGCGTTTAGCGGAATTCTTCGTAGCCTCAGCGCAATAGATCCAACAACCCTACTACGCTAAAGCTTCGAAGGGCTACTTGCCATTCAGCCCTCAAGGGGTTCATGGCGAAGTAGAATGTAAATTTGATAAAAATAGTAGATATGGCAAACTTAAAGAATTAATTACGATTTACGAATAAAAATTAGTACAAGAGGACAAATACTATGGCCAAAATTGATATGGCACTCATTCAAAAACTTCGCGACATTACCGGTCTTGGTATGATGGATTGCAAAAAAGCACTCGAAGAATCTAATGGCGATGTTGAAAAAGCAGTCGAACTATTACGCAAAAAAGGTGCTGCCGTTGCTTCTAAGCGCGCTGACAAAAACACCGCTGAAGGTCTAGTGCATGCATACATTCACCCTGGCGCACGCGTAGGTGTTATGATTGAAATCAACTGCGAAACCGACTTTGTTGCAAACAGTGAACCGGTGAAAAAATTTGCTGCTGACATTTGCATGCATATCGCCGCCATGAAGCCATTGTACTTAGCTCCTGAAGATGTTGATACAACATTCATTGAAAAAGAAAAATCAATCTTTGCAGAACAGCTCAAAGCTTCCGGCAAGCCTGAAAAAGTTATTGCTTCAATCCTTGAAGGTAAAGTAAATAAACTTTATGATGAAGTATGTCTTCTCAGACAAAAATTTGTTAAAGATGACAAAATGAACGTACAAGATTTATTAAACAACCTAATGGCAAAAACAGGCGAACGCATTCAAATCAAGCGCTTTGCTCGTTACGAAATTGGCGTATATTAATCCTAAAAGGACTGTATTATGGCTACGCAACCTCTTGTTATTATTGAAAACGATATAAAATCATTCCAAGCTCCTATGGAAGCTGAAATGGCAAAAGCTATTAAGCATTTTGAGGGAGAATTGGTTAAAATCAGAACCGGTCGTGCGCATACTTCTATGGTAGAAGATTTGCCCATCTCTTGCTATGGTCAAGCGCCAATGGCACTCAAATCATATGCTGCTATTGCAGCGCCGGACGTGCGCCTGATTACTATTCAACCATGGGATGTTACTCTCATTGATGAAATAGAAAAAGCGCTCAAAAATTCTGATATAGGCATTAACCCAACCAATGATGGTAAAGTTATCAAATTAGTATTGCCGGAAATGAGCAGCGCTCGTCGTGATGACTTGGTGAAAATTTTGGGCAAAAAGCTGGAAGAATGCAAAATTTCTATCCGCAATGTGCGTAAAGATTTTCATAACATTATGCGTGATGCGAAAAAAGATAAAAAAGTATCTGAAAACTTTTACAATCGTCTTGAAGATGTATTGCAAAAAGTGACTGATAACTACATCGCAAAAGCTGATGCATTGAGTGAGAAGAAAGAAAAAGAAATAAAATCTTTTTAATCACGATTTGTAAAAATATGGGGGGGCTTAAAAAGCCCCCTTTTTTATTATGAAAGATAATAAATGAATACAAAAATTCTTATTATTGTTGCAGCCTTGTTTCTTTCACAGAGCATGTATGCTATGGATTCTGAGCCTACGCAGGAACAAGCAGCTTATTACGGCCCGAGTGATCTAGCAAATAACATACAGTGGACCTGCCTTATGCTAAACATTGACCGTCTTGATCTAAACATAGCTATTTTGAGCGATGAATACGTAGCATCAAATGATCAAAATCATAAAAACGATTTAGCTACCAAAATTAATGCGGAAATCGAAACGCTGTATGCTGCAATAGCTGAAAAAGAAGCATTAGAATTAGAAGATCTAAGACAGCAATTCATTTACGATTGCGTAATGGATGATTTTCGCAGCAAGCAGCGATAAACATAATTGATACGTTTAGGGTTTTGTTGTATTTTATACTTTATTTTCTTCATCGTTTTGTTAAACTAGTGTGCAGTAATAAAGAAGCATTCGAAATAATTGAAATATTTTTTGGGCTTCCTCCTTCGCCAAGGCTACCCGTCGTCGCTCTTTAAGAGCTATGCCGAGGCACAGCGGCGGACGGGGCTAGCAATTAAAAATCAAGTTTTGAAATTCTAGTATTTTTGGGCTGCTAGCTCAATTGGCAGAGCAACAGACTCTTAATCTGTGGGTTCTTGGTTCGATTCCAAGGCAGCCCACCATGCTTCGCCCTATTCCGCCTTTGTTAAAACTTCGGCGGGACAAGCCGGCCCTGTGCCGCCATAGCTGCTAAGCAGCGACGGCGCATTGGCAGGCTACGCATGGCACGGCCAAATTTTTAATTGAATTACATTGGCTATAAAAAATAGAAATCTAGAGCAAGAGTGGCGAAATTGGTAGACGCGCTGGACTTAGGATTCAGTTCCCGAAAGGGAGTGGGGGTTCGATTCCCTTCTCTTGCACCAACCTCTGCCTATCCACGCCTTCAGGCTTGGCAGGCTACGGTTGGCACGGCCATGCTTCGCCTATCCAGGTCTTCCGACTTGGCAGGCTTCGCACGGCACAGCCAGTACACTAATGAGATAACAAAATGAACATTGGTAGTACAAATTGTAGACTCTCTTATCACCCTTCTATAATAAAAAAATAATTCCGGTAGTTTCTGCGAACCGTAGCAATTTTTTTAAATTGCGTGTGTGAGCGTTTGAAACGGAAGAAGGAGCTATTAAAACCTTGGTTTTAAGCGCGCTAATTCCAAAAGAGGTCGCGAAACCTCTTTTGGCGCCTCTGCCCTGCGTAAGGGCAAAAAAACATATCATTTGTAATCACATCTACTTTTTAGTAGCTTTTATTCTACACAGTCTCAATGAAGCAAACCGCGCTTGCAATGCGCACCAAATTAGGAGAGAACTATGGAGATAGTGTTGAAGCACATGGGCGAGCATAATGCCTTATCTTTTGAACTCCAACAACAAGCCCCTTCTTTATGGCATGTGCAAATACATGCTCCACAAGAATTAGTTCAATTCATTTATCAAGAAGCAGTCAAAAGCTTGCAGCATGAAGTGCATGCAATCGGCTTTGTTAAGGGTACCGTTCCTTTTGAATATGTTGAGCACAATCTTAAATCAACGCTTAATTCCCATGTAAAAGACTTTCTGCTTTCATTTTGCGTTATGAGTCATTTGTATAATGAGTTACGTAATCGTAAAATTGTAGTTGCCGGAGCCCCGCGCCTCCATGCAGTTGATATTTCTCTACCAAATCATGCCTCATTCACCTTTGAATTATCTACTCTCACCCCTATTACTTTACATGATTGGAAATACTTTCCATTCAAAGCACCAAAAAGAAAAAATTATAAAGATCTTGATCGCCAAGTAGAGCTCTTTATTAAAGAAGAGAAAGAAAATTTAAAAAACAGTACCAATTCCAGTGCCGACATCGGTGATTGGGTCTGTTGTGATATTGCACTTGCGGACCAACATAATCAACCAATACTCGGCGAATTTGTTGAATCTCTTTGGATTAAGCTGGGTGATGAAGAGGCTGATGTGTCACTGCGCGATATATTTATGAATAAAGAATTGCATAGCCAATTTATAACACAAAGCCCTGCATTACAAGACTATTTTAGTCCTCATTTAGCCGCAAAATATAATTTTATTATTACCATAAAAGACATTATTAAAGATTCATTCTTCTGCTTAGAGGAATTTAAACGTCATTTCAAGCTTAAAACTAATAAAGATTTAAATCTCAAACTTATTGAGGTTTTCTCTTATCGCAATGATCTTTCATTACGCCGCACCATGGCAGAAGAGACGTTAAAGTTAATGCTCGCTAAGCATAAATTTGATGCTCCTATGCATACCGTGTTGCGTCAGCAGCAACAATTGCTGAATGCTATTCAGATGAATCCCGATTATCATGTCTATCGTGTGCAAAAAGATTTTAAATCATCGGTTAAGCAATTGGCAGAAAAACAGGCTAAAGAAGCTCTTTTGATTGATCATGTCGCCTATCAAGATAATATATTTGTCGGAAACAATGATGTAAAAAGCTATTTAGGACTCACGCAGCGACCACGTATGAAAGAGTTTATTTATTTTGAGCCTATTGTCAGTAAGCAACACGGGCGGGAAATCCCCATCCCTGCCTATCTTCTCAAACAGATTTGCCTGCGCGAAAAAACATTAAATCATATTATCCATCATCTGACTCAAAAATAGGAGTATTTTATGGATAATAACAACCACTACTCAATCATTATTATAGGTTCCGGTCCTGCCGGCCTTACTGCTGCTTTGTACAATTCACGCGCAGGATTGCGTACTGCAGTAATTGATGGCTCAGAACCGGGCGGCCAACTCATGGGCACCAGTTTTGTCGAAAATTGGCCGGGAGAGAAAAAAATTTTGGGCCCCGATTTGATGATGAAAATACGCGAACAGGTGCAAAGTAATGGCGCTCAGTTTATCTCAGGTGAGGTTAGTCATGCTGAGCTGGAAAAAAAGCCTTTTTCCCTCACTATTAATTCTCAGCGCAAGCTAACTGCCGATGCTCTTATTATTGCAACCGGCGCATACCCTAAAAAAATTGGTTGCCCGGGTGAGGATGAATATTGGGGAAAAGGTGTGAGTACCTGTGCCGTATGTGATGGCGCATTTTACAAAGATAAGCCCGTCGTGATTGTTGGCGGTGGCGATACCGCGATGGAAAATGCCGCATTTTTAACTAATTTTACGGATAAAATCACTGTGATTCATATTCGTGAAAAACTGAGCGCATCAGTCGCCATGCAAGAAAAAGTTATTCATGATCCGCGCATATCTATTATCTATAATTCTACGACAGAAAGCATTATAGGCGATGGTAAACAGGTTACTGCCGTAAACATTATCAACAAAAAAACCGGTGCTACCCATAAGCTCACGACCAGTGCCGTTTTTGTCTCAGTGGGCATAGCTCCTAACACCGCCCTCTTTAAAAATCAGCTAGAAATCAGCCCGCAAGGCCTTTTAAAAATACATGATGAGACCAAGACAGATATAGAAGGAGTCTTTGCCGCCGGGGATGTTTTTGACGACAAATATAGGCAAGCTGTTGTGGCCGCCGGTGCCGGGTGTAAGGCCGCCATGGACGCCGAGCGATACCTGAAAAAGATGTAGTTATTCAGATTGAAGAAGAGAAGTTGAAAAAATGCTATTTTAGCGTAAAATAAGGTAAATGTCGCCCGTGAAGGCAGGGTGACTTATCTAATTTGGAATATCGATATTATATTAATCTGATACTATAAATCAGCAGGAAGACATCATGTCAGTTACTTTTTTCAGAAAAAGCAATAAAAAAAGAAATAAAAAGCACGGTTTTCGCAAAAGAATGGCTACTCGCCACGGCAGAAATATTCTTAACAAACGTCGCGCCAAAGGTAAAAAACGTCTAGCGGTTCGCGCGTAATACATTACAAATGAAATCAATCCCCAAAAGATTATCTCATTTTGATAAAAACGAGGTTTCGCGATTTTTTAAAACCGCAAAGCGCGGCTTTAGAAGTCCAAACCTCGATATTTTACTTTTGCCCCAGTCCTATTCTCAGGGAAGAATGCTTGCCGTTATTCCTGCCAAAATTGCCAATGCACATCTTCGCAATTACATTCGCCGGCGGTTAAAAGCGATTTTTTATGAAGAGAAGTTGTATACACAGGGATATGATTTTATCATCATTTGCAAAACACCCTCTCTCCATATCCCCTTCCAAAAACTTAAAGATAGTACGCTGTTTGGTATCACACGCGCTATCGATCAATATAAAAAATCAGAGCAAGTCGCCCGCCACGTCTCCGCCTAACGACTCCTTCGGGCTTTGATATACGATAGGCAAATATCATATTACATGAAGCTTGCTTACAATAGGTCGCCCGCTAATCTGCTCAGATCACTACGCTCACTCATTTGTAAATACACGCTACCAAACAGCTTCTGATTTTTAAATTTCTCACTGGTCACCACCAAACCATTGCTGCTAAAATCCAGATAAGGTGAGTCAATTTGATACGGGTCACCGGCAAGAATAATTTTACTACCTTCACCCACGCGGCTCACCAACGTTTTAACTTCATGCGGCGTTAAGTTTTGTACTTCATCAATAAGAATATATTGGTACGGTATAGAGCGCCCACGCATATAAGTTATTGCTTCCAAACTTAATTTATCGTGTCTGACCAAATCTTGAAGCGGCCCGAGTCCTGTTCCATCAACATGGCGATCTTGTTTGAAGAATTTCTTTTTATTACCATTTTGACGGCGATGTTTATCAGCATACTCATCATCTACCTGCGCCAAATGCTCTCCGGATTGGCCCGCATGTACAATAAAGTCGATATTGTCATAAATAGGAAGCATCCAACTTTGTAGTTTTTCTTCTAACGTACCCGGCAAATAGCCAATGTCTTTACCTAATGGTACTATTGGACGTGATATTAATATCTTGCGATAAATATCTTCAACTAATACTTTATGTAATCCTGCCAACAATGCCAAGAATGTTTTTCCCGTACCTGCAGGGCCAAAGAGCGTAACAAATGGTATGGTGTCATCAAGCAATAAATGAAGTGCCATTAATTGTTGTGGGTTACGTGCTTTTAGTGACCATTTAAAGAGTGGATCAATGACCGGTTCAAAACGATTGTCACCCTTGTAGCAAAAGATGCGATAATTATGGGGATTGTGTTGACTCTCAACATGCACAAATTCGTTGTAGGTCAATTGATATTCTTTTGAAAGATGTTTTAAATCTTCGGGTATTTCTTGTTTGAGTTGTACTGCCGGCACTGCGAGCTTGATCCAACCTCTATAAAAATTATCTTGCGAGATATGTTCTTTAACATAATCTTCTGCGCGAAGCCCAAGCGTATCTGCCTTAACGCGAGCGTTAAGATCTTTTGAGATAAAGACTACATCCCAGCCGCTGCTTTTGTGCTCTACTGCCGTTAATAAAATACGATTGTCTTCAATATGCATTTTAAAAGGGAGCGCAATGGTCTCTGCTGCATGAGAAAAAAGCACTTTTAACGTGCCCCCATTATCAAGCTTTACTCCTACACCCAATGATCCTCGCGCACGTAATGCGTCTAATTGACGAATTGCTTCACGAGTATTACGACCACGATCGGTAGTATCTTTTTTAAATTCATCAAGCTCTTCTAGGACGGTAGCAGGAATTCCAACATGCGCGCCTTCAAAGGCAAACATAGCATGCGGATCATGCATCAACACATTGGTATCAAGAATGTATAGTTTTTGGTTCATCATTATTTGTTGTTCCTTCTTTTTGCAAGTTTTTAACTACTCAACAGAATCCTAGCACACAGCCCTAGCCCGATCAAAGAATTGAGTGGGATAAAGACAAATTACTGCATACTAATAACGCTTATTTTTTACGAACTATCAAGTTCCACTTCAATTTTAATTTACAGTAATAAATTATGGCATTTAGATTGGTATGCAAAGTACAATAAATAGAAAAAAAGTTTCATTAAAAATAGTCAAAAAGGTGTCTATGATTCATTGGTTATTTTGTTGTATTATGAGCATGATGATTCATGGTCTATATGCGCTTTCTCACAAAGAAGCATTTGATTTGCAAATTAAAGAAGGCAATCTATTGCTTCCCATTTCACAACGACCCATAGCATTTTTTAATTTTGGACAATTGATTGCCGATAAAAATGATTTTTTATTTTTTGGTTCACTTACTGCGCGCACGGGCAAACAACAAAAATATATTGATTCTCTGCAGCAGTTTTTGTACGCGCCCATTGATGATGTCGCTATTTTGCTTTCAACCAATCAGGCCCTGCAATACAAAGTAAGAGGCAATGATTCCTCAGGCTTTGCTGATACTGTTGTAGAAGTAGAATATAATTTTGCTAAACAATATAAACCGACCAGCACAAAGCGCGCAACTATTGTAGGCATGCTTCAACTACCTACCGGTTCGGCTCGCCAATACCCTCCTACCGGTCTGGGATCCCCTGCGATTTTTTTGGGACTTGTCGGTTATCATACTTCGATAGAGTGGTACCATTATCTTGAGGCTGGCGTATTGCTTACTACGCCCCACCACCATTCAAAAGCCGGTAATCAAATATGGTATGGGGCCGGCATTGGTCATAATTTGCATCATTTCCAGCGCTGGATATTGGCACTTATTATCGAGAGTAATGGAATGTATTCACGGCGCGATTGCATGAAGGGCACAAGAAATCAAAATTCTGGAAGCAACATCCTTTATATTGGTCCCACTTTTTTTGCAGCAGACAAGCGCTTTATTTTTAAGGTAAGTGTGCAAATTCCTGCGTACCAAAAAATAAATGGCGCGCAGCCAAAAATTAATGTTTTATTTGGTGCGCGCCTGGGTATCAAGTTTACTAATGTTATGTGATAGAAATAGTAACATCGCTTGTGAGGCTATATTTTTCCAAGAAAGTATCATCAATAACAATCTTTCTCCCTGCATCAATTTCTTGATTAAGAAAAACTGCCAAGCGAGAATCATGATCAAAATAATGACCATTAATGGTAATATCTTGCAAATATCTATCTTTATATAATGGTAAATCAACCGTAGAACTGCGTTTACCGCGCCGCTCATACATCTCATTACTGCCGGTTCTCTCACGTCCACCTCGTTCACGTCGCGGGCTTATCATGCCGGCACGTTCTCCCCTTGGGCTCGCAGGCGCTGCTGAGCTAGAGGCGGCCTGCTCAGCAGTTTTTCTTGTTTGATATTTCTTAGCAATCTCTTCTAGGCCTCTTTTTGTTGCTTGTTTACTCAAGACCGGACCCAAATACATGATTCGCTCTCGTTCATCTCCATCATTTGCACGATTAATAACAAGAGTAAGACCGATATGAGACTTATTCTCAAAAGTAACATATCGCCCAATTGCCGGTACATCAATTTCATGCAAAAGATCATCATCAATAGTTAAAATATCACATGCATGATGTGGCATCATAAGATTAATTTTAGTTTGTATAGCCTCTATAATTTCATTACCGACTGATTGTTTATTTATTTTTATGGTGCGTAGTACAAATTTATGGGTAAGTTTTAAACTGCCTAATTGATGATGCGGAATTATCAAGCTCACATTTTTATCATCATTTAATACAATTGTAATATCTTGGCTCGCGTCATTCGTAACGCTAACAATTTTATGTGCATCTTTATCGTCATAATCATAAAAAAAATAGCCACTTTTGCGTAACCTATACCCACCGGATTTTTCTTCTAAAACAAGACCTTCCCTCACTGCTTTTCGTATGCTTCCGCCTTTAGATATCGATTCTGACTCTGCGAGCGCATTAACCGTCATGTTATTAAACGTGACGAGAAATGGTGCAACTGTCCCAGCCTCTTTACAATTTATGTTTTCACCAATATTCCAATTGATTTGTCGTACCACAAAATTATTTTCAGGATACACACGTTTATTGCTTGATTTTTCATACACAATAATATCGGTAATAAAAATATTTTTATCTGATGCTTGTACGGTGATAGGCTTTAATATCTCTGTCCCTTGTTTAAGAGATACAATATCATCTATTCCATGAAGCTTAACATCAATATCATACGAAGAGTTTGTGTTAGAGAATTTGAGTTGTGCTGTATAGGTGGGATCTTCACCCATACCATAGGCGCACAGTGCCGGTGTGAAAGAGAATAAAAATAATATATATTTTTTCATGTGCGCTCTTTCCTTTTTTTACTACAAACGATTTGTTTTTATATACTCTACCTCGACTTGTGCTGATAAAATCAATTCTCTACTGATTGTAATAAGCTGCGCCGCTAAATCCTCTATCTAATAGTTCTTGATTAATAATAATATTCGGCATTTCGCCCTCAAGGGCATACCCAATTATACTGTTTAACTCTTGTATAACTTCAGAATTGATTTGTTTTCCATTAATTTTTAAGTCAAATAGTGAACCCTGCGAAGGAGTTGGTATCGGAAGCTCCACCATCTTTATTCGCCGCTCAGACGAATTGGGTGACGCTTTCGACGCGCCTCTTTTATAACTCTTTGTTTTTTTCGGCGCTAACTTAACGGTTATTTTGTTGTTAATAACTATAGTTAATTCTTTGTCTACATCATTATGAAAGACAACCGGTATCGAAAGCAAATCATAATTAATATCCATAACGGTACATGTATGATTAGGAATTATTAATGCTATAATATCGTTCATTTGTTTGATAGATGCCTGATTAGTAACTTCTTTGTCATCTATACTAAAATGCTTTAATACGAAATCGTCAGGTACCATTATGCTACCAATCTTGTTTATCGGTAGGATGAGTTTCTTATCATTATTAAGTGCAATCATGATATCCCGATCCATTCTATTAATAAATTGTAGCGTTTTTGCTTTTTTTTGGGAAATCTCTAAAATAAAATTGGCTTTTTTTTAGTTTGTATCCTAGCCCACTCTTTTCTACAAGCCCATTACGTAATGCTTTTGTTATATTCCCATTATTATCAATTTTTTCTGCCTCATCAAAAGCTTTAATAATTTTTTCGGTAAATCTAAAAGAAAACACCGACTTCTCATCCGGTTGTTTGCAGCTTACACTATCTGCAATATCCCAATTAATCTGTTTTACGACGATATTGTTTTGCTCGTAACTCTTCTTTTTGTCTGATGATGTATCTACTACCGTCACGCTCGTAATAAAAATACCGTCTTTCGTGCCGGGTAGTTCAACTTTTGTAACTTCTTCTTCCGGTCTCATGGCCTGAGCCAAGTGTATGGTCTGATCATGATTTATACCAACAACATCTATATCATGCGAAGTATCATTAATAAAATAGACCGTAAGCTTGTATTCCGCTTTTGGATCAATGGCATAAGTAGCTGACAATAAGGAGAATAAAAACAATATATATCGCTTCATCTGTGCCTTTCTTTATTTGTTTATATTTTTTGCTAATAGTCCCAACATAATCCAAGTCCATCCAGTAAAGAGTATGTCTATACCTACGAGCAATCCAAGTACCCACAACCCTGAAACTGGCCACTGATACCAAATCATAACCCCCAGCGCGGTAGTTAAGGCGCCATTAATAAAAAGCCATACCCTATGTACTATATGGTTGAGCAATGCAAAAATCATTTTTATAATGCCAGAAATAACGAAAAATATTGCAAGAATAAGTGTTATGGTAACTGCATTAACAATGGGGTTATATATCATATAACTACCACCCGCTATGTAGAGTATGCTCAAAAATATATGCAAAAAAGAATTACTCCACTTATTAAGATTAAAAGCCTGTGTAGCTTCAAAAATACCTAATAGTATCAGAACAATACCAAAATATACGACTGAAAAAATAGTCGCCGTAAAAGAATAAGCAATTGCTAACATACCGAGTATGACCAGGCCTATACCAAAACCAAAAAACCAACCCCAATTTTCTTGCAGTTGCTTGAGCATGAGACTATTTTTTTCTTTTTTCATCATTTTTTTCCTTTTTTTAATAGTAACGATTTAGTTTTATATAATTTACTCAAATTCGTTTGTATAAAAGCAATAACCGCTCCTATAATTGCCATTAAAGCAGCTATGCATCCCCCGTGTTTTGTAGTACCCTAAGAACAGTAATAAAAACCATTGTCAATCTATGGGGATCATAAATAATGAAATCGAATGTTGATTTAGAAAAACTGCGTCACTCGGCTGCTCATTTACTTGCTCATGCAATACAAGAACTATTTCCCCATACGCTCTTGACTATCGGGCCGGCAACGCCGCAAGGTTTCTTTTACGACTTCTTGCCCGAAAAGAATTTTAAAGAAACTGACTTACCTTTAATAGAAGCAAAAATGCGCGAGATTGAAAAACGCAATTTGCCTATTACTCACGAACAGATGCCAAAAGAACAGGCTCGTGCTCTGTATAAAAATAATCCATATAAGCTTGAACTTATTGATGGCATCCCTGGAGATACTGTTGGCATTGCTCGCCAAGGTGACTTTTATGATCTGTGCAAAGGTGGACACGTACACTCCACCGGTGATATAAAATATTACAAATTATTAAACATATCCGGCTCATACTGGCGCGCGGACAAAAATAACCAAGCATTACAGCGTATCACCGGCACCGCATTTGCAACCGAAGCTGATTTAAAAGCATATGAACAGCAGATCGAAGATGCTATGCGCTATGATCACCGCCGCTTGGGCAAACAGCTTGATCTCTTCTCATTCCATGAAGAAGGTGTTGGCTTCCCTTTCTTTCACCCTAAAGGCAAGGCGGTACTCAATACGTTAACTACTTATTTGCGTGGTTTGCTAGAAAAAGCCGGCTATGTAGAAATACAAACTCCTATTATGCTTTCAGATGAACTCTGCGCCAGAGTTCATC
>JAKAUA010000040.1 GCA_021827875.1 bacterium | reverse complement strand
ATCCAACATCACAGAGTCTAGAAGGATTAAAATTGTAATTGATTTTTAATTCTTCTAGCCCCCGTATCAGACTACTAGTAACTGCCGGATGGCTCCAGTTAGAAGCGCTATGCTGCTCTACCGGATAGGTGAGAATGGTTATTTTTTCAGAAGTATTTATCGTGCATGGTAATAATACAAAAAAACAGAACAAAAAAATCATATAAATCCTTACATTAAAATTGGATATTTTCTAATCTCCAAAGTGCAAGTGATTTATCTGCGTACGAGCCGTTTTGTTCAGTACATTCTTCAGTGATTATTATAAGAGGTTGTGGCAAGAAAAAAGGAGCTGCTTCTAAATTGATTGGTCTCCAGCCACTTGACTCAATGTCGTGATTATTTCTAGAAGGGAATGTTGTTGTTAAAAGATATTTTGCACCACTTGCTTTAAAGTTACTGAGAGCTTTTTTAACATCAGCATTAGAAAGGTGCACTAAAAAGTCTCTGCAAATAATGAGATCGGCACAAGGGATGGGATCAAGGAGCAGATCTTGTGTAAGAAATCTATGTTGAGAGGATGCATAAAGCTCATCATTTTTACTAATAAGTGGCTTTACTATATCAATGCCTGTATAGGAGCAACTACCAATATTGATATATCGCATCCAGTAAAAATCACCGCAAGGGGCATCAACAATGCTTGCTATCGAAAATTCTTGCAAAATTTTTGGGATAAAAAAGCGTATTTTGTGTGTCTGTTCTAAAGTTGAACCTGGTCCTGATACAGATTCAATATTGCCCCATTTGCCTGCAATCGCCTGGTGATATGTTTGGGTGAATATTTTTTCTAAATTAGCATTTACAGATAGAAAGGCTGCTAAAAAAATTGACATGCATAAAAACAACTTCATATTTTACTCCCTTGTTATCTAGAATTTGTGTTAAAAAATAACTTATCAGCTGAACTATTGATTAAATATCCTCTTCTTTTTGAAATGTGGATTTATTCACAACGAGCATAAATATCTCCCCACAGAAGACAATCATCGTGACATTCTATTTCTTGAATAAGTTGTTCAGGCGAGATCCATTCTGGGTGTACGAATCTGAGAGTTTCGCCAATGGTATAATTAAAAGATACATATCCCAACTTGCTAAGATACTCCAAGCACGTCTTTGAATTTTTAAATAATTCTTTGGTATATTCAAACGAGATGTATGGTATTGCTTGCGAGAGTCCCCTTAATACTTGATGCTCAAAACCCTCAACATCGATCTTGCAAAAATATGGAATTCCAAATATTTTAATTAATTCATCTAGAGTTGTTACCGGTACAATAATTTTTTTATCCCACTGAAAATCATTTTCAAATCTTCCATGTTGCCATTCATCTGAAAAGGTTGAAATAGTTGTGGCCGCAGAACATATATATAATTCCATTTCACCTATTTTATCTGCAAGACCTCTATCAACAATTTGTACATTTGGATTAAATTGATACTTGTTTTTTAAAAGATTTAAGCATGATTGCTGTGGCTCGATACATATCACATGCGCATTGAGCTTGAGATACAGATCGGTTTTAGTCCCTGTATGAGCTCCAACATCAAAAACAAGGCTTGAGGGTTTTACAAATTGTTGAATAAATAGCATTTCTTGTTGAGTTGCCAAGGAAGACAAGGGCATTTGTACACAAGATACGACCAAGGCGACTGCGATTTTATTAATATTATAGGTAGAGATCATACTATTTAGCGGCATCATATATTTCCTTTTTCATTTTTTATCTACTTTTTATAATATTCATCTTTTCTTGTCGGAAGTAAAAACACCATCACCTCATAATACGACAAACTTTAGCATAATTATGTATCTCTCATATATCTGTGGCATGAAACGCAATCAAACCCTTCACTCTCACGGACATCAATCATAGTTATATCTGTAATATTACACCACTTCAAATGTCGTATCTTAACTTGATCAGTGTTAGCAAAAGCAAAATTAAAATATAGCTCGTATTCTGAAATGCCGGACTTATCATTAGGGCTTATGTATTTAGCTAATACTCTCCAAGCATCCATAGCATGTTCTTGCTCGATATTAGATATTAAATCTTCTAAAATTGAACGTTGAAATAACATATGATGCGATATCCCTGAATATTCAGGGAATACTTTTTTAAAATTTTTTAAAACTTTTGCACCATGAGTAAAATATGGCTCATTATATTCATTACCCGGATTATACAAGCCGGCACCAAACTCATCTTGAAAATTAATGTCTTTAAAAAAAATAGTATCAGCATCTAGTATTAAAACATTTGAAGATATATCAGGTATCACAAACATTGCAAACAGCTTCAAAAATTGTTGATATATCCAATCAATACGGCTATTTGGCATATTAATATATTCCGATGCCTTTTCATTATTATGATTAAACATCTCCATAGCAATAGAATATTTATCAAAAGGGAATAGGCTTTCATCAAACCATTCGGCTTTCTTTGTTAATTGTTTATCGGTATCTAGTGTCAAATTGTTTGAAGATATCATGGCAGATAGCTTTAAAAAAAGCACGCGGACCCAATCAACACAATTGTTTATCATGCTAATATAGCTTAACGATTTTGTACTATCAGAATCGCACATTGCCATAGCAATAGACTGTTTATCAAAAGGGAATAAGTTTTCATCGAGTAATTTTGCTTTTTCTATTAACTGCTTATTAGAAACCACAATCACACGACGCACATTCACTACATGTTTATAAGCTGCATCTACAACTAAAGGCAAAGTAGCAAGATCTTTTTCATGACACGGAATAACGGTATCAATGGGATCTAAAGTGAAATGGTATTGCTTTTTATCTTGTGCAAAGATACCAATCATCAAAAAAATACTAAAAAAATACCCCTTCATTTTTTAACATCCGAGCTTGTATATGCTGTTCACATTTCTTTTTGCAGCGACAGCAGGCACAACATCACGCGTATCAATTACTGCTACTCTATTTATATAATCGACGAGTCGATCATAATCAAACTCTTTAAATTCTTGCCATTCCGTTAATATAACAAGCACGTCGCTACAATCCAAAACTTGCTCTTTCGTATCACAATACAAAATGTTTGGAATGATTTGCTTCATGTTTTCTTGAGCCATTGGGTCATATGCTTTTACTGTTGCGCCCATTTTTAAAAATTCATTAATAATATCAATGGCTGCAGACTCACGCACATCATCGGTATTAGCTTTAAACGCTAAGCCCCAGACTGCTACTGTTTTTCCACACAGACCATCACCACATAATTCAGCTGTTTTCTGCACGATATAATGCTTATGATGCTTATTTGCTTCTATACATGAGGTAACAACACGCAAAGCAACTCCTGCCTCTTCTGCCGTTCTTACCAAAGCAGTAGCATCTTTAGGAAAGCAATAACCACCAAACCCCGGTCCAGGGGATAAAAATTTATTACCAATGCGATCGTCAAGACCCATACCGGTAGCCACTGCATTAATATTAGCACCCACAGCACTACATAGCTGTGCTATTTCATTGATATAAGTTACTTTTACTGCCAAAAATGCATTAGATGCATATTTAATAGCTTCTGCCGATACAAGATCGGTACAGAGGAAAGGAATATTTTTATCAAGGAAAGGCGCATAAATAGTGCGCATTATCTCTGCTTGTTCAGTAAACTCTGTACCAACAACTATGCGTGAAGGATTAAAAAAGTCTTGTACTGCAAATCCTTCACGTAAAAATTCAGGATTGCTTATTATAACAATATTATGATTATCACAATCAATCATCTGGGCTAGCTGTCTGCACGTCCCTATGGGCACCGTGCTTTTAACGCAAACAATTTTGGACGTATGGCTGTTCTCTTTTATTGCTTCTATTACTGCTTTAACCGCTGTTAAATCAGCGCGTCCATCTGGCATACTAGGCGTGCCTACTGCAATAAAAATAATATCTATTTCTCGTATTACCTTTTCAATATCAGTTGAAAATCGTAATGTTCCTTTATTAACATTTTTGTGAACAAGTTCGTCAAGACCTATCTCATAAATAGGAATAATGCCCTGCTGCAACTGATCTATCTTTTTTTTATCTATATCAACACAACAGACGTTATGCCCCAATTCTGCTAATCCTGCGCCGGTTACCAAGCCAACATAACCGGTACCAATAACAGCTATCTTGCATGACTCATGGGCATGCGATGAGAAAACGAGAAAAAATGCGGTAAATAATAATATACATTCTCTTTTTTTAATTATGCTTAACACCACTAATCTCCACCAGTATGCTTCTTACTTGACTAGTATATGATCATTAACGCTCAAAATCTTTGTACAATAAACTTGGCTGTACGCCACAGTTGTTTTGGTACTTGTTGCTTGCGTAGTGTATATAATCACCTTCTATCGTATGATAAAAAATTTGGCAAATTTCTACTTCGGGATAAATTTTGATTGGCTGTACACAAAACATTTCAAGAGTCCAAAATCCGCTGAAGCCAACATCGCCAAAACCGGCAGTAATATGAATAAAAAGACCTAAGCGGCCAATAGAAGAGCGTCCTTCGAGCATTGGCACACATGATAATGTCTTGGTGTATTCTATAGTGCGTCCCAAATACAAAACGCCGGGCTGTAAAATCATCCCCTCTTTAGGAATCTCCAGCCTTTTAACCTCATTTTTTTGCTTCATGTCTAGAATAGGGGTGTCATACATCAGGAGTTCATGATGCAGTCTGAGATTATAAGAATTGGGACCAAGCTGTCTATCACTAAAAGGTTCTATAATAATATCTGAACCAAGTCTCCGTTTTATTTCCTTACCGGACAGAATCATAATGTCTCCAGGTGGTAATCACGTATCAAGTTGTAAGATTGTCGCAACATGTTAGAATGGAACATATCAAATTTTTATAAAAAAGTAATATTTCATTTACGGTAAAAGCATAACGGAGTATGAAAGTATGATCGAACAAAATCCAACCATCGCTCATCAACTCAACCCCTTGATAGATCAAATCAGACAAGAGAGTGTTCGCTTTCAAAAACTAACGCAAGAAGTAAAAAAAGTAGTAATCGGACAAGAAGAAACCTTGCATTTTATTCTCATTGCTATCTTGTGCAATGGCCATATTCTTCTTGAAGGCGTTCCCGGTGTTGCAAAAACTACTATGATAAAAGCAATCACCAAAGCCCTTGGATTAAAATTCAATCGCATTCAATTTACTCCGGATCTTTTGCCAGCCGACCTTATTGGCACATTGGTCTATAATCCGAAGACCCTTGATTTTGAAACCAAACAAGGTCCTATTTTCTCAAATTTAATTTTAGCAGATGAAATCAACCGCGCTCCGGCCAAAGTACAATCTGCACTCCTGGAAGCCATGCAAGAGCACCAAGTGACTATTGGCTCAAACAGCTTTAAGCTTGATGAACCATTTTTAGTTTTTGCAACACAAAATCCGGTTGAACAAGAAGGCACCTATCGTTTGCCCGAGGCGCAAGTGGACCGCTTCATGTTCAAATTGCTGGTACATTATCCCAACTTTCAACAAGAGCGCGACATTATTCAGCGGCAGATACATGAGGCAAACATCTATCCTGTGCTGAGCAAAGAAGAAATTAATACAGCACAAAATCTTATTAATTCTATTCATGTTGATGAAAAAATTACTGATTATATCTTGCATATTATTTTTGCTACACGTGAACCGGAAAAATATAAATTAAAAGATTTAAAAACATTTATTGCGCATGGCGTCTCACCGCGTGCGAGCTTGGCTATGCATCATGCCGCACGAGCGCAAGCATTCTTAAAACAGCGCCACTTTGTCATACCGGATGACGTAAAAGTTGTAGCATACAACACCCTCGCGCATCGCCTCTTATTGACTTACGCAGCTGAAGCTGAAGAAATGACAGCACACGCCATTATTTCAAAAATATTGCAGGCTGTTCCCACACCATAAATAAGTGCAAAAACCAGCTAAATACATAACAAATAACCGTGATATAAACAGGCTTGACAAAATGCAAACAAGATGGGTATTGTGTGAAATAAGCGTTACAAAAAAGGAAGAAAATTAATGAAACATCCCGTATGGATTTTGAATAGCACACTTCTTCTTTTGCTTGTACTGGGCTCTGCAATACTTATTTTTTCTTGGCACCATGCGCCTGAACGAGAAGACTTTGAGCCTGAGCTCACTGCTCAGCCGCCAAAACAAGCTTTTCCAAAAATCAATATAGAAAAACTGTATGAAAATGATTTATTTGGGACCTATCGCATTGCATCATCTGCAGAACATCAAATGCCCGAAATCGTTATGCCTCAGGTTCCTGCACCGGCCCCTATTAAAGTGCCTGAAAAACCGGAAATACAATTTTTAGATCCTCTTGCCATTAGTCTTAAAGGCATTATGACATTCTCGGTGAATGATACAAAAAATAGAGCGATTATTGAAGAGACCAAAACAGGCGCAGAAAAATTGTATCGCGTAGGCGATACCATAGAAGATGCTCAACTACTACGCATATTTAGCAACAAAGTAATTTTTATTCGCTCAAATGGACAGCAAGAAGTTCTGTACTTACGTGAAAAAGATGCTGCGTCTGACCCTAGCTATATGAGTGTAAGCGGCTGGTCCGATGTGGTTGATCAAATTAATGAAAACTATTTTATTGTAAATCCAAACACCTTTATTACACGCGTACTAAATCTTGGTCAATTCATTGACATGCTTGATCTTTCAACCGTATATAGAAAAGGTGAAAGTGCCGGATGTCGCGTGGGACACTTGGAAGAAAATTCTCTTGGTATCGCGCTGGGATTACAAGAAGGTGATGTTATTTTGAGTGTAAACAATATTCCTGCAACAACATCATCACAACGCTTTAAGATTTACAAAACACTGGTATCCGCAGATAGACATGATACTATTAAAGTAAATTTAAAAAGAAAAAATAGAAATTTTACTGTAGAATACGAATTAAAAGAGATTGCAAAAAAAGACAAAACTACCGAGCGTGAAGAGCAAAAGCGCGAAAGAGAGCGTTTGCAAATATTGCAAAACAAACAAACATTTGCACCTACTATGTATGATATACGAATGAGAGAAAAAAATTACATGAAAGAACAAGGCGCAAAACCAACACCTTCTCTTTCTAACCAAATTGAGTAACTATGAATAAGAAGATTACATCTCTGCTTATACTATTTTATGCCTTGCTACAGCCTGTGTACGCAGCATGGCCTTCTTTTGCCGCCAGAAGAAAAAATATGTTGCTCTCGTCAGTTGAGCAACCAAAATTAGAAACATCTATTGATGCTAACACACCTGTTAACGAGCAGAAGCAGGCAGTCCCTCAAGTACAAGAAATACCGCCTGCAGAAGAAATAACTCCTGCAGTACCAAAAGAACGTCAAAATACGCCGGAAGACAAAGAATTTCGCGATATTGATGCTGTTGCGCCAGCTGAATCAGAAGAAGAAAGTGAGGGTGCAAAACCAGCCGGTGGCCTAGATTACCGCGAACTTAATCCAACCATGCCTGAGCAAAAAAATGAAGAAAAAGCTGCCATTGATGAAGATGAAACTATTGATTTTAATTTTGAGAATACCAGTCTACAACAACTCGTAGAATATATAGCCGATGTCTTTCATTACCAATTCATCAGTCCTGAAATTTTATCGCCCCTGCCTCAAGGTGAAAAGAGCATAAAAGGCAATATTATATCTTTTAAAACAAATAGATCATTGTCCAAAAAAGAGGCCTGGAATTTATTCTTAACTTTCCTGAATATGGCAGGCTTTGGCGTTGCTCCCGATCCGCAGCCAAACACCTATCGCATTCTCGCTTTTGATAGCGCAAAACGCGCACCATTGCCAACATTTATTGGTGTAGATATAAATAAACTTCCCGATGATCTTGCCTCAAGCGAACAATTAATCAGATATGTTTATTTTGTCGAAAATACTACTACTGAAGCATTGAAGCCTATCATTGATCAGATGAAAAGCGCAACAACAACGGTACTTGAACTCAAAGAACATCAAGCTTTTTTGATGATAGATTCCGCATACAACATTACAAGCCTCATGCGCGTAATCAAAGAACTCGATAAAGTGAGCATGCCGCAAACCATGTCTGTATTAAAATTGCGTCGTGCCGGAGCAAAAGAAGTTGCCAATCTGTATCAAGCCCTTATCAAAGGTGGCTCTGAAAAAGGAGCCCCGCAACCCAATAGACTTTTGCAAAAAAAACAGCCAACATCCTATTATTTTCCTGAGAATGTAAAGGTTATTGCAGAAGAGCGGACCAACTCACTCATTTTGCTTGGACCTATTGAATCGATCAAAAAAATAGAAGATTTTATTATTCAATATATTGACGTTGAGCTTGATAAAACATTTTCTCCGCTCTTTGTCTATGATCTACGTTATGCCGAAGCAGCCAGAGTTGCCGAAATTATGACTGAGGTAACACAAATAGGCAAAGATACCGGATTGCGTACCATTGGCGGTCTGCGCGGCACAGACAAATACTTAAAACCCATGACTTTTACGCCGGACAAAGAAACAAACAGAATTATTATCAAAGGCGATTACGAAGATTACGTAAAAGCCAAAAAAATCATAGAACAACTTGATGAGCCTCAAGCACAGGTTGCTATAGAGATATTGATTCTTGCATTAAGCGTCAATGACATGCGAATTCTTGGTTCACAGCTCAGAACCAAAGAACCGGGTGGCACAGCAGGTCTATTTGGGCAAAATGTAACCTGGCAAACAACAGGCTTATTTGGTGGGTCAGGTTTTGCGCAAGAGGGCGCAATAGTTAATTCGACAGGCTCCGGCGCAACACGTCTATTAGGCGACCTTATTAATCTAGTGACTACAGCGGGTGCCGGCAGTACCATTCTGTCTTTGGGCGATGCATTTGGCGCTTATGCGATTATTCAAGCGCTTGAAAGTATTAACTCAACGCAAACGGTTGCTAACCCATTCTTACTCGCGACTAATCGTACCCCCGCAAAAGTTGAAGTTGGTATTACAGAACGTGTGGTCGCATCTCAAATCGTTCAGACCGGTTCTTCTCCCTTCTCTGACTATAAAGACGAGGCGGCAAACTTAACGGTTAAGGTTACTCCTACTATTAATTCCGATGGTATGATTTCGCTTGATCTCGATGTTTCAATAGAAACATTTCTTGGAACCTATAACGTCAATTTTGTGCAAAAGAGTACGCAAGCAGTGAAAACTAAAACCGTTGTGGCTGATAAAGAAGTTATTGCGATTGGCGGATTAGTGCAAGATACGACCACGGACACGGTAAGCAAGGTGCCTATTTTAGGCGATCTTCCTCTTATTGGCTGGCTCTTTAAAAACAGAAATAAACAAGAAGCAAAAACAAGCTTATTAATTCTTGTTAATAGCTCAATTGTCCGCTCTGATAATGACAAAGGAGGCAGCGCGTTTACCTTGCGTCACATCAATAAATACGAAGAGTCATTGTCTAACCTCTATCCGCGCAGTCAGAGAATTGATCCTATTCATCGCTGGTTCTTTGAAGAAAGACAACAAGACTCCGGACAGTTGCTTGATGATTTTGTATTTAATAGACATCCAAGCGCTACTGAAAATATGACCTCTAAAAAAAAGCGGCCACGCAATAAAAAGAATGCGGCAAAACAACAAAATACAGGAGCTGCTGCATGATAAAAAATATTTTTATCCCTGAGCGTTTTGGATCGTACTATATATTTCCACAACGCATAATAGGACTTGATATCACCAAGACTGATATTTATGCGACGCAAACCTATTTTAAGAGCAGAAGCATTGCCATAGAATCTATTATGCATCAGCAGCTCGAGAGTGCAGGCACCTACCAAGAAAAAGTGGCTGCAGCATTGGCAAAAATAGTCGAACAAGCGGGCAAGGGCGCGGTATTTTTTAGTTCTATTTCAAGTGGGTTGGTAATAGCAAAAACGATTAAATTGCCATTTACCAGCTATGAAAAAATAAAAATGATCATAGCCTACGAGATCGAGCCGTCATTGCCATTTCCTGTCGCCAATGCAGTCATAGATTTTATTATTACAAAAACAGATCAAACAGATCAAAGCGCGGAGGTTTTTGTTGTTGCAGTGCAAAAACAAAACATTGATGAGCATTTAGCATTATTAAAGCAAGTAAATATTGTGCCTCAACTACTTACCGTAGATATGGTGGCGCTTTACCTGTTATATAAAAATTTTTCTGCACAAAAACAAGCATCTTCTCATCAAAACATAGTGCTCCTTGATATCGGCAATTATGAGACACGAATGGCGTCTATATTTGACGGGCAAATTAAATTGTTACGCACATTGCCCCATGGCATCGTAGAGCAATTAAAAGCCATATCAAAACAGTTGAATATCTCTTTATCTGAGGTGCATGGCATGTTCGTCCGTTTTGGATTGCAAGGGAGCAGCGATCTGCATTTTGACCAAGCAATACAACATGCGGTAAATCAATTTATTAAAGATATTGGTTTTACTATTAATTCTTTTGTACAACAGGCAGGCACAACCTCCCAAGAACAGAATTATAAAATTATTCTTATTGGCGGATCGGAGATAAAAGGATTATCTGAGTCGATATCGCGCACATTGGGTATCCCTTGCGAGCCATGCAAACCTAATGATTTCTTATATGATCATCAGCTTGTTATGCAACCAACACAAGGTTCTATCACTCCTCCTGCGCTAGTGAGTTTAGGAACCTCTTTAAGCGGATGGCAAGAAAACGCCTTTAACCTTATGCCCGCAGAATACAATACCAAAAAATCATCGCTCATTAATTATCAGCTCCTCACCGCCTTTCTACTCAGTTTATTGCTTATTGTAGGCTTGTGGGGCATGCGTTATTGGCAGATACGATCATTACGTAGCGAAGCATATAGCTCGGTAGAACAAACTATTACTGAACTACAAGATACATTCCCCAAGTCGCAAGAATTACAAGAGGTTGAGGGAGAAACGCCTATAGAAACCCTTGATGATGCCGTAAACATTGCTAATACTATTGTTACTCAACAAGAAAAACTGGTGAATGAGTTCTCATCTGCGTCACGCACAGCACTGGTAACGTATCTATTAGAATTATCAAGCATATTAGATGCATCTGCATTAGGAATTAAAGCAAAAAAAATCTCTATTACGCAGGAAAGAATGATCTTTAGTGGCTCAGTTGCTCATCTTAAAGATGCTCCGCAGATACGACAGTTATTATTACAATCACCACTCTTTGGAGAAATTACTCCGCCCGAAGCCTTTGAAACAACTAACTTTAATGCGACCATAGCTCTAAAAAAACCGCGGGGTAACGCATGAAATTTATGGATACAATACGCACATTTATAGAGTCAAAAAGCCAAAAGCAATTTTTCACCTATATACTGATTGCCGGTGGAATCGTCATAGTGCTTGCAGGTGCAATTATATGGTGGAGTCACGTGTCCATTGGATCTGCCCAAGAGATGATTAGTGATATCAATACTCAGCGCGAACAGGTTAAAAAAATATTAACCAAACACAAATATTTAGAAAAAGAAGAGCGCGAACTTAATGAGTTTATGGCAAAAAACCCCAATTTTACCATTGCGAGCTATATTACTCAATTGCTTAATCAATTTGGCCTTAAACCAAATATTCCGGTGGAAGAAAACATTAGCTCCAGCGTAGGGACTAACACCTATGCAGAGATTATATCGCGTATAGAAATTGTTGATACCGATATGCAAACCGTTGCAAAATTGTTTCAAGAAATTGAAAAAGAAAAACGAGTAAGTATAAAGTCGATTGATATAGAACGCGCTAAACCGACCACCGTTACGGTGCGACTTGAAATAGCCTCACTCCGTAAAAAAGCTTAATAAAAAAATAGCTGCCAATAACAAGGAAGCATAACATCATGATATTACGAAATTACACACTACTATTGTTGATCCTCACGCTCGCTCATTCTGTGCATGGCGCGAACAATGCAACTGTTGGCGAACAGCACAATTTATTATTTCAAAAAATAGCCAAAGATGACGCGGCACAAAACAAAAGACGTGCAAAAAAAACAGCACCGAAAAAAAATATTACTATTGATTATACCAACGAAGAGTTAATAGACGTAATAAATGATATTGCCGCAAAAAAACAGGCCAACATCGTGTTACCCGTTAAACAAGACCAAATTATCAAAGGTAAAGTTACTGTTCATCTTGAAGAAAAATTAACCATCAACGATGCATGGAATTTTTTAATTACTTTGCTCGATTTTGCCGGATATAGCCTTGTACAAACCGGCGATATTTATGAAGTTATAAAAAATACCAAAGATGTTAACCGCGAACCTTTACCATTGTATATGGGTATGTCCCCGGATAAATTGCCTGATACTGATCAACGCATTTGCTACATTTTATATCTCTCAAATTTAAAACTTGATGCTAATGCAAACAAAGACAAAGACAGAAATGAGATTTATCTTATTTTAAATAATTTAATGCCTGCGCTTAAAGATACTCCTAATTTTTATCTTGATTCAGTCACCAACAGCATTATATTTACTGAAAAATCAAGCAGCATAAAATCAGCAGCAAAAGTTGTGCAATACCTTGATCAGCTTGAAATTCAAGAGAAAATGGAGTTCATCAAATTACGCTATTTAAATGCCAAATTTGTTGCTGACCTCTTTAATAAAGAGATAACACCCCCACTGCCGGGCTATGCTACCAATGTTCCTTCAGACACCGGTTATTTCTCACAAAAATTAAAAATAATGGCCGATACGCGCAACAACGCCTTAATTGTTCTGGGCAAAGTGCAAGCGATAGAGCGAGTAAAAGACTTTATTTATAAGTACCTTGATGCACCGCTGGATGAAGGTCATTCTATGTTGCATGTCTATCAACTGCAATACCTGAATGCCCGTGATTTTGCGGTAGTTTTACAAAGGATTGTTAAAGGGGAATCACAAAAAAGTACGGGGCAATCAACTTCAGCTGCAGCTGCATCAGAGGGCCCGGAGCGCTTTTTTGACGAAGTAATTGTACGATCTGACGCCCCCGCAGAGCAATCTGCTGAAGAAAATAAATATTGGGGTGGCAATAAACTAATAATCGCCTGCAGTAATGATGACTGGCTGCGTATAAGGCCATTAATAGAACAATTAGATACCCCACAGGCTCAAGTAGTTATCGAGGTACTCATTGTAGAACTTACCTCATCACAAACTCACCAACTGGGGAGCATGTTACGTAATCCCGCCTGCTTCACGCTTCCCGGGACAATGAACGCGCAATCGGCGCAATTGAACACTGTTATTACTAATGGGACACAAAGTGGCGTTACACCTGTTGTTACCCCCACAACTATTCAAGCGGATTTGCTCGGCAATGTACTATATCCACCGAACGCTACTACGACAGGCGTTTCTGGAGTAAGCTTGGTAGGCCAATCAGTCATGGCAGCAGGGACCACCGCATTAGCAATCAGCGACAAGAATGGATCAGTGTGGGCTGTTCTGGAAGCATTGGATCTACTCACGTGGGGAAATATTATTACCAATCCTCACGTAATAGCAACCAATAATACAGAAACAGAGATAAAAACTTCACAGGACCGATTCTTGAATGATAAAGCTGCTAATACCGCCGGTTCCGGTGCGACTCAAGTTGTAAATAAATGGATAACGGCACCTGTTGTTGTAAAGGTTAAACCACGTATTGGTGCGGGTAACATGGTAAATCTGCAACTCAATATCTCTATAGACAACTTTCAGCAGTCAGCTACTTCACAAACTCAATCCCAACAAACGCGTAACACAAGAAGGCTGGACACTAATGCCAATGTGGCAAGCGGCGATATTTTGGTATTAGGCGGACTCTCTCGTCATGATGATATTGACTCCGCAACAAAAACACCGCTCTTGGGCGACATGCCAATCATTGGTTGGTTCTTTAAAAATCGTGCCAAAGAAGAAGCCGAAACATCGCTCACGGTATTTATCTGTCCTACTATTATACAGCCTCGTTTGCGCAGTGGCATTGGCGAGTATACAAACAATTATATTAACTTAGCAAAAGAATACGCTGAATCTGACGGCCTCTTTGCTGGCATAAAAGACCCTATTACGCGCTGGTTCTTTACCAATAATCAGGATGATCCTATCCAAGATATTAATGATTTTGTGAGCCAAGATATTCTGCGCCGTAAAGAAAAGTTTGAACCTCAAATAGTTGATGGCAAAAAGAAAGGAGCGCCTGAGCATGATGAATACCGCGTTATTGGCGGCCAAGAAGCGGCCGTCTCTAGAGCCAATGTAATGCCCGCTCAAGAGGTAGAAACACCAAAAATGGCGTTCGCTCCCGAGCAAAATAACAAAATGAATATCTCTACATTACTCGCCAACAATACGGACAATAAAAAAGCGGTCGATGAATCATTGACCGCTCAAATAAAAGAACTATACAAGGATATAGATAATCCGTTCTTACGGAGTTAAGATAGAAAACATTAAGCTATCTTCTATACGCAAGAGCTGATTATATTTTGCTAAACGTTCACCACGGCATGGTGCGCCTGACTTAATATGTCCGGCGCTGGCCCCAATAGCAATATCCACGATTATGCTATCATTTGTTTCTCCACTCGCAGCCTCAAGAATAGTAAGCAAGTCATTATCTTTGCATAATGTGATTGCTTGCAAGGCCTCAGTTATAGTGCCTACATGATGTGGTTGCAATGCGACTGCATTTGCATATTGCTCTTCTATACCTTGTGCAATACGCTCAGGCGAAGATGCAAAAAGAGCGCCGCCAACAAGATGCACAGACGCTCCCAAAGTTTGCATCAATAACTTCCATCCCTCTGCGTCTCTATTGCTCATGCCATCTTGCAAAGAATAAATAGGGTAAGATTGGACTATTTTTTCATACCACGCTATTAGGCCATCAATGTTATATCGTTTGTCTTGCCACGAATATATTTGCGTTTTGGTATCATAGAGTTGAGAGGCTGCAACGTTGAGACTCAGCGCAATAGTTTCTTGCGCACCATTAAGTTCAATGGCTTCCATAACCAAATCTAATAATTGACCAACATCACTAATATCAGGGGCCATGCCGCCATGGTCGCCCACTGCGATACGAAAATCTTTTTTTGCTAATAGTGAGCGGAGCGTGTGATATATAGTCGCTCCCAGTTCCATCGATTCACGAAATGATCCTGCTCCTTTTGGCACAATCATAACTTCTTGAATTGGTAAGTACGTATCAGCGCAAATACCACCATCAATTAATGTAAATAAAGGGAAGGGTATAGAGACTTGTGATTGATCACAAAGATGGGCAACTAATTCAAAAGGCTCAAGTTCTTCTATAACTGCTTGCGCTCTCAGAATAGCGCTACTTGCGGCAAAAATAGCATTGGCGCCAATTTTTGATTTGTCCGGCGTATCATCGAGCTCGAGCATAAGCAAATCAAGTTCTACAACGGAAGGCTCTTTGCCAATAAGCTGTGGAGCTAATATTGTATCTAAATTTTCTATAGCTTTTGATACGCCTTTACCAAATATGCGCGCATCATGGTCGTACAAAGCGCGTGCTTGATAATCAGCATGTACAATTGAGTTTGGCGCTGAGGCTGCTACTACAAATCCTTCTTCTAATTCAACCTCGCACTCAATGGCAGGAAATCCGCGCGAATCATATATTTCACGGCCCGATACTCTGGTTATTTTCATATAAAAAAGCTCTCCTTTTTATTTTCAAAACTCTTCACTACACAAAGTTAACAGAAAACAAGCTGCTGTAGCTATCTGTGTTACTATAGTGGAGAACAATTAAAAAAACAAAAAAGAGAGCTTTTTAAAATTTTAATCTTTTTTAACAGGCGCTAAGCGCAAACCGTATTCCTTGAGCTGTTCCACATCAACCGGCGTCGGCGCTTCCATCATTGGGTCAATGCCACGCGCTGTTTTTGGGAATGCAATTACTTCGCGAATAGATGCTGCGCCACACATGAGCATAATCATACGATCTATACCAAGTGCGATACCGCCATGTGGAGGGAATCCAAGCTCTTGTGCTTCTAGCAAGAAACCAAATTTTACTTGTACCTGTTCTTTGGTTAAGCCAAGTAATTCAAAAACTTTATCTTGTACTGCTGCATCATGAATACGAATAGAACCACCGCCAAGCTCAACACCATTAAGCACAACGTCATAGGCACGCGCTTTCATTTGTGCGGGTTCAAGTTGTTCCCAACCAGACTGCGGAGAAGTAAAGGGATGATGTGCTGCTTCCCAGCGCTTCTTTTCTTCATCATATTCAAAGAGGGGGAAATCGGTAATCCAACTAAAATTAAATTCATTATGAGGAATAATGTTAAGCAAGTTGGCAAGCTCAAGACGCAATCTACCAAGCAGTGTCCATGCTTCTTTATAGCTGCCAGCTATTAAAAAGAAGGTACTGCCATTTTTTGCATCAGGGAATTGTGCTTGTAACTGTTGTGCAAAATCAGCCGGCAAAAAGTTAGCAACCGGTGATTCAACGGTATTATCTTTAATACGCATCCAAAGCAGACCCTTGGCACCCAGCTGTTGCGCTCTGTTTACCAAGCCATCAAGCTCTGAGCGCGTAAATTCTTTATTGTTAACATGGAGTGCGCCAATTTTGCCATTTTTATCAAGCACCGCTTTCAAAAATTTTAGCTCAGTGTTTTTAAACAAAGAAGTAATATCGGTGATTGGCAGACCAAATCGGAAATCCGGTTTGTCTGATCCATAATTAGAAAAAGCAACATCATACGTTATTCGCTTGAATGGCAAAGAAATATCAACATTCAATGCTTTTTTCCAAATACCAGCCAACAAGCGCTCTATCACGCCCTGAATGTCTTGCTCTTGAATGAAAGACATTTCCATATCAAGCTGGGTAAACTCAGGCTGACGGTCTGCACGTAAATCTTCATCTCTAAAGCAGCGTGCTATTTGGAAATATTTATCCATACCACTTGCCATCAACAATTGTTTATACAATTGTGGAGATTGTGGCAATGCATAAAAATTACCATTATGTATACGTGACGGCACCAAGAATTCGCGTGATCCTTCAGGTGTATTTTTAGTTAATATCGGCGTTTCAATTTCATAGAATTCTTCGCTATTCAGCACTTCGCGTATAGCAAAGGTAACCTTGTGTCGCAATGCAAAATTTTTGTGCATTACAGGTCGTCGCAAATCAAGATAGCGATATTTTAAACGCAGCTCTTCTTCAACATTGTCCGCTTCCTCTAACATAAACGGAAGACCTTTTGCTTTGTTGAGAATAGAGAGATCATGCACCTGCAGTTCCCATCTACCAGTAGCTAAATCTTTATTAATTGTTGCGCCGGAGCGTTCTACTACAAGACCTTCGATAGCTATTACATATTCAGAACGAAGAGAATGAGCATCTGCATGCGCCTGCTTTGAGAAATCGGGATTGAAAACAAGCTGCATAAGTCCGGTGCGATCTCGTAAATCGATAAAAATAAGCCCACCATGGTCACGACGTCGCTGCACCCAGCCGGCGAGAGTAATTTTTTGTCCTAATAACAATTCACTTACTTGACCGCATCCAGTGGTTCTTTTAAACCCTTGCATATCTCATTTTCCTCTATCGTAGATAATCTTTAAAAATATCTAAAACTATAACACGCTTTCTATCTTCTGCTAATAGAAAGCGTGTCGTATATACTAGAATTTATATTCAAGGCCTAAGTTTAACGTATAGGCGGTATTGTCGCCTTGACCGGGAATATCAAATGGTCCTTTGATACCCGCTTTGACAGCTTTTTCTAACTCTTTTTTCTGAGCTTTTGAGAATGGTATTCCTTTGATGTCGGAATAGTGTGACCCGGGAACAAACACGGAGCCTATAAAGAAGAGTCTCAAATTATCGAGCAACATATAGTGAGTAAACAAGTTTGCTTCTATCCCAAGAAACGGACTTGCTTTATGATTGGTTGGTTTCATTGTTTTATGATCAAACCCTCTTGTTGCATGTTCTTCCCAGAAGAAAAGCAAGTTAGGGTTAAATGAGAACTTTTTGCAGGTTGCAAGCGGGGTCCACAAAACGCCGCCACCAGTATACACTAGGTTAGTAAAGCCATTTACTGAAACCGCAAATTCTGCCGGAACATTTTTAAGAGAGATTTCATCCGGAGCACTTAAAGGACGCTTAATCTTTCCAGCACCACCAAGCACAAATTGGCTGCGCACTTTTCTTCCTGCATATGTTTCTTGTATGCTCAAGAATCCGGCATAGTCGCCATCATGTGTAGTAAAATTAGGATTCTCGTCACCAGAAGCAACGCCTGTTTCAAACCCTAAGCGAATATCTTTTGACTCATTCCACCATGCAAAATCTGCTACGAACATCCAGCCATTATATCTGTTTTTATAGGCATCTCTGAAGCGATGTTTTGCGTTATAAAGTTGATCAGGATCTACGCCCGGTGCTGCTGCCGGAACGTACGGCAATTGAGCCGCCAATCCATTTATAGGATTACCAATCGGTTGACCGTTGCTAGCCCGTGATCCCGGAAAACTGTCTATCGCTTCTTGAGCCACCTTACCAAGAGGTGAGATAACGCCATTATTTACGATTTGTGGAGCAACCGGCATTTTATAAAGAGACAAATCGGATAGCGCATTGCTTGCGTCAGGATTTGCACCTAAGAGCACGTGACTATTGACTGTCAAAATTTGCCCGTTTCTGCTTTGTAATTCAGCTACGTTACGATCCCAACCGCGCACTTCTTGTCTACCGGCATTAAATGCACATTCAAATCCGCATTCAATGCGGTCACTCACATAGTCAGCAGCTATACCAAATGTGCAGAGCTTGCTGCTTGCATCAGCGGTAAATTCTACTTTTTGTTCAGGATCACTGACATACAAAAGATAAGGCTCGATAATAACTTTTTTGCGTGATGATTCATCGAGCGGCAACCAACGGAAACGTGTTGCAATGGCATAATGAATTTTACCAAAGCCGCGTTGCGGATACTCACGACGACCAAGCTCTTTTTTGTGAATTTCTGCACTAATGTCAGAAATTGCGGCGCTCATATTCTCTAAAATTGCACCATAAATATCATAATAAAAACGATTAGGCATAAATTCACCGGAAGCCTTGAAACCCATCGCATATTGATCAACAAGTCCATCGGTATAAAAACCTAAGAAATCTTGGCCAACTGCATATGCAGAGCCAAGAGAAATTCCTCGTCCTAATTCAAAGGGAAAAGCACCTAAGGTAAAGGTATGCGGGTGATGTAAGGACAAATTAAGAACGTCAGGAATTGAAAAACGCAACCAGCCCTCGCGCATCCAGAAAATATGCCGTGGGAAAAAGTGACTATGTTCACCTGTCTCAAGGTCGCCTATTTTTACCTTAGCCTTGTTCATTTGTGCCAAGGTACCCGGATTTCCCCATACCCCTTTATTACGCACGGAGAACATAAATTCTGCTACTGGATGACCACATTTTTGGCGCCCTTGTGCTACGTTGAGAATGTAATCAAGGGTGTGGCGCATGAACCATACGGTGTCAAACTCATTGCAACTGTTAAGCATGTTTATATTTTTGCCAAAAAAACCATCTTCTTTTAAAATGCCCGAAAAGAAGTAATCTATGTCTAACGCTTCTTTGGTACATACCGGCTGAGGGGCTGCTTGGGTACCCAAAGAGGCAAGGATACTAAGCGCTAACAATAGTTTTTTCATGATGTGTCTGCTCCGAAAATAGTATAGTCTTATTGAGTTGTGATTGTTTGGTTTTATAGAAATGTAAAACCGGTGTTTTTTATCTATTAAAGATAAAGAATCGTAGCAATTTGTCAAACGACACACAATGAAAAATCATAGATTTAATCAACAAAAAACAGATTAATCATCAAATAAAAAAGAAAAAACATGAAACAAGAAAACCACAGCCTTTTATTGGGCGCTCATATGTCTACTAGCGGCGGTCTCGAGCAAGCAATTATAAAAGGGGAATCTATAGGGTGTACTGCCATAGGTATGTTCACCAAAAGCAACCGTCAATGGAATGCACGAGATTTAACAGGGGTAGAAATAGAGCTCTTTAAAACAACGCAACAAAGATCAACCGTGCAACAAGTTATTGCGCATGCGTCATATCTTATTAATTTGGCCTCCGGCAATGATATTCATGCAAAATCGGTACAAGCATTAATAGATGAGATAAAACGTTGCACACAACTTGGCATCCCTTACTTAGTATTACATCCGGGATCTGCAGGGGATCAATCAAAGCAACAAGCATTAAACAATATTGTTGCAGGCCTCAATAGGGCGCTGGATAATACCGATAGTTCTGTTGTTGTGTTGCTTGAGACTATGGCAGGCCAGGGCACAGGCACTTGCTCCCGCTTTGAAGAGCTGGCAACCATACTTGCATCAGTCACTACTAAAGGGCGCGTAGCTGTTTGTTTTGACACCTGTCATATTTTTGCCGCCGGCTACGATATCACAACAAAAGAGACTTACGAGAAAACCTGGATGGAATTTGATCGTGTTATAGGGTTGGCACAACTTAAGGCGTTTCACATTAATGATTCACTAAAAGAGCTCAATTCTCATGTCGACAGACATGCTAATATTGGTGAGGGGAAAATAGGACTTAATGCTTTTAAACTGCTCATGAATGATGAACGTTTCTTTGGCGTACCAAAAATAATAGAAACCCCAAAGGGTGAAAATGCGCTGGTAGAGGACAGAAAAAACTTACAGACATTGAGAGAATTATTGTCAGAAAAGACAAAAGAGTTGTTGCATATTTAAAAAAAGAAAAAGTAACGGATAAAACAACTTAAAAAATCTTTTCTGAGCTAAGAAGGAATTGCAGTAGAGATATCTTTAAGCGTGTATACCCATTACTTTTTCAAATAAGCAGTGCTTCTAACCGATAATGTTTCCATATATTAACCAGAGGACCAGTTATCACGTTATAGCTTTCCAAGTTTGCTATAACAAAAATAAAAAACAATAAAACTTTTGTTTGAAAAAAAGCAACAACAAAAAAAATCAGCTTTAACGCTATAATTTCAAAAAAGACTGCTTATTTTGTTAAAAACAACAAAAAAGCAACATATTTTTATGTTACCTTGATAAAAGCCTGTATCAACGCTTTATTTTATGCGTGCCCCACTTTAGAAAATATCTCAGAATAAAGAGAGCTATTTTTCTATCACAAAACAATAAGTTTTATGGTTTTTCTAAACATCATTATAGCAAACATCGCTAAGCACAGCACATTTATTTATTGAGAGTGATTCGCATGATGTTTCTGGAACCTTAACTTATTTGTATATTATTTAAAAACGCTTGCTTATAGTAAAAATCTTAAAGTGTGCCGTGCTAAGTGAGTCAATGTATTCCCACCGCTCGCCCTGAGTGACGAGCCCTGGCCGTTGTATCGAAGGGTTAGGTGGATAATCGGGTATGACGGACATAAAATGATCCATCACTACATTTTAAAATATACACATAAAAACCTTGCATAAACTTATTCACATTTTTTTAGATTCCCTCTAACCCTTCGATACAGGACTGGATGCCGCCACTCAGGGCGAGCGGGGAAATATATCTTTTGATTATATAGTAAGCATCGATAAGCACAGCACATTTGTTTATTGAAGTTATTCTCATAATGTTTCTGGAAACACCTTAGTTTATTTGTATCTTATTTAAAGACGCTTCCTATACATTTTTGGACAAAAGAGTTTTTATTACAATAAAAAGGGCAACCTTATTAAGAGTTGCCATATTTATCTACTAAACAAGTAAATCTTTGATATTATTTATTTTGCAGGAACCAAGGTGAACGCTTCGATACGGTCGTCTACCTGCCATTCAGTGAAGTTTTCAACAACAATACCGCACTCAAATCCGGAATGAATCTCTTTAACGGTTCTTTTTTCTCGCTGTAGACTGGTGATTTTGCCCTCTCCAACCTTTTGCTTACCGCGGTACATAACAAGCAGACTGTCCTTGGTAATAATGCCATCTTTTACATAACAGCCGGCGATAACACCAACATTCTTTATATCAAAGACCTTGCGAACGACAGCTTCGCCAATACACTTACGTGTCATTTTTACTTCTTTTCTGCTTTCAGCAACTTGCTCAAGATCTTCAAGAAGCTTATAAATTACATCAAAGGTTTTTATAGATACCCCAAGACGTTGCGCCAATAAATTTGCATTAGGTTCGGCTTTAACATGTAAAGTAAAAATATCTGAAAGA
>JAKAUA010000085.1 GCA_021827875.1 bacterium | reverse complement strand
GGGGTTAATTTTTTGGTGAGTAATCGCCATTATATATCACAATTAGTGGGGGGCGTCGCTTGGGGATTAATGTATACCTATGCCGCCAATCGATTAATTGATTCTAAGATGAACAAATACAACATGCGCTTATCTATGAATCGTGATTTTCGCGGTGCACCGGCAATGAAATTGGCATGTTCATTTTAGATTTTATGTTTATCGGGTAAACTAACTCATCAGTAATAAGTTTAATTTTTAAGAAAGCAGCAATTAGTATGACGCAGAATATTAAAAAACAATACGTACAGTGGCAAGAAGTAGAAGCATTATGCGCATTAGTGCATAAAAAAATAGTAAATGATAGATATCAACCAGACCTACTCATAGGCCTTTCGCGCGGTGGGCTTATTCCATTAGGCTATTTGTCCGGCGAAAAGATGTTTGATATACGTGATACTTATGCGATTGCATTACGTTCGTATGATCATACCAAGCAAGGCGCACTGAGTGTGCGTGTGCCGGTGCATGCACAAGATTTTCAAAGATATAAATCTATACTGGTGATAGATGATCTTATAGATTCGGGCAAAACGATGAGTTTTGTATTGTCTCTATTGCAACAACACGCCGGCAATGCAAAAGTTAGGACTGTAGTGCTCTTCTACAAGAGTGCAAAAGCATCAATAACACCTGACTATTATGCGCAAGAGACTGAGAATTGGATAGTTTTTCCCTGGGAAAAAGAATAAGCAGAAATACGTTTGGGATCAGTTTTTATAGTTTTATATGAGTAATTATTGTATAGTTACTTATGATTTCTACTTATTATGTTTATCAAGGGCTTTTACTATGTCTTATCTCATGCTTATTGCAGGTCTCATTGGCGCAGTGCTTATCTATGCCATTTTTAGACGCATTGCATTAGTAATAGGCATAGTAATCGCGGTGCTGGCATTTTCTTTGTATCAGTCATCACCATCAAAATCAATGAAGATTGATGATCATAAAGGTCTTATCGTTGGTGTTTCTGCAGATTTTCCTCCCTTTACTTTCTTGAATGAACAGCATCAACTAACCGGTTTTGACGTTGATCTTATCAAAGAAATTGGTCATAGGATGGACATGAATGTTGAATTACAAAATATGCCGTTTAGTTCATTGCTACCGGCATTACAACTTGGCCGTATTCAAGCAATCTGCTCGGGGTTAACCGCAACACCGGAACGCGCAAAACATGTGTTGTTTACTACACCTTATCTAGAGGGAAATCCTCTTATTATTGTCAGCAGAGCATCAGAGCCGTATGACACGGTGGAATCACTTCATGGTAAAGAAGTTGTTGTCAATGCAGGATATACTGCAGATTTATATATGTCTAAGATTACTGATGTACATGTGCGACGATTAAAATCGGTGGCAGATGCATTCTTAGCGTTTAATAGCAGTAGGACTGCTGCATTTGTTACGGCACAAAATACGGTAAAATCTTTCTTTGAAAAAAAAGGAATGCAACAATATGCCGTTGCAACCATTCCGGATACTGATGAAAATGCTTCTATCGCCGTGTCGCCAAAATGTCCCGATTTATTAACAAAAATCCAGGCGGCATTAGATGTCATAAAACAAGATGGCTCTCTTAAACAGCTTAAAAATAAATGGAAATTAGAATGATACATGTTGAATTATTATATACTTATGCAGGGTATCTTTTATCAGGCGCTTTAGTAGCGCTTGAAATTGCTGCAATGGCATTAGTCATTGGTGTTGTGGGTGGTACGTTGCTTGCATTGGTACAATTATATGGTAATACACTGTTGCGCATTATCGGGCATATCTATATTACCATTATTCGTGGCACGCCCATGTTGGTGCAAATTTATGCACTCTCCTTTGCAGTGTTTCCTGCATTGGGCATTGCTATGTCTGCATTTTGGATTGCAGTACTTGCAATTGGCTTGAATAGTATAGCATACGTGAGTCAAATGGTGCGTGCAGGCATTCAAGCGGTAGGTAATGGACAAATTGAGGCGGCACAAACATTAGGCTTTTCGCCATCGCAAATTATTCGTTTAATTATTTTACCGCAAGCATTTAGAGCAATATTTCCTTCGTTGAGCAATGAGTGTGTGATGCTTATCAAAGACTCAAGTCTTGCATCAGTTATCGGTGTGGCAGAATTAACGCATCAAGGGTATTTCATTATGAGCATTACTTTTGATGCACTCACAGTATATGCAGGTGTTGCTTTGATATATTTAGTTATGACGTCTGCTGTTTCATTATTGCTACATTTTGCAGAGCAGAGGTTAATGTATGTTAAAAATTAAAAATATTATAAAAATTATTAAAGATCGCATTATTGTTAACAATCTTTCGCTGAATATTGAATATGGCGAAGTTGCCGTTTTGCTTGGCTCTTCTGGCGTAGGCAAATCAACATTATTGCGTATTTTAAACAATCTAGAAACGATTAATAATGGCATTGTAGAGCTTGATGGTAAACGACTTGATTTAACCCAAGTTAACAAAACTCATACGGTTGGTATGGTGTTTCAACAGTTTAATCTTTTTGAACATCTTACTGTTGAGCAAAATATTACCTTAGCATTGCAAGTGGTGGCAGGTAAAAGCAAAAAAGAAGCCCACGCCATCGCAATGGATTTGTTAAAGCGGTATGAATTGGCAGATAAGGCAAAATCGATGATATCGCAGCTGTCCGGCGGACAAAAACAGCGTCTTGCCATTGCACGTACTTTGGCACTTAAGCCAAAGATTGTCTGCATGGATGAGCCAACATCTGCGCTTGACCCATTACTTACCACATATGTTGCAGAAAGCATTGCAGAATTGGCAGCACAGAAATATATTGTGCTGGTGGCAACGCATGACACATCTTTGTTAGAAAAGATGCCATGCACCATACATTTAATGCGTAATGGTTCTATTGTGGAATCAGCAAAATCAATAGATTTCTTTGCCCATAAGCAAAACTATCCATTAATTGCAGCATTTGTGCAGGGCAATCGTTAGTTTTCTGAATAGTAGGGGGCTATAGACGTATAAAAGCCTAGAAAAAAATTAGCTTCTGCAATATTATCTGCTAAGAAAATATTATTGCCAGCATGCTCTTCTAACGTACCTAATGTATTTGGTAGAAAACTCAGAGAAAGTCCTATTGGTTCTCTATCTTTATCATAAAAAATTATTCCTGTACGTCTTGCGTGAGTATATCTTTGAAAAAAATACGCTACTTGCTTGAGTTCTATATTTTTTTGATCATCCATCGTAAGTATATTAGTGCAGACTAAGCTTAGTAATGAAAGCAGTAATATCTTTCTTATCATGTTTAAATCTTTCGAAGGTGAATAATTAGTTTTGATAGGTTATAGCAGGGCCTTCGCTCAAATAAGTGCCAAACAATTTTTTCTCAGAAGCTTCGCTTTTGTTTTCTGCTAATTTTATAAGACAAGAGTATGCCATCTCTTCTAGCGTTGGACCTTCATCTTCTTGATAAGTATAAGAGGCGAGTTGATAACGATTTTTATCATAAAAAGTAGCTATAATTAAATTAGCCGGTCCCTGATCAAACAAAAAATATTTAAAAAAATATGCCACCGGTTTTACGGTACCATCAGTTTTGTAGTAGCGAAATTTTGCTATTGGATGAGTAGATATTTTTTTACCATCAGATTCATAGTAAGTCACTGTTCCTTCTCTGGGAAGAATGCGATTTCCTAGTTGCTTTCCAAAGGTATTTTTAAGAATACAGTAGGCGGCATTTGGGATAACTTCACTCGTTTTTGTGGCAGTATCCATTGCAAGCGCATTAATGGAAAATAAAATGAGTGATACTGTTATTATTTTTTTCATTGTAAATTATTTGTACCAAGAATATAAAAATTTATAAGTTGATGAATGGAAAATGTCGATATTAGGCTCCGGTTTTATATCTTGCGCTAATTGAATATTCAATTTTTCTGCAGCATCTTGTAAAGCATTATTAGTTATCGGAGCAATTTCTGTGCGCCCAAGGTCCTTATGATCTTTATCATAAAATATTGCTGCAAAGGCATTATTTGGCTTTTTGTTTTTTAAATAAAAAAAGCAATGGGTTTTTGTAATATACCTGTTCGATGATCTTGTGCGCTATCCATAGCGTTAGTGCCAAGAATTGCTAGAAGAGAAATAGTTATCATTTGTTTGATCATATACATCCTTTTTTATTCCAATGGCCAGAAAACCCTGGCTTTTCAAAGCCGGGGATGAATGGCCATCCGCTAGTCTGGATGTGAGCAAAGCCTGAAAGGCATTTGCGAAGAGACGATGAAAAAAGCATACTGGAATCAT
>JAKAUA010000057.1 GCA_021827875.1 bacterium | reverse complement strand
TCCGATCTATGTTCAGGATACCCTGAGTGTAAATATATTAAGCAGAAAAAAGCTGACGTTAAATGTCTACTTGATGGTGGAGATTTAGTAGAACGTCGCTGGCGCGGTGGCTCGTTCTGGGGATGTTCAAACTACCCCAAGTGTAATTTTGCCGTCTTTGGCGATATTGAAAAAACACCATGCCCACAATGCGGACGGGCATACATTGCTAAAAAAGTTGATAAACATGGTAATGTAACTTTAACATGTACCGATAAAAAATGTGGCTATAAAAGCTCTTAAAAAGGATGAAGTAATAGTTTAAAAAAAAAGGAGAAGTGATGATGAAAAGAATAATAATAGCTTTTATTATAGGTCTCTCGCTCTACTCAGCAGTTTATTCTATGATAACGCCCGGCTCTACACAACAACAACCGCCTGCTGATGTAATGGCATTGTTACAACAGCACGAGCAAACATTACGTACCCTTGTAGCACAAGCAGGTGGTGATCAAAATCCACAAGTGCAACAAGCAGCTCAGCAAGTAAAACAAATCGAAGCTCAGATTACGCAATTAAAACAAACAATGATGAATGCACAACAAGCAGGAGATCAACCACCTGCTCAAGTTAAAACCATTATCGAGCAACATCAACAAGCTATTCAAAATCTTATCACTCAGGCAAAAAATAGTGGCAATGCCGCTACTCAAGCAACAGCAAACAAGCTTGAATCTATACAAAATGAGTTAAGAACAAAAATGAGTAATGCTTCGCAATCAAATCAAAATCCGGCAGTTCGTCAACGTAAATTGGCCAAAAAATTGCAATAATTAAGGAGCAATAATGAAATTATGTAAAGCTATTGCTACCATTGCCTTACTAATCCATGGCGCAACGCAAGCTGTCGTACATGAATACTCTCAAGATCAGCTTAAAATACGAGGAACCATTCAAGACACTTTCCTTGCGAAGCCCGCAGATGCAAATATTTGGTTTTTTGAATTTAAAAATAAAACCAAAGAACCCTTATTTTTGACCATTGTCTGTGAAGGCTCTTCTAACTATTCAATCATGGACGAATTCAAAGTCGCTGCATCAACGGGGAGCAGTGAAAAAAATCATGGCTACTTACGTCTGGCAAAAACAGTCTTTAAGATATTAACTGATGAGCGTCCCGGTGAAGGCATATGCTATCTGTTAATACGTAATGAAAAAAACACCTTTGAAAAAGCATGGAAACTAAGTTCTGTGGGCAACAAAACACAATTTAATTGGGAAGAGGGCAGAATATACCTTACCTATGAAAAAGGCGCATTGCGAATCCAAGAAGGCTCCCGCGGTAAAACTCAATCAGGACTGGCACTAAAAGGATTTATTATGCCTACGATCGCATCAATCAAGCCTGATCTTGTTCTCAAAAAATTAATGGATATAGAAAAGATGCGATAGAAAAATAAGTTCGTCTTAAACAAAGAAGCTCCTGTAACAAGGAGTCTCTTTTCATTAAAAAAAGCCCTTATCTACACCATTATTATAACACAATCACTTTTTATGGTATACTAATAACACACGACCTCGACTTATCCATATTACATACGGCTTTTATTACTAATTATTCTATCCCCAAGGGGGAAATCTTATGCAACCATTTGCTACTAAAATTCGTCCTACAACATTAGAGCAATTTGTAGGTCAAAAACATTTAGTTGGTGAAGGCAAGCCATTGCGCCTTGCCATAGAAAAGAAGCATATTTTTAGCTTTATCTTCTGGGGTCCTCCGGGTGTTGGCAAAACAACTCTGGCTCGCATTTATGCCAATGCCGTTGGCGCTGATTATCATGAACTTTCAGCAGTATCAACAGGCAAAGATGATATTAAAAAAATTATTGCTAACATAGATGAATCAAAACAGATATCTACCATCCTCTTTTTGGATGAAATTCACCGCTTTAATAAAGCGCAGCAAGATTTTCTACTTCCTTTTGTTGAATCAGGACTACTCACTCTTATTGGTGCCACGACAGAAAATCCCAGTTTTGAGGTCATTTCTGCGCTCCTCTCTCGCTGCAAGGTATTTGTGTTGAAAGAACTTTCTCGCGAAGAGATAGCGGAAATAATAAAGCAAACCGGCTTTGTCTTAGACGAAGCTGCTCTTGACTGGCTCGCGAATATGGCCAATGGCGATGCGCGCCAAGCATTATCTATGCTCGAAAACACAGCAAAATTATACCAAGAAATTACGGTAGAAAATTTAAAAAATACTTTGCAAAGTAGTCATCTGCGTTATGATAAAAAAGCGGAAGAACATTACAACACCATTTCAGCTTTTATCAAATCAATGCGCGCATCACAACCTGATGCCGCCCTCTATTACCTTGCACGTATGATTGAGGCAGGCGAAGATCCGATTTTTATTGCACGCCGCATGGTAATATTCGCCTCTGAAGATATTGGTCTTGCACACTCTGCTGCGCTGGGAATTGCCAATGCAGTGTTCCGCGCTGTTGAGACTATAGGACTACCCGAATGCGCCATTAATCTAGCGCATGGCGTTTGCTATTTGAGTATGGCACCCAAAACAAAGGCTTCTTATTTGGCCTATTTTGAAGCTCTCGATGATGTAAAAGAATTTGGCAATCTCCCAATCCCACTGGTAATTCGCAATGCACCAACCAAGTTGATGAAAGAACTTGGCTATGGCAAAGGATATGAACGCTACACAAAAGAAGATCTCTTGCCTGAAAAACTCAAAGGGCGCCATTATTTAAAAAAAGAGACGATTAAAGGACAGGAATAGTTTTATTTCTTAAAATTAGCTCATATTGCTTGCCGTAAGGTCCCTGCGATATACCTGCGTCCGCCCAGCTATGCTTTTTGAGTGCGCGGTGACTCCGCATATTACTCACATCAACGTGCGCGGTGATATACAATGCTTTGGTTATCTGGAAATAATAGTTGGTAATAAGCATTAACGCTTCTTGGTACCGGCCACTACCCCAATAAGCCTCATTAAGCCAGGAGTAGAGCTGCCCTTTATATATTTGTGGATCGCGAATGGCAACGGCACCAATCAATTTGCCATCAGAGACATCTTGAATAACATAAAATAATGTTTTTCCTGCCTGCATTTCTGAGAGCGAATTACGCATATAATCTTTTTCTGCTTCGGGGTTAGTAACATGCAATGCATAACGTACCTTAGGAGAAAACATTGTCATATATTGTTCTATATGTTCCTCTCTTAATGGAGATAAGATAACTAGCTTACCGGTTAATTGTTGATATTCCATAGTGGCACTTTTTCCCTTTATAATAATTCTTTTTTCATTGCTTTATTATAACAACAGTATATAATTATGTGCAAATTGAAACATATATATTTTGGGGACTTCGAATGAAAAATATATGTAAAAATATCTGTTTATTTCTATCTCTTATCGTAACAACCGCTCTTGCTAATACCGTTAGCATAGAGCCTTATAATCATGAACGTGATTTTCAGGCGATACAACATATTCTAGATGCGACTCCCCACTATGTACGTTATGAATCTATGGGTTATCCTGCAGGAACAACAGAACAATACTTAGTAAATCCTCAGTTTGTTACTGAAGTTCTTCGTGTGGATAATAAAACGGTAGGATTTGTTAATTATTATATGCACCATGTGCATGTTTTAACGTTTTATCTCCTGAGCATTGGCTTGGTTCATCTTATAGCTCTTGACCCTGCATACCAGGGTAAAGGCTATGGCGCACAACTGCTTGCACATGTTATCGAAAAAATGGAACAAAATAATATGCCCACTGCCATGCTGAACGTGAAAGTCAATAATACAAAAGCCCGTAAATTATATGAAAAAGCAGGATTTGTACCACTCGCTCATGCAGGTGATGATATTTTTTATACAAAACAGCTCAATATTCCTACAGACAAATTACCGCAAGGCAATAGTATTCAACGTCACAAAAAAATAAGCACCGCAATTGCAGTGCTGACACTCGCAAGCCTTGTATGGTGGAAGTATATCCGTTAAAAAATTTTAAAGGTATTTTATTATGAAATATTCATTTATTGTATGTTCTTTTTTCCTCTTATTATTTTACACATCGCCAGCAAGCGAAGAATCTATACCAACAACAATGGAAAAATATTCACACGAACGTGATTGTAAAGCAGTAGAAAAATTTGGTGTGCAACTACCTGATGCCACCTTTTTAGATGTATTGCGTAGCGAAGATAGAACGGTTGGTTATATACATTACAATATTATTACCCAAAATAATAAGCCTGAAGGCCACATTATTAGCTGGAACATTGCACGTGACACACCTCATTCTTATTCTGCA
>JAKAUA010000045.1 GCA_021827875.1 bacterium | reverse complement strand
GATCTCAACTTAATGATGCATTCAATGATGGTGAAGAAGTAACCAAATTGTCATTGCATGAAAAAGGTTTAGTGAAATTCAAAAAAGCACAGCCGGCATTTCTTAAAGTGCTTGGTAATGGTTCTTTGAGCAAAAAGCTTATTGTTCATGCAGATGCATTTAGTAAAACTGCAGAAAAAGCAATTCAAGAACGTGGTGGCGAGGCGAGATTAACAAAGGAGAACTGAAGCCGTGGTAATACTAAAAAATTTTATTAATATTTTTTATATTCCAGAATTGTTTAAGAAGGTGTTGTTTACCTTAGGCGTGCTTATCATCTATCGTTTGGGAACACATATTCCTGTAATCGGTGTTGATATTGCGGCGCTTCAAGAGATTATGCAACAGTCTAAAGGTTTGGGTGGCTTTTTTGGCTACCTCGATCTTTTTTCAGGTGGTACGTTACGCCAATGTACTTTATTCGCTCTTGGGATGGGGCCCTATATTACCGCATCGATTATGATGCAGTTCTTGGGCTTTAGTATTCCGGCACTTGAGCAATTACTCAAGGAAGGTGAATATGGCAGAAAGGTAGTTAATCAGTATACTCGTTATTTGGCGATTCTGGTAAGCATCTTTCAAAGCAGTGGTATCATCTATCTTCTTCAGCGCAACAACTTGATTTTAGACTCAAGCTTGAGCTTCTATTTTATGTTCATTTTCTCTCTTACCGTGGGCTCCATATTCTTAATGTGGCTCGGAGAACAAATTTCACTTTTTGGTCTCGGTAATGGAAGCTCAATGATCATCTTTGCCGGTATTGTATCATCATTCCCTCAAGATGTTTGGAAAACTATTTATAGTGTTTTCTATCTTGAGAGTATGAGCGGATTCATAGCATTGGCGCTTTTAGGGTTCTTCCTTGCAGCTGCCGCATGCATTGTGTTCCTTGAAAAAGGTGAACGTAAGATTCCGGTACAATACACACGTCGTGTTGTGGGTAATAGAGTGTATGGTGGCCAAAGTACTTATATTCCGTTCAAAATAAATACACCAGGTGTTATGCCGGTTATTTTTACGGGCGTGATACTTAATATCCCTATGTTTATTGCAAGTTTATTGGCACAGCGTTTCCCTATATTCAATGTGATAACTGAAAACTTGGAGCGTGCTGGGGCTATTCATACCGTACTTGAGTTCATTTTGATCATTGCATTCTCCTACTTCTATACCAGTATTATTTATAATCCAGAAGAATTAGCAGATAATATTAAGAAAAGTGGCGGTTTTATTCCCGGTATTCGTCCTGGAAGAAAAACAGCTGAATTCTTTAATTATATTCTTACAAGAATAGGGTTAGTGGGCGCTATTTATCTCGCATTACTTGCGATTGCACCAAACCTTCTCTATAAGCTTGTATATATGCCATTTTTCTTGACCGGAACTGCGTTATTGATTGTGGTAGGTGTTGCTATGGATACCGCAGCTCAGTTAGAAGCATATCTCATTGAACATCGTTATGAAGGTTTCTTGACCTACGGCCGTATGAAAATGAGAGGCGCGCGTTGAATCAGCAGCAGTGTCGACTAAAAACGATATATATATTTATAGGGCCTCCTGGTTCAGGTAAAGGTACTTTATCTAATTTGTGTACATCGCATTTTGGATGGGAGACTCTTTCGACGGGCAATTTGTGCCGAAAACATATAATTGAACAAACTGAAATAGGAAAACAAATAGATTTTGCCTTAAAATCTGGTAAACTTGTTTCTGATAGTCTTATTACTTGTTTGGTTGAAGAATGGTTTGAGCAAATAAGTAATAAAGCGGACGCAGTAATTTTGGATGGTTATCCACGTACTGTTGCGCAGGCGGAAGCGCTTCAAAATTGTCTCAATACTAAATTCTCATGGGCAAATATTAAAATAGTGAGATTTTCTGTTGAAGATGAAGTTGTCGCAAATCGTTTGGGCAATAGATATACCTGTACTAACAAAGATTGCCAAGCGGTCTATTCATTGGCTAAAGGATCGAACTTGGTACCAAAGCGTGCAGCGGTATGTGATTATTGTTCTTCTGTTCTTGGCAAAAGAGCCGATGATGATATGAAAGCCATACAAGAGCGTCTGATTGTGTACCACAAACACGCAGGAGATTTAATCTCTTTTTATGGTACGCAGGGCTATAAAGCTATTGAATTTAATGTCGACAAAAATTTAGATGCTGTTTTCACAGAATTTAAGCAGTTCGCTTGTTTGCATAGCTTATGATTACGATTAAAAATAAGGCGGCTATCCAGAAAATGGAGGAAGCGGGCCATTTATTACTTGAAATTTTTGATCAAATTCCGGCGTTATTAAAGCCGGGAGTAAGTACGTTGGAACTTGATGCCTGGATAGAAGAGCAACAAAAGCACAGAAATCTGGTATCAAAGATGAAGGGGTATCGTGGATATCGTCATGTGAGCTGTATTTCAGTTAATGATGAGGTTGTTCATGGTGTTCCTAATGCGAAGCGTATTTTAGTAGATGGTGATCTAGTAAAGATCGATGTCTGTGTTTCTTACAATGGTTATTGTGCCGATATGGCGCGCTCTTATGTCATAGGAACAGGGAATGCTGCGGATCAAGCGCGAAAATTAGCTGAAGTTGCGCGACAAGCCTTGGACAAGGGCATAGAAAAAGCTCGTCCGGGCAATCGTCTTACTGATATATCTGCCGCTATCCAGGCAGAAGTAGAGAAGCATGGATTTGGTGTGGTACGTGACTTTGCTGGTCATGGTATTGGGCGCCAAATGCATGAAGATCCTGAGATTTTGAATTATGGTAAAGCTGGTCAGGGACCATTATTGCAACCGGGTATGGCATTTGCTCTTGAGCCAATGATTACCCAGGGTAAATATGATGTGTATATCACCGCTGATGGATGGACGGTAAAAACTGTTGATAAAAGTTTGGCTGCTCACGTAGAAGATACTATCGTAATTACTCAAGATAAGCCAAAAATTATAACCCGAAAGTAATGATAGGAATACCTATATGAAGCAAGATCAAAAGCAAAAAGAAGATGTTATAAAAGTAGATGGAGTAGTAAAAGAAACACTTCCCAATGCGATGTTTCGTGTTGAGATAGAGGGTGGGCATGAAGTATTAGGGCACGTGTCTGGAAAGATGCGTATGCACTATATAAAGATTTTACCGGGAGATCGAGTTGCACTAGAGTTGTCTCCCTATGATTTGAAGCGCGGTAGAATTGTATTGCGTTACAAAAATTAAGTAAGAATTTAAGATACGTTTTTTTGATTTCGGAGAAACTTCCATGAAGGTTAGAACATCGGTAAAAAAAATCTGTAAAGATTGTTGTATTATTAAGCGTGATCGTGTTGTTCGTATTATTTGTAAACGAAACGCACGTCATAAACAACGTCAAGGTTAATGATTCATTCAGTAAGGAATTCGCATGGCGAGAATTGAAGGTGTAAATTTACCCTCTCAAAAAAGAATAGAATACGCTCTCCCTTATGTATTTGGTATTGGTCTTAAGGGCGCACGAGATATTTTGAATAAGCTCAAAATTAATTTAGATACTCGTGTTAAAGATTTATCTGACGCAGAAATTGCAGCTATTCAGAAAGAAGTTTCTTCAAATTACGTTACTGAAGGTGAGCTGCGTAAAGAAATTATGCTCAACATTAAGCGTTTGCAAGAAATTGGCAGCTATCGTGGTTCCCGTCATAAAAAGGGATTACCTGCACGCGGTCAAAGAACAAAGACCAATGCGCGTACCAGAAAAGGTCCTCGTAAAGCTGGCAGTGCAATTGCGCTTAAGAAAAAAGTAGCTAAGAAATAACTTTAAAAACATTATTAATTGAGTACAAAGGATAGGATGGCATACAAAAAGAAAACAAAAAAACGCCAGATAGATTCCGTTATAGCCCATATTAAATCAAGCTTTAACAACACACTTGTTTCTATTACCACCATGGAAGGTGATGTCTTAATGAGAGGCAGTGCTGGACAACTTGGCTTTAAAGGTTCTCGTAAAGGGACTCCTTTCGTAGCAGGACAAATCGCTTCAAACCTTGCAAAAGAAATGCATGTGTTGGGTGTGAAAAATGTTGAAGTTAATCTTCAAGGGCCAGGATCAGGAAGAGATGCTGTTGTGCGTTCCTTGCAAGCATCAGGATTAAACGTTTCTATGTTGAGAGACGTGACCCCGCTTCCTCATAACGGCTGCCGTCCGCCAAAAAAGCGTCGTGTTTAATAGAAGTAATGCTATCTTATTGGTATTCAAAGAATTAGAATTAAATTAAGGTTATTATGGAAAGCAGATCTCCAAGAGGTATGAAAAGTACTGATCGCGGTATGAAAAATACCGAACAAACATCAGCTGCATCAGCAAATAAGCGCCAGCGCAAAGTGTCTGGTTATGGTAAGCAGCTGGAAGAAAAACAAAAAGTTAAAGAAATGTATGGTATGCGTGAGC
>JAKAUA010000060.1 GCA_021827875.1 bacterium | reverse complement strand
CTTAAATGAAGCGATAGTGCCATAAATATACTTGTTAGCCAAAGATATACCGTTGCCGATTGCTTGCATCAATGACATAGGGGCCAAAGCACCATTTTTGAGCATAATGCCGCTTATGGCTACAGATGTGCCACGCATAGTTTTTACTGACGGAGTAAAAGTAATGGTTTGTTCTTGTCCGCTTCGTTTTATTTTAAAAGTAGCCGGGGTATTAATAAGAGTTGCCATATCATTGTAAAAAGTAGCGCCGGATTCAAATGGCTTGCCATTGACAGAGATAATGGTATCGCCGGGCAAGAGGCCTGCTTTTGCAGCCGGGCTATCATTTTCTACTGCTTCGACTACTGCCTCTGCATAGAGTGGGTAAGTAAAGCGTGACTGAGGCATTCCGGTCATAAAGATTAAGATAAAGGCAAAGTAAGCAAACATAAGATTAAAAAGTATACCACCGCTCATTATTAAGAATTTTTGATAAAATGGCTTTGCGGAGAATGAGAAGCGAGAGCGGGAATGCTTTCCTTCTTCTGCTTCTCCCATACCGGTCATTTGTACGTAGCCGCCAAGTGGTATGGCTGAAAGTGAAAATTCAGTCTCGCCAATCTTTTTTGTTAGCAGACGTGGACCGAATCCGATAGAAAAGGTAGGGGTATCAACATGAAATAGTTTGGCAAAAAGAAAATGGCCCAATTCATGAAATCCAATAAGAAAACCTATACCGAGTATACCGGCGAAAATGCCGAAAAGTCCGGCAATGTTGCCAAAAAAGGGTAGAACAATTGCTATTGCTTTAGAAAAAATCATAGCGTGCGAGCTCCTTGTTAGAGAATAAATGCTTTTGTTTAACGGAAAATAAGGTATCATAGATATACAACCACGTCCATGAACAAAGAGAATTTATAGCAGTTAATCGATTCTGTCGCTGTTGTCAGTACTCATGGGCATGATAATCCTTGTTCTGCATGAAACGATAAAAGTGAAAAAAGCATTTTTTATCTGATTCTACTTGAAAAAATTATCAAAAAGGGTAAAATACCTACTAACCCTTGTCATATAGTTTTTGGTGGTTATAAAGCAAGTTTTTTAAGTTTTGCAAAAAATTATTATCCTTTTAATTTTTAGGAATGTTTTAATATGCCTACGATAAATCAGCTTTCTCGATTTGGCAGACAACGAGAGAAAGGTAAATCGAAGAGCCCGGCGCTTAAAGGATCCCCTCAGGCGCGTGGAGTATGTACCCGTGTTTTCACTCAAACCCCTAAAAAGCCGAACTCAGCGTTGCGTAAAGTTGCCCGTGTTAAGCTTTCAACCGGTATAGAAGTTACCGCTTACATTGGTGGTGAAGGACATAATCTTCAAGAGCACTCTGTGGTTCTTGTTCGTGGTGGTCGCGTTCCTGATTTACCAGGTGTTAAATATCATATTGTCCGTGGTGCATTGGATGCTGGCGGAGTTGAAAAGAGAAGACAAGGGCGCTCATTGTATGGCGCTAAACGTCCAAAACAATAAAAGGTTAGAATATTATGCCTAGACGTAAAAAACAAAATCAGAAAAGAGTTATTGGAGTAGATCCTGTTTATGGCTCCGATCTTATACAAAAATTAATCAATGTTATTATGGAACGCGGTAAAAAAAGTATTGCGCGTAACATAGTATATGACGCCCTTGAAGTTTTAACCAAAAAGAACCAAGGCGACAAAGAAAAAGCATTGCAATTCTTTAATAAGTCTTTTGAAAAAATAGTTCCTCTTATCGAGGTTAAGCCTCGCCGTGTTGGCGGTAGCGTATACCAAATTCCGGTAGAAGTTGGTCTTGACCGTGGTCGCGCGCTTGGTATTCGTTGGTTGATTCAAGCAGCATCAGTTCGCTCAGATAAGAGTATGGGTTCTCGCCTTGCCTATGAAATTTTAGATGCCTATGATGGGCGCGGTGGCGCAATAAAGAAGCGCTCTGACGTTCATAAGATGGCAGAATCTAACAGAGCATTCTCTCACTTTGCTTGGTAATAAGGGTAGGTAATAATGAGTATTCCATTAAACAAATATAGAAATATAGGGATTGCCGCTCACATCGACGCCGGCAAAACCACCGTAACTGAACGTATTTTGTTCTATACCGGTGTTTTGCATAAAGTGGGTGAAGTGCATGAGGGCGAAGCCACCATGGACTCAATGGCCCAAGAGCGCGAGCGTGGTATTACCATTCAATCTGCAGCGATTACCTGTTTCTGGAAAGATTATCACATCAATCTTATTGATACCCCTGGTCACGTGGACTTTACCATTGAAGTAGAGCGTTCTTTGCGTGTGCTTGATGGTGTGGTAGCGGTATTTGCTGGAGTAGAAGGTGTGCAGCCTCAGTCTGAGACCGTATGGCGCCAAGCAAATCGTTATAAAGTTCCTCGTATCATTTTTGTTAATAAGCTTGACCGTGTTGGTGCGAACTTTGAACGCGTTATCAATGATGTTAATAATAAGTTGAAAGCTAATGCTGTTCCTATGCAAATTCAAGTGGGAATGTCAGAAGACTTAAGCGGTATTATTGATGTATTATCTCGCAAGATGGCTACTTTTGAAGGTGAGAACGGTATCAATGTGGTTTGGCATGAGGTGCCGGCTGAGTATGCTGATCAAGTTGAAAAAGCATACAACAGAATTGTAGAAGCAGCGTGTGATGTTGATGACAAGCTTGCGGATAAGTTCTTGAATGAAGAACCTATTACTGTAGAAGAAATTAAAGAAGCTATTCGCAAAGGTACCGTTAATCTTAAATTGGTTCCTGCATTCTGTGGAACTGCATTTAAGAACAAGGGTGTTCAATTAATGCTCGATGGTGTTGTTGATTATTTGCCTGCGCCAACTGATGTGCCACCAATAGAAGGTACATTGCCGGGAACAGACAAAAAAATTGCTATTCCATCTGATCCAAATGGACCATTCTGTGCATTAGCATTTAAAATTGTAACCGACCCATTCGTGGGTGTATTGAACTTTATTCGTGTCTATTCAGGTGAATTGAAGGCTGGTTCTTATGTAGTGAATGCGCGTACTCGTTCTAAAGAGCGTGTAAGCCGTTTGGTAAGAATGCACTCCAATAAGCGTGAAGAAATTGATTCGGTTCGTGCTGGTGACATCGCAGCAATTATCGGGGTGAGAGATACCATCACCGGTGATACATTGTGCGATGAAAAAAATCTTGTATTGCTAGAATCTATTAATGTTCCAGCGCCGGTGATTTCAACCTCTGTTGAGCCTAAGAGCAAAACAGATTATGAGAAAATGGTGCTTTCATTAAGAAAGATGATGCAAGAAGATCCATCGTTCCAATTTACCTATGACGAAGAAACAGGACAAACCGTTATTCGTGGTATGGGTGAATTGCACTTAGAAATCGTAGTTGACCGCTTGAAACGTGAACATAAAGTTGAGGTTGTTCAAGGTAAGCTCCAAGTTGCTTATAAAGAAACTATCCAAAAGCCTTCTAATGCTGAAGGTAAGTACATCAAGCAATCTGGTGGTAAGGGTCAATACGGGCACGTATGGATTAAGTTCGAACCTCTTGAAAGAGGTAAGGGCTTCCTGTTTGAAAATAAGGTTGTAGGTGGGTCTGTTCCAAGAGAATTTATTGCTCCGGTGCAAAAAGGTCTTGAAGAAGCAAAAGCAACAGGTGTGTTGGGCGGTTATCCAATGGTTGACTTTAAAGCAGCATTGTATGACGGTTCTTACCACGATGTTGACTCTTCTGAGTTGGCTTTTAAAATTGCTGCGTCAATGGCTTTCAAAGAAGGTATTTCTCAAGCATCACCTGTGTTGCTCGAGCCTATTATGAAGGTGGTTGTGGAAACTCCAGAAGAATATATGGGTGACGTTATGGGTGATTTAAACTCTCGTCGTGGCCGTATTCTCGGAATGGAAGCACAAATGGACAAGCAAGAGATTGCTGCAGAGGTACCTCTAGGAACGATGTTTGGTTATGCTACAGATCTTCGTTCGATGACGAAGGGTCGTGCAGGATATTCAATGGAATTTGAATGTTACCGCGAAGTTCCTAAGCACGTGCAAGATAGCATTATAGAAAAAAAATAATATTTAATTAATTAGTGTCAGGAGAAAATTGTCATGTCACGGAATGTGTTTGAGCGTAAAAAGCCTCACGTTAATATTGGTACCATCGGTCACGTTGACCATGGAAAAACAACTTTGACCGCTGCAATTACCAAATTCCTCGCGGAAAAAGGTTTAGCTGAGGCAAAAGCTTTCGATCAAATCGATAACGCCCCAGAAGAAAAAGAACGTGGTATTACCATTAATACATCACACGTTGAATACGAAACTGCAAATCGTCACTATGCGCACGTTGATTGTCCAGGTCACGCTGACTATGTAAAAAACATGATCACTGGTGCCGCTCAAATGGATGGCGCAATTCTTGTTGTGTCAGCTGCTGACGGTGCAATGCCTCAAACCAGAGAACATATCGTTTTAGCTAAAAACGTAAACGTTCCTGCGTTGGTTGTGTTCCTCAACAAATGCGACATGGTT
>JAKAUA010000047.1 GCA_021827875.1 bacterium | reverse complement strand
AGCTAATAAGCGCAATGCCTTAATGGTACGACCTTCTTTACCGATAATTTTGCCGATATCTTGTTCGTCAACTTTGATAGTAAGTTTAACCTTAGAATCTTCGTGTTGTTCTTCTATAACAACCGATTCCGGTTTGTCAACTACTGTCTTAACAATGTGCTCGAATGCTTGTTTAATCATTAAAAAAATCCTCAGAGCAAAAGCGTATATTACTGTTTTAACTCTTTTGCTCTAATAATTTAAATACGACGGGGACTCTTGTTATTGAGCGCCGTGTAATTTTTGTAGTTTTTTTACTGCGTCGCTTGGAATAGCACCTTTTGAAACCCAGTCGTTGATTCTTTCAACGTGGAATTGTACTAATGAACCTTTAATTGGGTCATAAGTACCGAGGTTTTCTAGAAAAGCGCCATCTCTTTTCTTTTTGCTATCAATAGCTACAATGCGATAAACAGGAGCATTTTTTGTGCCAATACGAGCTAAGCGAATTCTAACCGCCATGCATCATCCTTAGTAATAAGTAATAAATAAGATAAATATACTAATTTTTCATTCTACACCGTCGCCGCCCCAAAGAGCGCAATCGGTTTCAAGAATCTTTGCGCTATACAACAGGGTTTTAACCCGTTGTATGCTTAAAACCTTCCAAACTTGTTAAATAGTTTAACATATTGTTGGCTTTGTTCAAAGCGCTGCAACAAACTATTTATATCCGCCACCTGAACACCCGACCCTAACGCAACTCGTTTTTTACGCGAATCATTCAGGATTGATGGATTCAATCGTTCTTTTGGGGTCATAGAGCTTATAATAGCCTTAAATCTTTTTAACTCACGCTCACCTTTTTCAAGCATATCCGGCGAGAAGTTCATACCCCCCATAGAGGGTAAATATTTAGCAATTTGAGAAAATGAGCCCAACTTGTCCATCATAGACATCTGGTTGGCAAAATCTTGTAGACTAAAGCGTCCCTTGGCAAATGCATTGTAGGCGGCCTCTTGTTCAGATTTTTTAATTTTTTCATCCGCTTTTTCAGCCAAACTCACCATATCGCCCATGCCCAAAATACGGCCGGCCATACGCTCAGGGTGAAAGCGCTGTAAATCTTCTATTTTTTCTCCTACCCCAATAAAGAGGATCGTTTTTTTTAATGCATAGCGGAACGAGAATGCGGCACCGCCACGAGTATCGCTATCCATCTTGCTCATAAGAGCAAAATCAAAGCCAACACCCTGCTCAAAAGCACGCGCCACTGTTAATGATTCTTGCCCGGTCATAGCATCGAGTACTAATAACTTGTATTTAGGATGAAGGCGCGCATCAATATCACGCAATTCTTGCAATAAGGTACTGTCTATATGAAGACGTCCTGCGGTATCCAAGAGAAGTATTTCGTACAATCCTTGCTTAAAGTGCGCATAAATATCTTGCGCCGCTTTTACCGGATCAGTTTCGACAGATCTATAGAATGAGGTTCCTGCTTGTTTGGCTACAATTTCGAGCTGATCAACTGCGGCAGGTCTATAAAAGTCTACGGAAGCGAGCAAAACACGACGCTCTTTTTTCTTCTGCTCTGCCTCTTTTTTAATCCAGTTGGCAATCTTACCCAATGAAGTAGTTTTCCCTGATCCTTGCAACCCCATAACCATAATTACGCTGGGGATCTGGAATGAAAAGGCAACTTCTTGCTGAGCCCCACCTAAAAAGGATTTTAGCGTATCATACACAACTTTGATCAGTTGCTCAGACGGCTTAAGCGCTGCTAAAACTTTTTTCCCAATAACTTCTTTTTTTATATCTTGGGTAAATGATTCAACCAACTCATAAGAAACATCTGCCTCTAACAACGCCTCTTTTACCTCATGCAACGTTTTATCAATATCTTTTTCAGTAAGTTTGCCGCCCTTGGTCAACGAGGTAAATAGGGATGAAAATTTATTAGTTAAAAAGTCAAACATATGAATAACTTCCAATGCATAATTGCTATGTATCTTTAAAAAGTAGGTCAATGATAACAGAAATTAGCTTTTTTGCTAAGGGGCAATTATAATTGATTAATATCGTTTTCCAACGAGAATTTTATGTAACCCTGTTATCTCGAAATCAGAAAAAGCAGTATTATGGCACGTGAACCAAAACTTTATGACGTTAATCAACATCCCAAGACCCTTATTATAGGGGTACAAGCTCCTTATAATAAAACACCCGACATTCAATCTTATTTCGAAGAATTTGAAAATCTGGTTAAGTCCAATGGGGTTATTTATGACCATGAAATTTTTATCAAACTCCGTGAAATCGATAATACCTACTTTTTTACCCTAGGTAAGCTCAAAGACATTCGTGAGCTGTGCGACCAAGAAGAGATAGAAGAAATTATTATTTCTGAGCCACTTACCGGCCAACAAGAACGCAACCTTAAAGAATTTTTACACTGCCGCATCTTTGACCGCACTCGCCTTATCTTAGAAATTTTTGAAAAAGGTGCCCATTCAGCAGAAGGTAAGCTTCAGATAGAAATAGCTATGTTGCAGCACAAAAAAGCAAGACTTGCCGGTCGCGGTATTTATATGTCACAACAAGGTGCGCGTATTGGTACCACCGGCCCGGGTGAAACACAAAAAGAAATTGATGCTCGCCACATTGAAACAAGCATTTTAAAATTAAAGCGACAATTGGTGCGCTTGCGCCAAGCGCGTGAAACACAACGTAAACAACGTTTGAACAGCCAAATTCCACTCTTCTGTCTTATTGGCTACACCAATGCCGGCAAATCGAGTATCTTGAATGCATTAACCAAAAGCAATGTGCTCGCTGAAAACAAGCTCTTTGCAACATTGGATACCACTACGCGCGAATTATACATTGATAGCAAAAAGAAGGGTCTTATCTCTGACACCGTTGGTTTTATTCAACAATTGCCCCACCATTTGGTAGAAGCATTTAAATCAACGCTATCAGAGCTTAATTACGCAGATTTACTCATTCAAGTAATTGATATCTCTGATCCTAATTGGGAAGCACACATTGCCGTTGTACACAAGATATTGGAAGATTTGGACGTAGACAAACAGATGCTCTATGTATTTAACAAAGCAGACAAGGTAGAGATGATTCACTTCCTTAAGCCCGCTATGGAAAAATATGAGCCATTCGTGATCACTTCTACTCTAACCAAAGATGGCATTGCCCCGCTGGTAGAGTTTTTACAACATTGGGAAAAACCAGCTCCGGTGATCAAAAACTAATTCTTACCATTGCTATTGCTTTTTTTATTTTTTTCTGTGTATGATATGAGGGATTTTAGCAACAGGATAATACATATCGACAATCACGATATAATCGGAATAATGAATAACCTTTTTTTTATAAACAATAAAGGAGCTTCTATGAATTTCCATAAATTATCTCTCATCTTACTTATTTCAGCTGCTTCCTCATTTGCTATGGAAGATCTTTCTCTAAGTACCATGAAACGTACTGTTGCAGAACTTGACAAACAAATCAAACAAAAAGAAAAACAAAATAAAAGAACTTTTGCTTGGGCTCGTGGAAAAATAGCATCAAAATTTAATGCACGCGATCAAGATAAATCATTAGCTATGTATCAAAACAGCATTGATACTATAGAACAAGAAGGTTTGAAAAAATCAAAAGAATATTTTACTAAAACAGTACTCACACATATTGCAACTGGCGACAAAGAACGTTTGCAATATGCTAAAAAATTCGTAGAAAAAGAACTAGTTGCATTACAAGCAAACATGACAACATTAAAAGAAAAGCAAAACAAACTAATAAAAGATTTATCTGCGTTATCCGCATCATCAAACTGGAATCCTTTCGCTTACTTCATATCGTCAACTGAACAAGCAAAATAAATCTGCTAAAAATTGTTTATTGAAAAAATGGCGCTTATTTTTTTTGAGCGCCATTTTTTTTAACCTTACAAAAAGGAAATTCATGAATGTTTCTAAAAAATTATTGTGTGTTTCATTACTATTATCTGCACCAGTCGCATTGCAGGCTATGGACAAAACATCAATAGTTGAAAATTATAAATCCGGCGACCTTAGCACTACCATCGTAGTACATCAAGCGGATGCCGCACAAAAACAAGCCGCCAACCTGGCTCTACAAGCAAGTGCCCAAATCATAAAAGAGTTCAAAGAAACAACACAAGAACAAGAAAATTTGGCCGCGCAATATCAAACCATTGTGGAATGGCAAGATGAAGCCGCACAAAGAGATTTTGAACTACAATCCCGCCGTGCTGAATTACGTAAAAAGTATACTGCTCTACATGAATCTTTACCAATAGAACAACGAATATCTCTCGATAATGCTCTTGAATTGCCACAAGGACCTATTCTCGTTGTTCAAGAAGAAGCAACAAAGCCTGCCGAAACAGCCAAACCAAAATCATCTTGGTGGCCATGGGGCAACTAAGAAAACCCTTTCATAAAGGCTTGACCAGGTTCAAACACATTTGAGAAAAAAATGGTAAAATAAAAGGCCTCCAAAACAAACCAATTTTAGGGAGGCCTTTTTAAATATGCAGCAATATAAACTGCACAAAA
>JAKAUA010000084.1 GCA_021827875.1 bacterium | reverse complement strand
TGTGCAGTTTATATTGCTGCATATTTAAAAAGGCCTCCCTAAAATTGGTTTGTTTTGGAGGCCTTTTATTTTACCATTTTTTTCTCAAATGTGTTTGAACCTGGTCAACATTATATAATAGGTTTTTAAAATGCCTGTCCTAGGGTTAAAAACCATGCCAATGACGAGACGTCCGGCACTGGTTTTTGCCACTTGAATCCCATGTCAAAACGTATCGGCCCAATGGGGGTATTATAGCGGAGCCCAAAGCCTGTCCCTGCCAACAAATCACTGTGCACAAGATCCCGCAAGCTCCCTCCATCAAGAAAGCCCACATCTTGGAAGACCACACCATTCAGCTGCTTATATAAGGGAAAACGTAATTCAAGATTGATATTTATCATCGCTTTACCTCCCTGTGGTACATAGTCAGGCTTGGCGGTACCATTTTCTACAATTCCTAACGGTGGACACAAATCGTTTTGATAGCTACGCAAAGAAAATGCACCTCCTAAATAAAAACGTTCGGACGGCATAATATTATTAAATCGCTGAAAAATAATGTACCCCAAGCGCAGACGCAGCGCCAATATAACAGGAATACGGGGAAGCGGCACAAAGAGCGATTGCTCCGCTATGCATTTAACAAACAACGCATCTTCACCCCAACGATCAAGAGGAAACATTCCTTTGGCTGATAGTACGGTTAAAAAACCCTGTGTCGGATACAACTGGTCGTCCAAATAATTGATAAACAAACTTGGCTCAAGAAGCAAATAAGGAATTTTTACTTGCAATAGACAAGGATCAAAATTAATCGCGCGCGCAACCAAGCGATTAAATTCACCTTCTTGAGGCAATTTATTGCTGATATTCGTCTCCATCCATTCAAAGCCAAAATTACAACCCATTTCCATATTCGTCCATTTGCGACTCAGGCCTAACATAAGGCCCTGATGTGTTACTTGATACAAATTACGCTGTAACCCGCGCAATGAAGGATATTTAAATGCGTTATTATATACCTGTGCAAGCGTGCGCACGGGACGATTAAACAGCCATGGGCGCCAGTACTGCACCTCCAAAATACGATATGGCCGGGTAAAATCTGCATTTAATAAAAAATAATCCGCCTGATTAAAGGGATTTTTGAAAAGTACCATGCCCCCCAACTTGTAGGTAATCCCGTCAAAAGTGAGATCACGCAACGTCCCCTGAGCACCCGCACCGGTGTGTAGCCTAACTTCAAGGGGATTATCAAGCATTGCTTTTAATTGGACCGGGCGATCTCCCAGTGGCACCATGCCTTGATATGGATACAAATGAATATGATCAAAAAGATTAAGATCTTTTAATGCTAAATGCGACTGCTTGAGATTGAAAGGATCCCAATTTTGGCCATGAGCATAGGTAAGCTCTCTGAGCAGATACTCAAAAGGAAATCTGCTACTTCCTGTTACAATAGTTTTGCCAAATGAGTCGCACACAGCATTTTTGTGTTGTTCTGCAATTGTTTGTTCTGGTACTGGCACAGTTGACTCTACTATCACATTTTCTGTCGATGCTACTTCGGTTCCGATACTACCTTCTTGAATAATAAAAAAAAGTTTGTCTTCTTCTTCATGTACATCCACTGCTACTTGTTTAAACCCATTATTCTGGTACAGCGTGATTATCTCTTCGCGCAATAGATCGGTTGGCAGCATGAGAGCTGAGCGTCCAAACAACAACAGATGATCAAGAAGCTGCCGTTTTGAAAAATGGCTATTACCGGTAAAAATAAATTCTTTGCGTGGTCCCAAATCTATAAAAAAAGAAAGATCAACTTTGGATCGCTCCTTATCAAAGCGCTCCTCAAGCTCTATAGTTGATTGCAGATATCCTTCTTCAAGCAAAAAATATTTTACATGTGACACAGCCTCATTTAATTGCTGTCGTTGATAATGGATACCATGCAAACGCTGTAATCGTGTACAAACTTCTCTCTCTAATGCACCATTTTTTTCCTGCAATTCATGGTTCATATGAACTTCAACATCGCGTATTTTAAATATCTTGCCCCGCTTAAACGTAAGATGTACCGTAACTTCTTTTATCGCATCATCATAAGAAAGACGATCGTCAATAGAGATATTGTAATATCCCTCCTGCTTAAATGCAGCATACATTTGTTCTAAAGAATAATTATGTTTTTGTTGATCAAATTGCTCACCGCTTTCGATAGCATATAAATAGCGATAACGCTCTTTCCCGAGCATAAAACCATGCAATTTTATTTTGCCCAGAGTCCAATAAGAGACAAGATCAAAATGAAGAGTATGTCCTGAAACTGCGCTTTGCAACGATACGGTGATTGTTTCAAATTTATTTTTTCGTAATAAATAAAAGATGGCTTGTATAATTTGATCTTTTGTAACAACGCTCTGACGCGGAATATCCACTAAGTAGAAAAATTCAGCCTCAGTCAATATAACGTCTGATGTATACGCAATGTTATCAATGAGAACAGATGAGGGCATTGCTTCTCTTATCAGCTGTGCAAGCTCTTTTTCTTGTGAGCTATGCACTATAATTTTGTATTCAGAAGGTGTGCTAGCGTGAACGGTAACTGCCAACATAAGAATAGATGTTGCGAAGATATTCGTATAAAAAGATCTCATAATGGGCGCAGTCACCACTGATTAATTTTGTTTGTTAGTAAGAAGATTAGACACAATTGGTAAAAATAGTAGCACTATCTTATCATATTTTAAGGCATATAGAACCAAATTCCGACCCCCATCACTTGTGTTTATACAAAAGCTATCCTAAGATAAAAACGTCACTAGTCTAAAAAGGAAGATACATGAAGAAGCTCATAGTTCTTTTAATGCTGCTCTATTGCTCTTTTACTGCAGCTTTCATTGGTAATCCATGTTGTATACCACAAGCGCGAGATCCTATCATCTGTTATTATGATGAACTAGAATTTAGATCCGAATCATTTATGTACACGCGTCCTGTTATCGAGGATTTAGCACGCCAACTTGCTTTTTGGCATGATTTAATTTACAACAAAGACGCCTGCAGACCGGCATTGCAAGGAACTGCTTTTGTACAATGTTCGGTATCTAATGCTAAAGTTGCACGTTATTTTTTAATCGATAAAAAAAATGAACTTCTGGTCACGGGCGATGCCTACCCTCTGGCGCCGGTTCGCGATGTCCGCGCAGAATGGCTCGGCATTAACAATGATTCATTTTATGGCACGCTAACTCTTAATCCTCATCAAAAACAGTTTGGCTTTGAGCTGGAAGCCTATTTTCCATTTGAAGGAGTGTGTAAAGCAACCACCATGCTTGATAACTGGTGGCTCGCGGTGCGTATGCCCGTTGTCTATGTTGAAAACGATATACGTTTACGACAAGATAGAGTTCAAAACATTGGGACGGGGGCAGCATTTGATATTATCTCTGCATTTAATCAAAGCGCATGGCACGCGGCGCGTATGGTGGGCAAACAGCACCGAGTTGGCTTGGCTGAAATTAATATGCGTGTTGGTTCAACCTATTTAGATTCTGATTATTTTGAATTTGGTTATTACTCCGGCGTCAGCTTTCCTACGACCGGTCCTCAGAATGCATGCAATATTTTTCATCCTTACGCAGGACGCAATGGCCACTTTTGTATAGATAGCGGCATCAACATGCAAATTCCGCTCAATTCATGTACGCAAGTCTATGCAATCGGCTGGTTTATTGATTTGGAAGTGCGTTGGTTCTTGCGTGAGCGTCAATGTCGCACCTTTGATTTGCGACACAAACAGTGGAGCCGTTATCTTCTGTTCAATCAACTCGATGGCTTTCAAATACGCAACATTCCCGGCGTAAATATTCTCACACGAGAAGTTTGGGTGGACCCCTATGGTATCGTAGATTTTTCAACCGGCTGGCGTTATATAGATGACCGCATAGAAGGCGAAGTCGGCTACAGCTTGTGGGGTCATGGCAATGAGCATTTACGCTTAATTCATCCCTTCCCTGACAATTATGGTATTGCCGGCCCGGTTGACATGGCACATCCAACGCTCGTTACTACCGCAAGCCAAAGTACCATAGCGCAACAAGCAGCATTTGATGCTGATAGCAATGGCAATCCGGTACTCATTAATATATCAGCCAAAGATTTGGATCTCTGGTCTGCTGCATCGCGCAGTGCCATTGTGCACAAAATTCATGCTGCTTTTGCAGTAAAGCGTCAAAAGACAAAATATGATGCCTTTATTGGCTTGGGCGGCTCCTGGGAATTCCCACAACGCAATAGTGCGCTCGAAGTTTGGGAGCTCTGGGCAAAAATAGGAGCTGCTTTTTAAGTTGCGAGCACTAATTTATTCTTGTGCCTTTTGTATAACAAAGCTCTTTGTCAGCCATTGCTTGAGACTGTTCTTAACTTCAGGCGGCAGAGAATAGAGTAGGCTCAGCAGATACTTTTCTTCGTTATTTCTAATCTTTCTCAATGCTTTTTTTACAGATTTTTGTTTTCGGCTGAGTAGACTAAGCCATTTTATACTAGGAGCTGTATCATATTTTAAAATGTATGCCACGAGCATTATCTGTGCTATGGACATCTTGCTTTCCATTATCTTTAATAGCTTCTTCGCACTATCATTCATATCAAACGCATATACCGCACAATCATTTGTGGCAACAACAAGTCGGTTATTTGTCCCCCAATCAGCAGAAACAAAAACACGCTTATCACCCTCAGGAAGTTCAATAGTCATAATTACTTGACCGATCTCAACATCCCAAATCAGCAATGTATTGTTGTTAGCCGAAGTAACAATCATGGTACCACAAGGACTCCAGGCTAGAGAATCAGCGGTGTATTGAGCATGTTCAGATACATAACCAGCGCCTGGCATGGTTTTAATATGTAATAATTCTCCTGAAGCAACATCATGAATATACATTGTTCGTGGGTGTCTGTAATAAGCAATTTTAGAACCATCGGGACTCCATTTTAAAGGGTTGGTACGCAATCCTGGTATCACGTGACACTTGGACAATTGCGTTGAAGTTGCAAGGTCCCAGACCCTCACAGCATAATCATGACTACTAACGGTCGCTACCTTATCATTGGCAGGGTTCCATACAACAGTCGTATCATATCCATATGGAACGGGCAGTGAACATATCGGAATACCTCCTGTTGTAGTGCATATTTCTACACCCCAACTAACCGTCGAGGTAAGTGCAAAATCCACACCATTAGAACCAAAAATCCTATCATAAATTGATGGTGGCTCATACTTTTCTGGTTGTTGTGTTTGTGATGCATCGAATATAAACGTTCTCATGCTTCCTAAATTTTTGACAATAAAACGCGTCCCATCTTTATTCCATACGAATGAAGATGGTATACAATCATATTCATACTCTGGGCCGGTAGTTTTTTTTAGTAGATCAAATACGGTGATATGACCCTTGTTTCGTCCAACCAGCTTATTACCATCACGACTTAATACCAGGTGATCAACATTAATAGGTAAAATTTCTGGCGCATCAAACACCAGTAAGCGGCTTGTCAAATTATGCAAAAGATCATGCACAACATCAAGCTCATGTTGAACAGGTGCAACATCGCACGAAAATTGAATTGGTTGTTTAATAAACTGAGCAACTCTTTCTTGTGACAAAAGCGATCGTGCCGTCTCTCTGCTTAATCCACGAAATTGCAAAATTGAATTTATCTTTATGAGTTCGGCCAAATCATGCGCAGGAAAGGCTGATATTCTTTTCTTGTTTTCAGCTCCTGGATCCAACAATAACGGTTTTACAAGTTTATTCACACTTGCACAATCAATAGTAGGTAACGGTATTATCATTACGCTTTGAGATGCTACAAAGCTTTCGTCTGTAAATAAATCAGATACCATTCTTGAAGAGTTTATTACATTTTGACGCAATGTATCTGCCCATGCTTCATGCCCATCTTTAAAACACATGATCAGCTCTTTATGTTCAGCAGCATGCAATGACAATTGATGACTTGCTAGCAACAAAAAAACAAATATTATTTTATAAAACCCTCTAATCATGTACATAACTCAGTCCTTTAGAAACTTGTAACAAGAGATCATCCATTTATTGTGCAGTTTAATTCGTTTTATTCTTGTGCCCTTTGTATGACAAAGCCCGTTGCCAGCCAATCCTTAAGACTATCTTTCAGTTCGGTTGGCAGAGAATATAATAAGCTGAGTAAATGTTCTTCATTTTTTTCTTCTTGTGATTGTTTAGGTTTACTCTTACTAGATGATGTCGCTACAACTTGATCTTCTTTTTTAAGCCTATTAAGCCAGTTTGGGCCAAAAGCTGTATCGTATCTCAAAATATGTGCCAAGAGCATGACTTGTGGAATAGATATCTTGCTTTTCATTATTGCAGACAACTTTTCCACATTATTCATATCAAAGGCATGAACTAACTGATCATTTGTGGCAACGACAAGCATATTATTAGCTCCCCAGTCGACAGAGACAAATGTGCGCCTATCATCGGCAGGAAGTGTAATCGTATCTATTACTCGACCATTAGTGGCATCCCAAATAAGTAATGCATTATCGCTTGCAGAAGTAACTAGCATAGTACCGCAAGGACTCCATGCTAAAGAACAGATAGCGCGGTCATGATGAACCACCAACTCAGGCAATCCAAATCGCCAATATCGCTCCTGCATTGACAGCACTCTTTCTCCGGTTTTTAATGTGTGTAATAATCGTCCGGAAGCAGTATCCCAAATATACATTGTCCTGCGTGGTCTACAATAGTAAGCAATTTGAGAATCATCGGGACTCCACTTTAAGCAGGTATAATCATGTTTCTTGTCATTTGCTGGATCATCAAGCCTGTAAAGCCAATTATTTACTTGAACAGCAAGCGCAGGAAACCTGCCACAAACAATCTGCGCCCCATTCTCAGAATCGTGAATCCTCATATTACCATAATGATCAAGACCAGCTATCTTGCTATTGCTATGATTCCAGCTAACATTAAAAGCATCCTCCACATAACCTGGTAGAGGATCATACAATCGGCGTGACGGCTTCTCTTTCGCTACATCAAGCAACTCTATTTCCGAGTTCAAAAAATTACATACGGCAATATCTGTACCGTTCCAAAGATGAACAAAGCAATAAAGCGGGACTTCATGATTTTTCGGCTGTTGTACTTGGGATGCATCGAATATAGTTATTTCTCGTGGATTATTTTTTGGAAAAGCAAAGTGTGTGCCGGATGTATTCCACATGGGAAAAAAAGTAGTATCTATTTCATAAACTGGACCAATAATATTCTCTTTTATATCAAATACCGTCGTCATATGGTCCCCAGTTTGTCCAACCAGCTTGGTGCCATCAGGGCTTAATACCAGATGATCAGTATAGATTGGTAGAGTTCTTGGGGCAGCCAATGCAAACGAACAGCTTTTCGTAACATGCTGCACAAGATTATACAAGACATCTAGTTCATGCCCAAAAGATGCAATGTCTCGTGCAAATGCAGCTGGTTGTTTAATAAATTGTGCAACTCTTTCTTTTGATAAAAAAGATCGTGCTATTTCTTCACTCACTGCAGGAAACTGTAAAATCGCATTCACTTTTATTAATTCCCTCAAATCATTTGCAGATGCAGCTGCTATTTTTTTTCGGGCCTTATTGCTTATATTAGGGCCTCGATGTAGTGCGGTAAGTAATGGTCGCACACTTTTGTTAAAGGTTGCACTCATAATAGGCAGCAGTATTGGTAAAGCAGTTTGCGATTCAATAGCAGTTTTATCTTCCAATAAATCCAATACTGTTCTTGAGGATCCTATTACGTTCTGACGGAGTGCGCCTGTCAACGCTTCCTGCCGCCCGTCTTTAAAGCACATGATCAGCTCTTTTTCTTCGGCAGCACGCAATGAGAATTGATGACTTGCTACTAACAAAAGGATAAGTATTACTTTATGGCGCTGTCTGATCATATGCATAGGACCTTTTATACGATTGATGAAAGCTGTCACATTACAATGGCAGCAAGTATAAGAGGTACTGTAGAAAAATGCAAAAATTATGAATAGATCGCCATACTTCATGAGCAAAATTAAAAAAAGTACTCAAAAAATTAATCTTCCTTATGTCAGGGCAGAATTTATTTCAGCCCTCCATTGCTTGCTATATTACACACAGGTTATCTTCAGCACTCAACATAAAATTTATTACCGCCGCTCGCCCTGAGTGGCGGCTTATAGCCGCTGTATCGAAGGGTTAGGCGGATAAAAAATAGAATGACATAAGGATAGCTGTCATACATTTTTTAGAGCCCGCATGGTTCGATACGATTTCTACGAAATCACTCACCACGAGCGGGCTTTTGCATATCTTTAACAAAAATATAACAAGAATCGCTAAGCACAGCACGTTTTACCGCGTTGATTGACATTGAGCCATCAGGATTGTATTGCTTTATCACGATTGAGTCTTATTAACGCTGCTGTTAGCTTGAAATTGGTCTGACAAAACTTATCTAAATGGGCAAAAATAAAAATCTCTCGCTATGAGCCCTTTACAAGACTTATAACGAGAGATTATAAATTCTAAGCAATGAATTTTAATCCATCACGCCTTATTTTTTAGAACAGGTTTTGCATTGTGTATTGCAATAACGTTCGCATTCTTGGCAGCCACAACAACCTTTGTCCATTTTGCCCTGATTTTTATCTTTATCACAGCCACACTCAGCATTATGTTTGTGATTGTGATTGTGGTTGTTCTTATTGTTATTATTGTTGTTGTTATTGTTATTCATAACTTCCCCTTTTTTTGATAAATAATGATTTTACTTCTTATTTATATTCATATAACGGCCAATGCTACTTTGCAACTCTTCTGGCTTTTGTTCGGCTTTTTTCCCTTTTTTGCGCTCTTTTCTTTGTGCATTTTCTAATTGCTCATTATTTTGAGCGATTTTGGGTTGTTTTTTATCGTTCTTCATTACTAAAAATCCTTTAAAATACCTTTTATTTTTACTTTTAATCTATATACAAAATAACAAATCTATATTCAATTTGTAAATAATTTATGTTATAAAAAACAGAATTATACTAAAAAACTACATTCAAACAAAACAAAAACTTAAAAAAGAGGGAAAAATGTGTTAAAAAGAAACAATAAATCTTCTACAGATTAAAAAAGATATACAAAAAAGGCCGTAGAATGCATATATCCATTAAATTAATCCCTATTTTATTACTTGTACTCTTATGCTTTGGCATAAACAACGCACAAATACGATTCTCAGAATCCAATTCTAAGGCTATACAGGGAATCCCTGAAAACACTCAGCTGTATCGCTCTATCTTCCGTGGCTATGACACACCTATAGATATTCAAATGTCCGGCTATGTTAAAACTGATGCTTTTTGGCAGACCCGTCAGATTGTATCTCTACAAGAAGGGAATATTCTCCTCCTGCCTGCAGAACCCATTTACGATATTTATGGGATAGATGAAGAGGCAAAAGGTGCTTATAACATCATGCCTATTGAAACCATGATGCGTTTTGATTTTTTTGGGCCCGAGATGAATTGTATGAAAATCTCGGGTGCAATTGAGGCAAGCTTTTGGGGACAAACGGTGTTAAGTTTTGGTAATGAAACACCTAATTTAACTATTAATATGCTTGTTATGGAGCATGCTTATTTTCAACTTGATTGGCCAACATTTACTTTTTTAGCAGGTCAAACGACACATCCTCTTTGTCACGATGTGCCCGATACCATATGCTATAATACCGGTATGCCTATAACACCCTTTTCTTATGCACCGCAATTACGTTTTAGCTATCATGCTCACAAAGCAGAACTTATATTTGCTATGACATCAGAATTAAACTGGGAAAGTAATGGGCCATTCAATTTTATTACTCAATATATTCGTAACGCTATAATCCCCAATCTGCATGCACAAGCACGCATAAAATATAATGAGCATGTAGAAACAGATTTTGGTGTTGATATCAAAAAACTCGTTCCCCGTATTGCCACCGAGAAAAATATTGCCGTTGATGAACATATATGGAGCGGCGCTGCATTTGCCGATATAAAACTAGATTGGAATCCTTATTCTCTTCTATTAAAAACAGTATGGGCACAAAATGGGGTTGATTATGATTTAACCGGAGGGTATGCAGTCGCATCCATCGACCCGGTAACTGATTTCAGAACCTATACCAATTTTAGTACCGTATCTGTATATATGGATGCTAAGAGAAGCGGCAAAGTCGAACCCGGTATTTACGCCGGAGTAATAAAAAATTTAGGTACTTCAAAACCTATTATTCCATCAATAACCGTTGACGACACCACTACCAGCCTTGTGTATGATTTTGCTGCCAATACTGATACTGTGTGGCGCATATCACCGCGATTGCGCTACAATATAGAACCTATCGTGATTGGCGCAGAAGTAGAATATACCGGCACCATCTGGGGCGATATAACACCACAAGGAACAATCATAAACAGAAAACCTGCGCATGTGGTACGATTTGAATTTGGCTTCTATTTCTATTTCTAAACAGATTCAAAACTTTACTCACCCATTTAACAACATTATCAAGGCCATCAACGCCATTAATACATCTTCAAATAATGTTACATATGTCATGGGAATTTTAAAAACTGTACCTAAACAAGCGCACATTATTTTTTTCCCTTTTGATAATTCGATTGCGACTCCTGCAGCGCTAATAAGCATTAATACAAAAGTAAATGAGTTAATAAAAGTTGGATATAAGCGTAGTAAATAGCCAATGCCTAAAGTTAATTCAATAAAAGGATAGATAAATGCATATACTTTACTTCGTTTTGCGATAAGGTCATATGTTGCATATGCTTCTGCAAACTTCTTTAAATTGATTACTTTAAAGAATCCAAAAATTATAAAAAAACTCCCCATAAAATCATTCATTATTGAATGCAAGGCCCATATATCTGTTATGAATGCTTTAGCTATTGTAAAAATAATTATGATTGAGAATATTATTATGAGAGGTAAAAAATCTTTTATTTTATATTCAATGCTATGATTTTGATGATTCATGTTTTTCTCTCTTTTTAAAGTTTTTTTCTCTAAGAGTTTATCTCTAAATTGAGCAAAAAAAGCAATAATATAATACACCCTCTTTTGAGCTTTTAATTTTTTGATTTCGAGAATAAAAAATATGATTTAAATAATGAAGTCATACAAAATAAGCATATAAAGCATTGATTTTTTCTAGATCTTCCCTTCATACTGATATTTGCTAGTATGAAAATATAATTCCGTGATGATCAAGGAGAAAAGATGAAACTTACCGCTACACACAAAGGTATTATTTTAATAATCGCAGGCGTGTTGATCTTGCTTAATACATTGCATGCATTGGGCTGGGGCCTTAATATTATTCTTATTGTCGCCTCAATCGCTGCTATTGCCTGGGGATTTGTATTAGTCGATGGACCGGCACTTGTTATGAAGACATTTAATTCTATATTTAAAAAGAAACATAAATAATTTTAGAGGGCCGAGTAAATCGGCCCTTTTTAAACTTTATTGAGAAAAAAATTATCTCAACTGCTTGTTCGTTATATATTCTTCGATGCAATCGGCCCGTGTTACTTGTTGATAAGCATCAAGATCCATAAGATGCGCGCCTTCTGATATGGCACTCTGCAATGCCCACCATGCCGCAAAACCACGACATGCTTCATGCGCATTTTTTGCCAAGATTGCTTCTTTGTATTCTGCAGGAAGTGAATTCTCATTTTCAAAAAAAGCCATATTGTGCCTAAACATTTGATACATAGAGGCCTCGTTAATAACATTGGCCATCCTCTGCATACCTAATATCTCTAAGTCTGCCATTAATGCTAAGCGTTTTTTCATAGATAAAAAAATAGTACCACTCAAAACAATATGAGCTGCGAGCGCTGCTTGTCGTCTATCGTACCAATCTTGTTGAAAGGTATAATCCCATAAAGTCGTCTTTTCTTGCATGTTAAGGCTGCGCTCTATGGTTGCAAATGGAATTGGCTGTAATATTTTTAACAAAACAGATTGTGTATATATATTGATACCATTTTCTGTATTCATTGGAATAAGACCAACTCGCCTAGGTCGAGCATTATCCATGGCAACAGTCGATAGTAGAGAGAATAAGATCACAGATACATACTTAATCATGAGCAATACCTTCCTCTTACAAACACCTACCTATTTATCGCGATCACCTGACTCAAGCCGCCACCCCCCATGCCGCCCATACCGCCACCAAGCGCGCCTAGCAGATATTTAACTTCATCATCGCCAAAGCGTAAGCCCGCACCAAAGAAGATGTTTGCATTACGTTTACTGATCACATCATCTGCACCGAATGAGAAGTAGAGACTGCGCATAAAGAACATGCGGTTCAACCATTTGATATGCATACGACGGTCATCACGACGGTTCCAACCTCTGAAGTCAAACACTTCCAAGCTGGTTACCCAACGAAGTTTTTCCGGAACTATAGCAACATCAAAGTCGACCGCTGCGCCCACAGAATTTTCAAATATACCCATGCGCAATGCCATATTGCCAAACACTTTACCAAGCTGCAATCCAAAGCGCATGGTACCACGTGTGTAAATGTCATTTTTGCGCGTGTAAGTAAGTTTGAGGCGCTGTTCATCACTCATATCAAAATGCTTCGTATCAACATAATAACCATCACAATCAATATAAGAAGGCACTGTTTCGTAACGATCAACATATCCCTTTTCAGAACCAACCATCTGTACCATGAAGAAGTAATCAGGCGCCGGATAGAGCTTAATATCAAAGTAGCCCTTAGAATCGGTGTAATCATAGTTTTCAGCCGGACGCATCATAGATTCAAAGTGAGTATCAAATACTACTTGCAGCTTATCGATTACATTAAAGTAGGTGCGTAGCCCTTCAACCGCAACTTTGACATCTTGATACATCTCATCTTCATTGACCAACTTACCAATAAATCCTTGGCCATCATCAACCTTCTCAATCACTGCACACACTGTTTTAAATCCATCACGCACTTGGAGCGACGCTTCTTCCAATGCAGTTGCCGTGGCGGTTAATCTATCAGTTATGCTATTGAAGTCGCGATCAAATACTGATGAAATTTTTTCAACTGCATGTTGGAAGCTTGGTAAAATATCATTTTCTAAACGATTTGAGAGATTGCGCACATGGGTACCAATTTCTAAAATCGCTTGAATATTCGCTTCATTATTGGCAAAAGAATGATCGAGCACTTGGGAGAAGGATGCCATATATTCTGCTGTTTTATTAAGATTGTTCATAATAGAACGCATCTCATCTTTGCCTTGTGGCGTTCCAATCGTATCTCTTAATGTCTCGGTAACTGAATGCACATTGTGTGCAATATCTTTGAATTGGTGGAGCAAATCATCTATTGATACCGGTGATATACTTGGTTTGCCCAATGTTGCTTTGTTATGCAAGGTATGCAACAAAGAATCTCCGGGGACTAGCTCCAGATATTTTGGCCCCAAAAAGCCTTCTTGACGTACAACGCCATAGGCATCTTCATACAATGCATATTCTTTGAGTACCTTAATAGTGAGCTCTGCCTCTAAGCGACGATTTTCAAGAAGCATGATATTATCGACCCAACCGACTTTTACGCCGGCAATCTTTACTTCAGCTTTGCGCGCCAGGCCGGAGATGTCATTAAAATAGAGCGTGTAAGTATTGTATTTGAATGAGTCAAAACGAAATGCACCAATCTGAAAACCCATGTAAGCAAGAATAAGTAGTGCTATTAAAACAAATATACCAACCCGTGTTTCATTAGAACCTTGCAAGGTAATTCCTTTTTTACTGCTTCATAACCAATATAATTTTCTAACTTTTACCTCAATTTTTTTGGTGCCGTCCTTTTCTTGTGTTGTCTCTAGCTCAAGAATAGCAAGCACTTTATCTGTCGTTTTGTCAAATATCCCGCGAGATAGCACAGAGAATATTTTTGGCTCAAAATTTTCATCCAAGATCTGTTCTATATTCTTAGGTAGAGAATTCCAGTTCTTTTCATATAACAAGGCCGCCGTCTTATCCCACGATGACTGCCATTGCATGCTCTTTTTAAACTCTTTTAATACTTGCTCTATGTTACTTTGTTGCACCGGTTTTAAATCAAGAATGCGCTGCCATGATGAAGAAAAAAGCCAGGGAGAAAGCTTTTGATTACCAGTCCATATGGTAAAAATATCAGTTAAATAGAGCGTCGGCTCCTCTTCTTTCTTTTCAGACTCTCCGTAGAAAAGATGCGACGCGAATTTTTTATATTCTTGAAGCATGAGCAATTCAGACACATCGTTAAAAATATAGCCACGCTCTTTAAACTTTTTTTGCAATGATGCGTAAAGATCAGAAGTTTTGCTTAATTTTTCAATACGGCCGAACAGCTCCTGAAATAATTTTTTCTTATTTTCCTGTTTTTCAAAAACAAACTGATTGTTTTTAAAATCCCACAACTGATTCAGATCGAGTTTGCCATCCTCACTGCTAATGCATATTTCTATAGAGCCACTAACTCCTTCAACATTTTTTTGCAATGCAAAACTTTGTTTTTGATTAAGTCGCGGCAACAATTGCATTAATGTTTTTTTACTTTGCTCATCAGGATTTGGCTGCTTCTTTTTTTCTTCGCTTGTCCCGCCGCCTTCTTTTTTTTCAGTAAAAAAATCTACCAGCTGTGCCATACCAATTTGTACGCCACCAAGCGCCAACAGATGTGCTTGGGATTTTGTTTGCGGATGCTGCATTGCAGGGTAATAGGTACGCACACGCAATGCGAGATATGTTGCCATAAGCGAAAGCAGCGCGATAATCATGATCACCAACAGAAGAATGTATCCGGAAGATGCATTATGTTTATTGTTCATAACAACTACCTCTTCGGCATTATTGGTAATGCGCCTTGACCCCATGATTTTGGCTGTAATGGGCCGGGCACATTCAACCCGGTACCGGCAAATGGATTGCCTCCTTTTGCTGCGCCCGGTTGTCCCGGTTTTTGTTGTCCGGGTAGAACTGGTGCGGCGGCAGGTTGCTCGGGTGCTACTTGCGGAACTTTGGTCATAAAGTCAGGCACTATAGGCACGGTAAACTCAAATGTTTTCATAGTTTTCATAGGTGCATCACCAATTTCTACAGTAATGGTAACTGCATGCGGCACACGTCGCTCGTCAGGTTCTTGCTTCTCACCTTTTGCTTTTTCATGATCCCAATCAGGACTCTCTACCAGTTCAGATTTTTTCTTACCATTTTTGTCTTCTTCGGTTTCGAGCAGTATAAAGGTACATTCAAATGAACTGATGTTATCTATAACTTCAAATTCAGGAATACCGCCACCCTCTTTAAACTTTTCAAAATCAAGTTCGTATGATTCTTGGCGCATAAGCACATAGACCGGATGTTCTGCTTTTGTATCATTCCTTTGTTTCAGGCGGTACACAACGCGCGCAAGTCGTGGCTTGGGATTGTCACCTATTGTAGCGCCATATGTTTGCAGAGGGTTGTTAGTAATAAATGTCATAAGGTCAATTAATTCACCTTTGCCTACTGCATAGAACAGCTTGGTAATTTCAGGTGCTTTTTTTTGCTCTTTATTTTCTTGCTGAGCAGCAGGTTGTGCTTTTGGCGCTCCAGGAGCGGGCGGCGTAGCCGGTTTTTGTTGCTGCTGCTTTTTAGGCTCTTCTTGTGGTAGCGCAGTAAAGGGTACACACACGCCGGATACATCTTTTTCTATTATGCGCTGCACCAAAGCTGCACGCATAAATATATCGACAGAACTATCCACAGCCACCGTTGCTCTGCTCATCTGTTTTACCAAACCAAACACAAAGCCACTTAAAATAGCAGCTATCATCGTTGCAATAAGAATTTCTATAAGCGTAAAACCGCTATGATTTATTTTCATGCGTTTCCTCTTCGCTTATAAAAGAAAAACTTATCAAGCGATAATTTTTTCTCTTTTTTCTTTCTTGCCAATCTACGGTCACTTGTTCAAGGGCTAAGCGCGGGATTTTTTTAAGCGCTGATGCCTCGGGTATATCTCGTTCTTCATAGCGCAGTGCGGCAAGCGGCGCAGTTAATTTTTTATTAGCACTCTTTTCTTTTTTTTCGCTCGGCACAAAGGCATGATCAATCAAAAATTGATACGCCGCAATAAATCTGCTCCAACTATTAGATGCCACGCCGGTAGATAATACGCTTCTTCCTTGCAAAATTAAAATAGGACTGAGTGCAGTACCGATGACAAAAAGTGCGATAAGCACCTCTGTCAGCGTAAATCCATTAGAATTATTTTTGAAATTGATCATATACTTTAAACCGTGCACTAAAAGGATTTAAGACGAGTCCAATCTGCTGTGCTCTGCCGCCAACGCGCTGCGCCGTGTCAATCATGTTAATCGTTACTTGTTGTGCAAGTCCGTCAGGCATAATATAGAAATAGGCATTCTCCAAACGCCCCCCTTTACTCGCTTCATCAAAGCCTTCTATAATAAAATTTTTTATTTCAAGTGATTTGGGAATGGCCATTGATGTTTGCACGTGAGCCTTTTGTATATTCTTGAGTGTTATTTTTCCGGTGGTATCTCGTGCTCCCGAGTCTTCTTGCACACGCACTTTACTCTCCCTAATGTCGAATACAATGGCGTTAATTTTATTAGTAGTCAGCGCATTGTGCCAGGCAAAGGTAGTGAGCTGTTCTAGCTTGGACAAAAAATTATTGCGCTCAATGTTGGGAAATAATGTTTTATAGGCAGGAACAGAAATAGTTGCCATCAACAATACAATTGCGATGGCAACCAATAATTCAATGAGGCTAAATCCTTGTTTACAGGTCCCAGACACTTATTTTTCCCTTTTTATCAGACTTGCCTTTAGGCCCGTTTGAATAGAGCTCATAAGGATGTTCTTCTTCCGGAGTTTGCTTGTACTGATAAGCTTTTCCCCATGGGTCTTTTAATTCCCGCTTATTTTGAATATAAGGACCACCCCAGTTTTTTGCTTTTTCTTCATCGGCCGGTGCTTTTAGCAAATCGTCTAATGTTTCCGGGAAACTATGTACTTGTTGCTCATACAAGTCGATATCACCTTGCAACTTCCTCAAGCTACTCTTGGCAGCAGTACCCTGTGCCGATTTTTTATATGCCACATAGGCACCTATACCAACCCCACCCATTACCGCTACGATAAAAAGCGCGATTAAAATTTCGACCAAAGAAAATCCTGATTTTCTCATATCCATGTAAACTCCTATACAGTAAGATTTTGATTCATTTGCATCATTGGCATTGCAATAGATATTACAATAAATCCAACAATTAATCCCATAACTACTAACATAATTGGTCCCAATGCGGCAGTAAACGTATCTATCCACCCACCCAAATCTTCTTCATATTGCTTGGCAATAGTCAACAACATTTTATCCAATTGTCCTGTTTGCTCACCCGTATTAATCAGATAAATAGCAATGGGTGGAAATATCTCTGTCTGTTTTAAATATTGCGCAATTTTACCCTGCTTTATAATCTTATCACGCGCTTCCATTAATGTGTCTGCCAACACGCGGTTGTTAATAATTTTTACCACGATATCAAGCGCTTCAGATAAATTTACGCCACTTTCTATCAATAATCCCAAGGTGTAGCAAAATTGTACAATCGCATTCATACGTACAAAATAACTGAGCACCGGAATTTTTAATTTAATCACATCCAGCGTGTATGCACCTTTTTTGGTAGAGCTCCAATACAAATAAGCAGCGACAATAACAAATATAACAACAGCTATCAGCCACCAATAGCCGAGGACAAAATTTGACAGCGCCATTAATATGGCCGTTGGTAATGGCAATTTCTGGCCACCTTCAGTAAATTGCTCGGCCATGCTCGGCACCACAAAAACAAGCAATGCACCAACCACAACTACCGCCAAACCAAGCTGCATCGCCGGATAGGTCAATGCACCACTGATACGCTTGCGCAATGACTCGCGCCGTTCCAGATACGAAACTAAACGTTCTAGAATAAATTCTAATTTACCACTTGCCTCACCGGCACGTACTAATTGTACATAAATTTGATCAAATGATTTGGGATAATGCTTAAGCGCATCTGCCAATGAGGTACCCTGTTTGACATCATCTTTTATAGCAACAAGCATTGAACGCGTAGTACCCTTGAACTGATCTATTAATAATTCAAGCGATTGCAGCATAGGAACACCGGCTTTGAGCAGCACGGCAAATTGATTGGTAAACAGAATTTTTTCTTTGACTGACATGCCTTTGATAAACCATGATCGCCATCCTGATGTTGCTTGTTTGTCTGCAGCCATTATAGTAATGGGATACATGCCCTGTTGCATTAATTTATCTTTTACTTGTAGGTCCGATGCAGCATCAAGATATCCGCTTACTTTTTTACCTTCTTTTGAAAATGCTTGGTAAAAATATAATGCCATGTATAATCCTTTACTATATACTCTTAGTATTAGTATAACATTTATTGAATTAAGCGGTTTACTCCTGGTACTGTATCCACAACCAGTCAAATATCACCTTATCAAAAGGAATGCCCAATGCAAGAAATAGTTCGTCGCTTTTTATGCTTAGCAGTTTTCATTCCTCTGTGTATACAACCAACTATTATAAAAAAAAATAAAAATCAGCTGACAACAACATTACACAAATCAGTTGATAGTATGATGAATCTGCATATGCCAATAGTATTCTCAAACAATGGCCTACAGCATTTTTTCAAACAAATATATAGCCACCCGCGCTACTCACAAGAAGTACTGGCACATGATTTTACTCATATGCTCCAATTTTTAACCTATGGCAAAAAGATGGGCCAAAAGCGTGCCTATGCAAAATCAGTATTACGCCTGTTCACCAATAAATTAAAATCAACACCCTTTGTAAATGGCTATGCATTCTTGCACATGTTGCAAGCATTGCCACCATTACTTAATGATTATTTTGTCACCTTCCATTTGAATGATTTGGACCCGGCAAAAGCAGTTGTTAATAATCTTCTTTTTTCAACACTCTCAACAAAATTTGATGAGTTAAAAAAAGATCCCACGAGTTTTGTAAATTCTTTATCAGACAATATCGTAACATCGTTGAATACACGCTTTCCTGTCTTTGAAGATGTTTCTGCAGAAGAACTGCGCAAATCACTACTTCTTTTCTTAGAAATTGGCACCAGCAAATTAGTCTGGGCCCCTCAAGAAGAAGTTGATACCTGGGAACTTTGCAAAAAAATAAGCAACGAAGTTTCTCTCTTTGTTGATGCTAATATTATCGCCGACCCCGACGATTTGAATGATCTATACATATCATTGATAGAGCGCTACTGCTATTTTCTTGACATCTCAAACAGCGATTTACCTACAGACTTCTTTACCAAAGTACAACATAATATCGCGAGCGAATCATTACTCATGCTTGATATGGAAGAATCTGAAGATAGCATAGAGACAAAGGGTGAACGCTTAATGCGTGCGTTGACCGAAGGCGAAGCAAAAGCACGTGCGCGTGATATGGGCATATTAGTATAAAAGTTATTGTTTTATTTTGTGTGATAAAAAGAGGGAGTTTTAAGTTCTCCCTACTACTTTCTTTGATACATTTATTGCTTCCAGTTTCCTGATACTGTCACTCGAGCTGTGCTGTCTGGATTTCCCCTGAGAGCCATTAAGAATGCTAAAGAAAACACCGCTCCTGCTACGCACGCTGTTGTGGCTATGCAACACAGTGCGCCGTCACATGCTTCCGCTCCATGCCTAGACTTACCTTTTTGCAGCTGTTGCTCTGCTTTGCGTTGATGTATTGCGTAACTTTTATCAAAAACAGAGGTAGTTTGCTTAGGAGTAATTTTCCGATTTAAAGCGTGTTTATGTTGATCCATAGCAATGGCCGGCATAGAAAATAACATCAAAAACAATAGATATTTCATAAGAATCTCCCTCAATGCGCTAAAAAATTAAACTGCTTACTTTCACTACGATAAAATTTGATGCTCAAGCATATAGAAAAATAACCTAAAACACAAAATTAGGGTTCTGTGATCCAAATTTAAAAAGTTTGTTTAAAAAAAGTTTACCTTCCTTGCTCTCTCTCCCGTGCCAGGCATCCTGTGCGCCACGTCGTCGCCTGATCGGCTATGCCGGGCTATTGCCGGAGCCTTGTGCGAAGGAGCAAGCCCATAGGGCGACGACGGGATTGACAATTTCTATAGGGCATGGCATTAATAGCAACGTGTTTTTATAGGTTTATGTCACAATTCCAACAAGGAGAATTCCATGAATATGAAAACAATCTTTCTTAGCATTGCTTTATGTACAAGCATGCCACTGTTCTGTGATGACACAGATTCCTCAGATAGTACCACTACCTGGCAACACATAGAGATAGAGCCTACCAAAAGAACCGTTGCCTGGGTGCATTGGTGTCTTAAAAATTCTGACTATGGCTTACATGATCCCGAGCTCGTACACAATCTCGACCTCTACATTCAACTACTCAAGCAGCATATTACAAAATTAGAAAGCAAACTGCCTATCACTGATCTCATCAGCGATTATAAATGGAAAAAAGGCCGTCTTGATATGGGAACGGGAGCCTTAGTTACCGCATTTGCCTATGCTGCACACAAAATTGGCCGCATGGATAGCGTTATAAAAGATGGCTATGATAGTTACTTTACCGGCGCTTGTGTATTATCGTTATTTACTGTGCCATTCATATTCATCCATGGAGTTTTAAACACCTCCAAGAGCTTGTCTTACAAAGATGATATTTACGCAAAATTAAAGCGTGATCACGATGCATTAGCATTATTAGAACAACAATAAACTTAGCACAACACAAGACCATAAAGGCCGGTTTTTGCCGGCCTTTAACTATGAAAAAGATAATTCATCTATGAAACGACCTTATTTAAAAAAACTTCTTCTCAGTCTTAGTTTCTGTCTCACATTGCTCTGCTATCCTTATGCTCTTGCGCCGGTAATGAGCGCCCTTGCTGTTCATGCCGATAAAATCATGATGTGCTTATCTGCCATCGCATATCGATTATTGACAGAAGGACAACAGCAGTCACCGAATATACTACCCTGGTATAAGACAGATAACCCAAACGTCGTAACACAACGCACCGGCCCAATAACCATTACCTACTCGTTGCAAGCAGATGCACACAAAGTAGCATTCAATGCAGAAGCGGGCACCATCACTGCCGCACCAACAAAAATAGATATTCTTCAGCCGGAGCAAGCTGAACAAATCACCGCTCACTCTACTGTAACTTCCCGAGTGGCCTCGACAAAACCAAAGCCATCGACTGCAGGTTCTACATTCAGGCCGACAATCGCAACTGATATTAATACTATGGCCGACCGCGCTTTTGGTACACATAATCATTCTGCGCCGCGTACCATTGAATTAGTAAATGCAGCGCAAGATACTATCCCATTACATGCGCAAAAAGATCGCTCAAATACTACTTATGCAGCAACAACAGAATCACACAGCAAATCACATCAACAGATTTTGCTAGAATCACGCCAAAATAGTGCCGCTATTGATAATGCCGTACATAATCGGCAAGGCGGCCGCATGTCAGACAGACAGCGCAATATTCAGGCATTGAAAACTATTAGAAACAATCCGCGATTATCAGCCCAGCTTGATGAGCAATATCAATCATTCGTGAATACTGTTGAATTATGCGCATTCAGCAGAAATAAAGCGTTATTGTTTGCAAACCTACTCAAGTTAGCTGCGCCTGAAAATTATGCGGTATTAAGACAAGTGCCATTTCTAGCTCAGCGATTTGACCGTGCGCTCGGCACCTTGCATCATCTGTGCCTCAATGAAGATGGATCGTTACGCAGTGGTGGAATAGTCGGACATGAAGAAGAAGTTGCACGCGCATTGGCAGAATTTATCATGCCACTTGATGGAACAGCTTCTGATTATCTGCAGATTGTTGAACGGCTTGTTGAACTACACGTAATGGGTGCACAATCATTACAGCAAAAATTATATCATTATTATGATCAACCGTTCATCGGCCGCGTTCTTGATAGCTTTGAAACAGAAGCATCACATGCTCCCATAACAGAAAAATTCCTCGCTAATACGTTTAACCAAGATATGTCTGCTTTAATGCGCCATTGCAAAGCAGAACGATGGAATCACGCACAAACAATCGCTGATCATTATCAGACAGAATTTGATGCAATGCGCGCGAGCAATAGATGGGATGATACGGTACAAAATAATGGAATTGCATCAAAAACATTATTTTATCAGATGGCTTACGAAAATGGGGTCTTTAAAAAATATCAACATCATCCGCTCTATCAACAAATCATCCAAAGACCACATCACGATCAACGCGCCAGTGAAGCAATAAATCAGCAATTAGAAAAAGAAGATGCCATTTACACCATGCTGTCAAATCAGCTGAAGGTAACGCACCCTTCTCCTCTGGTTGAGAAACTCACATACCGATTAGCACCTATTTATATTGATCCTGTTGCGGTGAATGTCACACTCTCTTGTCTGTCAAAAGATCATCCTGACCAGGCTGTACAAGATGCTTACAAAGTATTCTTTAATGAACAAGGTCTCTGCCGTCTGTTTGCCCATGATGCAGAAAAACTTGAGGGAATAACCTTTCCTGAATGCATAAACAATGCTTCACACGCTAAAACACGCATCGCTTTAAATACCCTGCTTAAAATTGAGCTCACCGACTCCAAGATCGATCTTGAAACAAAAAAACAGGTAAAACTCGCGCTCACCTATGTACACCAGGCATGTACTGATGAATCTCTCAAAGATGAATATACTACCCTCGCCCAAGCTATATGTGATGCGATTATTATTCAAGAATCTGATAAAACAATCTTAAAAGTGGGTGACTTAACGCTACTCAATGCAACCGAAGCACAACGCTATACACAACAGCTCATTGTCCGCCAAGTAGCGATAGCATGCGAACAATTGAACAAAATTGATATTACCGCAGATGATCGCAACAGACATCAAACATATCTATCCCAAGTCGAGCTCGCTCGCCAAGCATCATTAGCCGCCCCAATAGAAAAACAATACGCTATCTTCAAAGCGTGCGCAAAAAAATTTGGCGAAGCACGAGATAAAATTCTTGACGATGCCGCAAAACTCGGCGCTGCTCTGATAGTGGTAACGACTGCAGAAATTATTCATAACGAAATTGCCACGCCGGTCATTCCGACAGTCAATATAGTATTTAATGCAAATGGACAACCAAACGACACTAGCAAGCAATCAGACATACCACCACAGCCAACACCTGATCCCGAAGATCCGGAGAAGCGTCGAGAGCTACCGCCTAATCCAAAAGACCCAGACCCCAAAAAAGAGATTGCAAGAGGTGCAGCTCTAGAAGAAATCTTTAGACAAGCCTACGAAAAAAAGAAGAAGCGCTGCAGTCCCTGCAAACAATTCCATAAGAAGGGTAACTTTGATACAGCAAAAAAAGATTTTGATTCATTGCAATTGAACGGCGTAAAAGATATTACAAATCATGAAGGCCCTAAATATATGGGTGAAATGCCCGATGGCCGCAAAATAACAGTGCGTTCTCATTCCAGTGGAGAAGAAAGTTGGCCAACATTAGAATTTCAACCAAAACTTGGCGGTGATAAAACAGAATTTAAAATTAGATATATTGAATAATTATCATATCAATCAAAGGTATAAAAATGGCTGAAGAGTGGGTTCGGTGGAGACCATTAAATTCAATACTATCATCACACGAATACTTTATTGCTGCTACTAAATACGACAAAAAACAACTCTCTATCATAATAGCAGAAGATGACCTGGTAATAAGGGTTATCTTCGATCAATCGGTGATTGCATATCGTGTTGCTAACGAATGGTATCAAATGAGACTGACAGATTATTTATATGAACAGAATGTAAAACTTAACGATCATATGTGGACATTCTATAAAGTTAATAATTCCTCATACTTTAAATCATTCGCTCATCCGCAGGAATCATGGCACCATTACGGTTTTTATACCGATGACTCTGTAATAGATGTAATAGCCACGCAAGAGCCTATAGTAGAAGAAATTCAATCGATACCGGAGTAATATATGTCCAGTCAATTAATAAAGTGGAATCCCTTGCCAACAGAAAGGGCGAGTGATTACGTTCTTACTTCTATTTCAGAACGCTCTTCGTTACCACACGTTGATCTTCGTATTATATTGTCACATATCAGTGATGATACAAAAAAAATTGATATCTATTTCAAATATAGTGCCTTTGCAAATAAAATGACCCCAAGAGAACAAGATACTGAAACTATACCATCGCTTCACCGAGAATGGGGTGACGCATTTGACCCTGAACATATTTTTTTTAAAAGATCAGATTCTCCCTTTCTACAATGGATGAATTATCAATTTTATAATGCAGGAGTAGAAAGAATTATCAATTTCTCGTTCATTACGTCAGATGCCGTAATTGATGTTGCCGCATATGAGGAAATAGAAATCAGACTGATAAAAGACTCCCAAGTAATAGATTCAGAAATAATCTGCTATCAAGTTCTATAATAATTCCATCAATCATTGGAGACAAAATGATACTCACCACATTAAGTAAATTCATGAACAACCTTTTTGGCAAAAAAGAAAGCCCTGCAATTGATGGTAAAGGTAATAATGGGAAAATCAAGCAACAAACTATCAAAAACATCTTTGGCAGTTCTGTAGAAGTAAATGAGATAACAAATAATTATACATTGCGACATAACAATAATATCGAGATACAAAAAGCAAAAGATGAACTTATTGATCGTCTTTCCGAAAATCATATAAAACGCTTTTACGCAATGATAAATGATCAACCTCGATTATTAAATTCAAAAGAAACAATAGCAACATCGAAAAAAAACTTGTATAAGCTTTTTACAAAAATTGCCGATATCAACCTCTCGACAGAGCAACAAAACAAACTCATAGATATAAGAGCTTATCCGAAAATTCCCACAAGCTTAAAATTATGAATTGAAGAAGCGAATTGGCAAAAGCCGAGAAACGCTTCTTTAGTTTTGGTCCAACAAAACTTGATACCGCGATTCCACTGTTGTATTC
>JAKAUA010000012.1 GCA_021827875.1 bacterium | reverse complement strand
TATTTATTGGAAAGCCTTAGGGAGTTTTCTAGTAAAAATGACCAAAAATTGAATAAAATTATTTCTATCTGACAAGGATAAGTATGCCAGTTCCAAAACGTAAGCGGTCCCGCGCTCGTCGTGATTCGCGTCACGCTAATAAATTTATCAAAGTAAAATCATTTGGTGCATGCAAAAATTGTGAAGAAGCATTGTTGCCTCACCAAGTATGCAAGAATTGTGGTCACTACAAAGGTAAAAAAGTTATGACCCCAAAGACCGAGCGCGCAGCAAAACGTTTGCAAACTCGTCAAACTCAAGCAGCATCTCGTCAAACAAGAATGCAAGCACAGCAAGCTGAAGAAAGCAAAGCTGAGTAATTAAATTATTTCTACTTCAGCCGTGTCCGGCGTAGCTCAAAGAGCGAAGACGGGCGGTAGTCCGTGAAGTACATATGGCCACGAGCTATCGGTTGTAGTAAGAAGAAAAATGAGCGCAAACAGAGTGATCTGTAAGCGCTCTTCTTTTTTATTCTTGGGTCAACATCGTCTACTTCTCAAGATTTCTTTATGAGAAAGGGTTTCTATGATCGCAGTTGATGCAATGGGTGGTGATTTTGCACCACGCGTTACCATACTCGGCGCCATTTCTGCCGCAAAAAAAGGAATCGCTATCACCCTGTTTGGTGATGAAGAACAGATCAAAAATCTCCTTAATGAATATGAAGCCGGTTGGCAACATCTACCACTCTTTATAGAACATTGCTCCGAAGTCGTTGCCATGGGCGATGAGCCAAGCCGTGCAATTTTGCAAAAAAAAGATTCTTCTCTGGTGCGTGCAATGAATGCTGTAATAGAGGGCAAAGCTCAGGCGTTTGTCTCTGCGGGTAACTCCGGTGCTGTTCTTGTGGCAGCAACATTAACAGTGGGACGCGTCCCCGGTGTGCACCGTCCTGCCATTGGTAATTTTTTACCCAAAAAGCGCGGTGAGATATTCTGCATGGACCTAGGAGCCAATACTGATTGCCGGCCCGAATATTTGGAGCAATTTGCTCAAATGGCACACGTCTACGTACAGATGACAAAAAATAGTACATCTCCTAAAATTGCCCTTCTTTCTAATGGCGCTGAAGCTTATAAAGGCTGCTCGGCAGTAAAAGAGGCGTATAAGTTATTAGAAATCTCACAGCCACATTTTATAGGCAATGTTGAAGCGCGCGATATCTTTGATACTGATGCAGATATTCTTGTGTGTGATGGTTTTGTCGGCAATGTACTGTTAAAAAGTATTCAAGGTACTGCCAAATTACTCATGCATTGGTTGCAGCAAGAAGCAGAACAATCATGGTGGTCACGGGCCTATTTTGCGCTTGGCTACAAACTATTTTCTTCTCTAAAACAACGTACTGATTATGCAAAATACGGCGGTGCGCTTTTACTTGGCGTTAATGCACCGGTTATTATTGCTCATGGGAGCTCTTCTGCTGAGGCTATGGAGCAGGCGATTATGCGTGCTGATGATAATGTAAAAAGCCGCTTTACACAGCTGTATAATGCATCATTGCAAGAACAACTCGCAAATGCACAGCCTATGCGCATGCAGACAAGCACTTATTTAGTCAAACAGGATGAGTAAAACTTTATCTTTTTTCTCAACTGTGCTACTTTTTCGGATATTGCATATGAACAGAAAATTGAATATTTACGGAGCATAACAATGGCGATTTTTTCATCTAAAACATGGTACAAAAATTTTAGTGCAGAATCTAAACAAGCTAACTATCTCATTTTAGCAGCGGTTATTGCTTTAGTGGCGGTAGCATTTGGTTATGGGTACAAACAATTTATGCATTACAGATCAACACAATCACAGCAGCGCTTTACTGATGCAATAGCATTGTTTGATGCAACGGCAGCGAGTAAGACTCCTGATTGGAAGCAAACCGCTGAGATGGTAAAAGCAACCTATGCAGAACAACCGCGTTCTGTCACCCCGGCTATGTTAAATGTACTTTCTGATGCACAAGTACAAGCGGGCGAACAAGCACAAGCATTGCAAACAATGGACCAAGCCGTCAAAGCTATTTCACCTTCTGACCCACTCTATGCGTTATACAGAATAAAACATGCATTAATGCTTATTGATACTGCCGAAGAAAAATCGGTAGAGTCAGCACTGGCAACATTGGATGAGATTGCCGCTAATACATCAGCAGCAAATTGGGATGAAGCAGCCTACTATCTCGGGCTTTATTATTGGGAAAAAAATGATATCACCAAGGCTAAAGCTGTTTGGCAAAATTTACGTGATTTGCCCCTTGATATAGAAGGTGCATCACCATGGGCAGCACGCGTTCAAGCAAAATTGCCTCTCATCTAAAAGGAATACATGAATAATCAATCAACCGTCCGTGTTCGTTTTGCACCGTCTCCTACCGGTCATCTTCATATTGGTGGATTGCGCACTGCGCTGTTTAATTGGCTGTTTGCGCGTCACAATAAAGGCGCATTTTTGTTACGCATAGAAGATACAGACTTGGAGCGTTCCAAACAGGAATATTTGGATGCAATATTGCATGCGATGACCTGGGCAAAGATTGATTATGATGAAGATTTGGTTATTCAATCCTCACGTATTGAGGAGCATAAAGAAGTTATCGCGCAGCTGGTAAAAGAAAAAAAAGCATATCGCTGTTATTGTATGCCGGCTGAAGTAGAAGCGCGTCTTGCAATTGCACACGCTGATCTTGAACATGCAAAGTATGATGGTTATTGTCGCAATCGCGCGGTAACTCCCGATTTACAAAATAAATTATTTGTTATTCGCTTTGCATTGCCTGATGTAGAAAAAATCACCTTTGATGATCTGATCAGAGGCCCCGTCACCTTTAATAAAGAGCAGTTTGATGATTTTATTATCGCACGTTCAGACGGGACACCCATGTACAATTTTGTAGTGGTAGTTGATGACGCATTTATGCGCATCACCCATGTAATTCGTGGTGAAGATCATATTTCTAACACACCAAAACAGATCATGTTGTATCAAGCATGTGGTTATGCAATACCGCGATTTGCGCACCTGCCGCTTATTTTGGGCAAATCAGGCTTACCATTAAGCAAGCGTGACGCGGCAACATCAGTCATGGAATATCAGCAACTGGGCTATCTTCCCGATGCTTTGATTAACTACCTTGCACGCTTGGGTTGGGCACATGGAGATCAAGAAATCTTTACACGCGAAGAGTTAATTAGGTATTTTTCACTAGACCATGTAGGAAAAAAAGGTTCAGTGTTTGATATGACTAAACTCGGATGGGTAAATAGTATGTATATGCGTGAATTACCTGATCAAGCGTTGCTTGAACAGATCAAAGAAATTAGACCTCGTTTTGAGGCAGAACTTTCAAAGTGGAATGATGTGCAGATTCTTGCGCTCATCGCATTGTACAAGCAACGTACAAAAACAATAATCGAGCTCGCTGATGAACTAAAATCTCTCTACGAGCGCTCTACGCCATACTTGGTAGAGGATATTAGTGCGTGGGTAACACAAGTGACTATAGAACATCTCAAAGCAGTGGCAAATGCATTAGAAGATGCAAAAGATTTTAGTCTGGAAGCAGTAACACAAACAGTAAAAGATTGTGCCAAGCAGTATGATCTTAAGATAGTAAATCTTGCGCAGCCAATTCGCATTGCGCTTCTCGGAAAAGCTTCCGGTCCGGCGGTGTTTGAATTGATTGCATTACTTGGTAAAGAAGAAACCGTTAAGCGTATACGCGCATTTGTAGCATTCTTGGATACAAATAAGCCACTCAAATAAAAAAGGGGAAATTAGTGAAAGTAGTATTTCTCTTTCCTGGTTATGGCAGTCAGTTTGTAGGAATGGGCAGAGAGTTATATAATGATTATCCTCGGGTAGTCAAACTCTTTGAAGAAGCTGAAGCAACGTTACATCGCAACTTGGCGCGTATATTATTTACCTCATCAGAAGAAGAATTAGACAAGATCACTACTGCATATCCCATTTTATTTTTAGTCGGTTACGTCATAGGTGCACTTTTTAAAGATGAAGAAATTGTGCCAACGTTGCTGATGGGTAATAATATTGGCGATTTTGCAGCTATAGCCGCTGCCGGCGGTATGAACCTGTCTGATGGCATAGCGTTAATTAATACCTATGCACAGCTATATGAAGATTATCTATCTACGCATGCTGTTGCCATTATCAGAGTTGAAAAAATTGATAGATCTGCACTACAATCATTTTGTGATCAAGCAATAAAGCATGATCAGCGTGTAGATATTGCTATGAGCTTGAGCAAAGTAGAGCATCGTGTCTCGGGTACACAAGATGCGATTACAGCTTTGAAAAAATTACTTGATGCACATGATATTGCTTGGGCAGATGAAGAATTTGGCTATGAGATGCACAGCGCGTTGGCACAAGAAGTAGCAGTTACATTTAAACAATACCTTGCAAGCACATCAATCAAATCTCTTTCGCTGCCGGTGATGAGAAGTTCTGATGCACATATCATAAAAACTAAAGAAGAAGTCATACAAACATTAACTGATAGCATTACCAGCGAGGTACGTCTTGACTTGGTGCATAATGCATTAGCTGATGCAGATATAATCGCACACTTTGGCCTAGATGATAGACAATCAGATATTCTACAAGCGTTGTACCCTAAAAAAATTATTATGTTGGTAACACAACGCTCAGATATTATGGAAATTAAAAGAATTATACAAATGCAGCCTCAACTGGAGAAATAAAAACATGGCAAATATAGACAGACAAGATACATACAACAAAGTAATCGCCCTTGTAGCACAAAAATTAAATGTTGATAAAGCTGCGGTAGAACGTGGGCATGCATT
>JAKAUA010000002.1 GCA_021827875.1 bacterium | reverse complement strand
CCCCATAAACATCATGTACATTCGTAGTACGTCTGAACCATATTCTTTTACAATATCATCAGGATTCACGACATTGCCTTGTGATTTAGACATCTTTTCAACCAAGCCGGTTTTTTCTGATAACTTTAACACCATGCCTTGATTGAATAACTGAGTAAATGGCTCGTTAAAGGGTAAATGACCTTGATCATACAATACTTTTACCCAGAATCGTGCGTAAAGAAGGTGCAAAATTGCATGCTCTATACCGCCAACATACAGATCAACAGGTAGCCAATAATTCATATCTTTTGGATCCCATGGCTTATCTTGTAAGTGAGGGTTTGGATACCGCAAGAAATACCAGCATGAACCGGCCCATTGTGGCATAGTATTTGTCTCTCTGCGTGCCTTGCCGCCACATGTTGGACAGGTAGTATTTACCCAATCCATCATTAATGCCAATGGCGATTCACCCGTGCTTGTTGGTTGGTATCTTTCAACTTCAGGCAATTCAACAGGGAGCTGATCTTCGGGAACCGGTACAATACCATCAATCGGACAATGAATTAATGGAATTGGCTCACCCCAATAACGCTGACGTGAGAATATCCAATCACGTAGTTTGTAGGTAATCATGCGATCACCATAACCTTGCTGCACAATCTCTTGGATAATTTTTTCTCTACCTTCGCTTTTTGCCATTAAGCCATTGAAGGGACCTGAATTAATGAGCGGACCATCGCCTTCATACACTTCTTTCATATTACCATCAGCATCAGTACGTTGGCTGATAGCAGAATCAATAACGGGAAAGCGGTCAATCTCATACGCAAGCGCAAAATTAAAATCACGTGCATCATGCGCAGGCACACCCATGACAATACCGGTACCATGTTCTGCAATAACATAATCAGCAACATAGACAGGAATTTGTTGTTTAGTTACCGGGTTAGTAGCCCAAGAACCGGTGAATACACCCGATTCAATAGCATCATCAGCATCTTCACCCATGGCAAGTGTTGCTTTTATCATCTTGCAGTAATTATCAACGATCTCTTTTTCTTCTGGAGTTACTAACTCTTTAAGAAGTTCATGAGTAGGCGCTATTGCAATAAAAGAAACTCCATAGATAGTTTCTGGACAGGTCGTATATACAGGAAGATCAACATTTTGTTTGCGATTACCTACTGCGGTGAAGAATATTTCTGCACCTTCACTCTTTCCGATCCAATTTTTTTGCATGAGTTTAACTTTTTCAGGCCATGCAAGTGTATCAAGGTCATTGAGCAACTTTTCAGCATAATCGGTAATTTTTAATACCCATTGAGGAATATTTCTTTTTTCTACTTCAGCGCCACAACGCTCACACTTGCCATTAATTACTTCTTCATTAGCGAGCACTGCTAAATCTGAAGGACACCAATTAACCGGCTTATTGGAATAGTATGCTAATCCCGCTTTGAACATTTGCAAAAATATCCATTGCGTCCATTTATAATAGTGAGGATCAGTAGTATTTACTTCTTTATCCCAATCATAGATCGCACCAATTTGCTTTAATTGACGTTTAAAATTGGCAATATTTGCTGCGGTGCTTTTGGCCGGATGAATGCCTTTTTTGATTGCGTCATTTTCAGCTGGTAAGCCAAAGGCATCCCACCCCATAGGATGCAATACATTGTAGCCTTGCAACAATTTTATGCGCGCATAAATATCGGACAATACATAGCCGCGCCAGTGGCCGACATGCAAACCGGAACCTGACGGATAGGGAAACATATCAAGACAATAATATTTTTTACCGCTATCAACGGGACGTGTTCTATACGGATGTTCATCCCAATAGTTCTGCCATTTTTTCTCTATAGATTGAAAGTCATAGCTCATGTGTATCCTTCACAAGAAATTTTTTGATACACTCAGCGTACCATAAAAAAAAAGATTGAATAAGGAGACGCTATGATAGGTTATTATGAAGTTTTTGGCTTTCTTCTCTTTTTGATTTATTTGACGGTCATGTTTTTTATTGCACATATCAAAAAAGATATTAGCATTGGCAATTTCACGTGGGGCGGCGCTGTTATTTTGTTTACGCTCTACTCTTTTATTACTCATCCCATTTCATTGCTTCATCTGCTCATAACAACTCTTATACTTATTTGGTGTGGCCGACTTGCATTGTACTTGTACCTGCGCTACAAAAAAGGTGCCGATCCACGCTATGTTACCTGGCAAAATCACGAAGGGCGTTGGCACCTTCCCTTTGCATTAACCTGGATTTATATATTAAATGGTGGATTTGGTTTCATCATGTCTATCCCTAGTTTATTAATAAACTATTCAACAGACACATCTATTACGTTCTTGGCCATAATGGGACTTCTTATTTGGATTTGTGGATTTGTATGCGAAAGCATTGCCGATTACCAATTAGGAGCATTTCTAAAAGACAGCACAAACAAAGGTAAAGTTATGCAATATGGCCTCTGGCACTATAGCAGACACCCCAACTATTTTGGAGAAATAGTTATGTGGTGGGGTATTTTTTGTATCGCGCTCTCCGTACCCTATGGCTGGCTTGCAATTATTGCACCGATTGCTGTTACTATCACGCTTCTGTTTGTAACAGGTATTCCTATGAATGAAAAAGCTATGGCTAACAACCCTGCTTATCAAGAGTACAAAAAAAGAACAAGCATGCTTATTCCTTGGCGAACGAAGTGATGCCTGACAAAGTCGAAGACGACGACAGGTGGCCGAAGCAATAGTGCGGCCTGTCCACCGAAGTCTGCCCGTCGTCGCTCTTCAAGCTTTTTCGGGCTCTTGTTACGGAGCCTGATGAAGCCGCAGGCGAAGACACGGTCAAGTCGTAAGACGTGGATAAACGTAGGAGGAATAGCCAACGCATAAAAATGTGCGTATACTACGATGCAATAATTATGTTTTTATCGATAAGGGATGATTCATATGAATATTACTAAATACGCACTCTCTATTTTTCTCATCACACAATCAACATTATTATTTTCGATGGATAAATCTGTTGATATATATGCGCTTGCAGGTGCTAAACATTCCGACTCAGTTGAAAAGCTACAAAAAAAACTAGACGAAGTCTATCAAGAGTATGATGACATTCGTCTCACGCTGGCGTATATGTGTCATCACCCGTATTATGACCCGTTATCGCGAGGCACGCCAGCTCCAAGGGGTTCGTTCAAATACCTGCGACTTAACCTTAGACGCAACGATGCATTGATTACGAGTTATGCTATTGAAATTCTTCTTGCGAACAAAGGTGTATTTATTTACGAAGACTTTGATCCTGCCTTTAATCTGAATGAGATAAAAATATCACAAGAAAGTAAAAAGGAATACCTAGAGTATATACTGAAATTAATAGAAACAAGACAGCTCGCAGAAAAACCCGGCAAAAAAGAAAAATCATATCTACCGGAAATGAAGGTTGAATATTCCGAAGAACTGAGATTGCTTTTAGCCAATTTGGAAGGCAGAGATTCAGAAATTAAAATATAATAATCAGAATACTAAGGAACAAATCATATGAATATTGCTCAGTACGCACTTTATATTTTTCTTATAGCACAACCAACATTATTATTCGCAGTAGAAATTGCTCGCGATAATCTTTTCGATTACAAGGCGCTATATAAGACATCTACAAAAGCACAGAATGATATCTCTTTATGTTCTTTACTTATGTTTCTCCAAGAAAATAGTACCCCTACCAAAATGGATAAGACACAAAAATTGGTGCGCTTCCTTGCAAGACCTGAACAAGTCGAAAAAACAAACAATATCATGAAAATTTATGCTATTACCGCTAGATTACATGAGTCCAATCAATAAAAAACTTCTTATATTAACTCTAGAAAAGAACTTATGATACTAAAAAATATTCTTTTATTCGCATTATTACTAACTGGCGGCATAATCGCAGACGAACATACACAACAAGATAATCTGACAGCTCAACATAAAGTGGTTAAACGGCAGCTGGAACAAGAAATTGGGGCTATTAGAGACTGGTTAAAAAATAGTGCCAATCACTATGATGAAGGTAAAACAGTTGATAGCCAGTACTATATAAATGCGCTTCATTTTTTAACACATAATACTATTTCACGCACTCAATGGGATTCGACCGGCGCTTTATATGGCATAGATCATTATTTCTATCAATTTCTGGAGCAAGATGTTCAACGATTGCAGCCATTAATAGATACAATATATATGTTAGGAAAACAAGTTTCTAAATATGAGACACAGCAATGAAAAAAAAGTGGCATAATTCTAGTAAGTCTATTAGCGGTAAGCTTACTATCTTTGCTAGCGATGGATCCTGCACAGACACTTAAAACAGCTGTGAAACATGAAGAGTCCGACCTTAAGCGTATTCAAAAATATCAAAAAAAATATTGCACCGATCCCTATTCTACCATATACCATTATGCCAAATGTGAAGAAACAAAAAGCCTTAATCGATGCAACGAGAATAAAAATGTATCTTGCAGTCGCAGAAAATAAACATAACTTGGTCACGCTTTACCAAGCTCTTATTATGGTACATGAAAAAATCTCGCAAAAACATGAAGAACAAAAATTCTATGCATATAAAAGAGTACGAAAATCACACGCTCGACTATAAAAATACATGACAGTATCGATACAAATGAAAACAATTAACATTATTTTAGCTAGTTCATTAGTAATAACTCTGTCTTCAGCCCTATATGCATCTGAGCTCGAAGCTGAGTTAGTCATACAACGAGCATTTATTGAGTGGTATCGCGTAGAACTAATCCCGCTTGAAAAGCAATTTACAGACGTCTGTTTATCCAATCATTTTACTACTCCTATCTTTTTACCGTCACCAGAATATGGCCAAGCTATGACATTATTAAGATCGGA
>JAKAUA010000074.1 GCA_021827875.1 bacterium | reverse complement strand
GGTTAGAAGAACAAGGTTTTGTTATGATAGCAAGAAATTTTTATTGTAATTGGTTTGCTGATGCCTTGTTTGTGCGAAAATAAAAAACTCAGATAAAAATAAATCTAAAAAACAATTTTTGAATGAAAAAAATAAAACCAGGAGAAATTTGTTATGCGTGTATTAATAATACTCTGTATTGCTCTGGTATTAATCCCCATAAACAGCGCCTCAAGGCTTCGTATTGTTTTAGGCACAGCTCTCACTACTGCTCACTTTGAATTTAGAAAACAACAATATATCGATATGTTCGCTCGTCTTAAAAACTATGGATATGAAAATATTTATGTCGTAGAAGGATTCAGAAAAGAAGGTCCATCTTTTCTAGATGAGTATGCGTCGCATGTGTTTTATGCGCAAACAAGCAATCCCGCTTTGAAAAACCAAGGAGTCAACGAAGCCCGCACTCAACTGGAAGGAACGTATCATTTCATGTTTGACCCTGAGGATATGATTTTAAAACTCACTGGTCGCTATCACTTGCTTTCAGATGATTTATTGCGTTTTGTTGAACAAAATGCTGATAATTTCGATGCCTTTGTGAAAATTAATGAAAATGGGGATGTGCATACACTCGGTTTTGCTATGCGCTGCAAATACTTTCGTGAGATGTATGAGCAAATGAATTACATTGCCATGGAAAAGAATCGAATTAATCTAGAAACCGAAGTTGGAAATTATATAAAAAGAAAATTGCATGACGGCTCTTTTCGTGTTTTTTACATCACTAAATTAAATATTATGGCAAATCTCTTTGGAAGTAGTGCTGCTCCTGGCGCACAAGGTATTGTATATTATTAAAAAGCAACAAGTATTATTACATATAAAACTGAGTCCACGAGCAGCGCATCATTCATTTGTTTTTAGATGATGGCGCTCATTAAAAGGTATAGAAATATGTGTAAAAAAACTTTATTAATCACTTTTTTATTGGTGAGCAATTGTTATAGCGACATTCAATTTCATGGAACAAAAGAAACCTTAGAAACTATAGCTACTATTATTAAAAATAAAAAATCAGGTTGTTATCTAAGATTTGGAGACGGTGATTTAAATCTGGCTCATGGACAAGGGGAATTATATCAGCCGTTTAATTCTGGGGTCATAAAGCAAGAAATGCGCGAAGCTTTTGTCCTTAACGATGAAAACATTCTTAAAACACTTCCTCTGTATTGCAAAGAATTTAATGGTCTAGAGCCCCATATGTTTCCTGGCAATCACGAAGTGAGTTATGAACAAGCGCAGTATTTCATTGCGAGAGCCCAACCATTATGGGGAGCCGAAATGACTGATGTGTATTCGCATGTAGCTCTTTCCTATGCAGCACAGTACGAATCAGATCTTTGTATACAATTTTTAAGATTTTTAAAATCACAAAATTGTATAGCATTTGTAGGTAATACAAATATTCCACACGAACTTATCACTTTGTTATTTGGTGAAACTATTTCGATTATTCCAACGCCAGCGCGAAATTCATTTAGTGCGATAGATCAAATTCAAGGTGCATGCCAAGAAGTATTGCGTAATCATGATGAATACAAGATTATTATTCTTTCTATGGGATGTTCAGGAAGAATTTTAGCTAAAAGACTATGGAAAGAATTTAATAACGTATTTATTTTTGATTTTGGCAGTCTTATGGATGCGTTGTGTGGTTGGAATACGCGTGCTTGGATAGAATTAACCAACTTTGATAGAGAAATTTTTTTTGAGAAATTAAAACAAAAAACTGAGTTTTTTTAATTTTTTAACAGAGACTGTTAGAAAAATGAATAAACCATATTTCATAAGTCTTGAGATCGAGTAATAAAAGTAGGTATATATCCCATAAAGCAGCAATCATTATCAATTTTTTCAAACTGATCATTATCTATTTTTAATCTTGATTTCCACTTAGCTAAAAGATCATTGGTGTTGAATGAATTTTCGTGGGAACAATACCAATCTTGTTGTACCATATTTAATGGAAGAGTAAATGTTTTTGAAGTATGAAAACATAAGCCATAATCATCTAAATTTGCAGTTTGAGCCCAATGCGCCTCCAATGTGTTGGGAGAAGAATATACGCTTTTTTTAAAAAAGGACTCGACATCTGTTTTTTTTAATAATGTCATGTCGACAGTATGAGGATAAGCCCAGTCACCTTTACCATCTTTAAATTTAAATTTGTAAATATCTTTTTGTGCTTTTTCATGCGGAGGGATAGATAAGCTAAGATTTTGACCATATTGCCGCGTAATATTGGTACCTAATCGCAAATAAAATCCATAGGCATTAGATGTTTCCAGCGCATCAATGCATATATTAAAATCAACATAATCTTTTACAATGATATCATCAACAGAGAGCAAAATGTATTCCGATGAAGAACCAAAAAAACATTGCAAAAATAATGGTTTAAAATCATTACGAGGATTTTTACCTTGTTTTAAAAATTGCACGCATGGAAAACTATTTTGTATTTCTTGATAAGCCTTTTCATATTCTTGATCTGCGCGACAAAGAACGTAAGTATTATGTAAATTAGAAAAATATTTTTGTACGCCTTCTAGTACCGCATAAAGTTGTAATGGCCGATTATAAGAAAAAATGATTAAATCAACATTTTTCCCCTGTAACATATTGGTTATAAATAAACTTACTGCAATGATTATATGCTTCTTGGTCATATTGATTCCGGTTGTTTAATCTTTTCCAGTTAAAAGTTCATTCATTATATCCTGAACGGCTGACCATTTTTGTGTATGAAAGTTTGCGGGTTGTTGGTCCCAATTAGAACCACCACGGTAATGGAAAAATGTTGAATTCAATAAAAATTCGGCCCGCGCTTCTCTGTATCCTTTGTCAAATAGTTTGCGAGCAAACCAGCATGCTTGGTTGTATTCAGATTCGTTAGGTAGATAAGCAAGGTTCATGCGTTGTACTGCTATTTGAGGGTGATTTTTTATGTAATGGTAGGTATGTCCGCCGGCGTCAACAGGGATATCATCTATTCTGCCACAATTAAAATTTAATGTTTGTTTATCAGGTAAGTGTTGCATATCTAAAAATGCAAGGCCGATCCATATATACTCAACATGATTATTAGCATGAGATTTGCTTTGAGGAAGTCCTGCTATTTGATGTTCTGCCATATATTGTTCAATGCTAAACTCTTTAATAAGGAACATATCAGAATCGAGCAATACAACAATACCGGGATAATCAAAACCATATTCATTAAGAGAATATTGCACAACATTAGCATTTCTTATCGAGGGATGATTATAATCTTCTCCGGGCCAGCGCTGCAAATAAGGTCTACTGTGAATTTCTTGAGGTATGCGTATGCAAGGTAAATCATATTTTTGACACATAAGTTCAATTTTTTTGGCCATTTCACGATCATGGGCATCATTGAAGACTACAAAATCATATTCATCTAATAGAAACTTCTCAAAAGTTAAATGTTGGTATTCTATAAACTCAGGACGATTATAAGCGTAAGTAAAAATCAAAACTTTCGCCTGTGCGAGCGAGCTACATAGAGATAAAAAAAATACTATAGTTCTAATCTTCATAAAACTCTTTCTCTTTTTTAATAGTTGTTTACGATAATCAAAATTAATATTATGCAGTTATTTTTCTAAGCCTATCCTTACCATAATACGATTGCTTTTATTTTGCACAATAATTTTTTGGTAAGATCATACACATCACCTTTGGCACAATATACAAGCATCTTAGCAATTGTTTTGTAGACTATAGTTTCAAGCGTTATGATCCCTGCATTTTTTATGAGTATGGTTTTAATATGTAATGAAGAAACAAAAGAGGGAACAATATACTTAAGAATCTTGTTTAAAATAGAAGTTTCGTCATTAGTCTGTTTATTGAGTGTGCAGTAACGGTAGGATATGCGTATTAATGCTGATATTAATGCTACTGCATTTATAATTTTATCTAATGTCTCATATGAGTCAGTGTCAGTTGCTTTAGAAGGGGCGGGCTCAGTTTTTTCTTCAAAAAGTTCTGGTCTGATATTTCGCAAATTTTGTATCGCTTGATCAAAGCTATCTTCAGAACCCAAAGAAACAAACCGGCTAAAAGTAATTATATAAATGATAATGTGTTTATAACATACCTTCATTTGCTATTGGCGTATTTTCCATTATAAAAGTGATATGTTTTGTTAACATCTCTTTTATAAAAAGTAACCGTTCGAGCTTTTGTTTTGCAAGTTCCGCTACGCAATCTTGATTGAAGAACAAGAAACTCATTTTATATTTTTTAATCCAGGAGCAATAAGAGATAACGCGTCTTAGCGCTTGTTCTTCTTTTTGCAATATGGCGGCGAGAGTAAAAATATTTTTTGCAGCATTATCATATTTTTTATGTAATGAGTCTCTGAGCGCTTCCACTATTTGTTTTTTTGGCAATTCACGCAATGCTGCTAACGGCACTTCTTGCTTCCAGTTGTACCAATGGGTGTCTTGTTGCAAGCTGCGTGATTGAGCAATCAGATAACCCAAAGAAGCAAAATAAGTTGCAGTGGTAAGCAGCGCAGCAGAAAAGCAACATTTTTTAAACAAAGAATAACTTACTATAGGGTTCTGGGTAAGTAAGGTATTCTTTGGAGTCATAGGTGCAGATTGATTGGAAGTGATTGGAGTGGTTATTAGCGGCGTAGGAGCGCCTGTGTTTTTATTGGTAATATCAATGCGTTGATTGTATGTTACCGTAGGAAATACATTGATTTTAACTTGTTCTGTGGATCCAGACAGTGTAGTTAAAGCAGTAATAATGAGAACATAATACTTCATAACAAAATTAATCCTTTTATGGTGTCTAATAGATCTTTATACAATTCTCTTCTTCGTGCGCTTCGTATTGTCTCTTCTCGTGTTGAACCAATTTTATTCTGTATCTCTTGAGGCAATTTTTCATACCATAGATCGGAA
>JAKAUA010000017.1 GCA_021827875.1 bacterium | reverse complement strand
CCTTCCATTTTTAGGAATTTGGTTAATTTTTTATTGACTTTGATCACAATCAGTGAGTGATTTCGTAGAAATCGTATCGAACCATGCGGCCTCTAAAAAAATCAATGTAATGTGCGCAGCTTAATAAAGGATGCTATATTTTTTTAATGTCCTGTATAGCTCTAAATGCGAATGGGCTTAACATGTCTTGGGTCAAAGAATCCATCTGATACCATTCTGCGCCAAGCGAATCTTCTGCATTGATTTCTGATGTGAGGTTGCTGTCGTCATAAGAGAGTGCGAGATAAATCATACCAAGATGGTGTGTTGCTTCTTGAGTGCTTCCAATAGCTTGATGAGCAACAGTGCTGTAATTGTCCAATAATTTTGTGGTCAAAATTTTTACCGATGCTTCTTCTTCTGCTTCTCGTATTAAAGTCTGAAAGGGTGTTTCACCGTGTTCAGGTTTTCCACCCGGCAAATCAAGTTTTCCTGTATAGGGACCCCTTGCTTTTTTGATTAACAGAATAGATTCTTTATTCAACAAAATGGCATATACTCCTAGATGAAATCTAGTTGTGATATTAATATTTTTTTTCATACATTTCTGGATGATCAATATTTGTTATATTCTTTAAACTGTATTCAATTGATGGTGTACGCAAAATTGAAATCAACATTGATGTTGTCAAAGTAAAAAACGGGAAGCTCAAAGGCTTCCCTTAATTTTTACTCAAAAACATGCTTATTAAAAACGATGTCTACTTCAGTTGCTCCGAGGACAGTAAAGCTATCTGTTTTCCCTGTTGATAAATCAACAATTCCCTGTGCAAACAAAGGGTATTGAGAATCGTCTGACAAAGAAAAATGAATAACTTTGAAGGGGGATTGTTCTGACATAGGCTCGATTTGGAGGTGCTTGCAATCTTTGATAAAGCAATTAATATCTAATTGGTTGGCAATAAGACTAATTCTAGGAGATTCCATAATAGAATTAGAAATAACCATTGAGGTGCCAGCTTGTAAGATAATTTTTTCTCGAGCTGATAGATATGTCTCCTCATGAGAACTCGTTAAACCGCTTTGTACAGACAAGATAGCGCCTGCTGTTAAACTACTCATTTTATCTCTGTTTTGCTCAAGAAAATTAAAACCTTTTTGTATTTCATTATGGTTGTTAATAGTTAAAGATCCAAGATTTAAATTTTGACCATCGAATGCAAAGACAATATTATCACCTTCGCCTGGCGTAAAGGATAAAACCTGGGAAGCAGCAATTATTTTTTTAAGGTCTTTACCATTTACGGTAATTGCATCAAGCGCTAGAGGAACTATCATTGTTAGAAGCAGTAAATTCTTTTTCATCGTTATCCTTTATGTTTTATTGAATTGTTTTTAAAAAAATAGCTTCTAACTTTTTCCCAATCACAATAATATAATTGGATATGATATTATTGGCAAGTTGGTTGGTACGTTGATCCAGTTTTAGAAATAGAAAGAAATTCAGCCGTATTCAATCATCTAAAAACTTGGATTAAATCAAGGTGAAAAGTTCATCTTTTTTTTAATTTTGTTATAATCAGCGTTTGCAATAAAGGTCTTTTTTCACTAGAGGATATGATGATTTTCAAGATACATACAAAAGAAAAAATATATTTGGGCATTATGTTTGCAATCAATATGCTGTTCTATACATTTTTTGTCCGTCGTTTATTGGTCGGTTTGTTCTATATGTTTAAATTTGCTGGTCGTGACGCTATATTAGGTATGCTAGTATTGTTGGCGTATCCAGTGGTCTTTATAGCTCTTCACTTCTTGGGCAATCTCTGGCTTTCAGGATATTTGAAAGGAAATGCGATTAATATAAATCGGGAACAATTTCCTGACATATTTCAAATTTTAAAAGATCAATCTAACAAACTCGGTTTAAAACATATTCCAAATATGTACGTATTGCAGGGTGGGGGCCTTTTAAATGCGTTTGCCGCTCGATTAGCAGGGACGCATTATGTAGTTCTATATTCTGATGTTTTGGAAGTTGCCTATCAAGAGGGGCGATCTGCGGTTGAATTCATTATAGGTCATGAATTGGGCCATATCAAAAGAGGACATGTTTCCGGATTAAAATCGTTGTTATTGTTGCCGGCACGCTTAATACCCTTCCTTAGAAGTGCCTATTCCAGAGCATGCGAATATACCTGTGATAATATCGGATATGCTTTATCGCCTGAAGGGGCCGAAAAAGGTATTTTGATTCTTGCCGCAGGCAAGGAACTCTATAAAAAAGTTAATGTAAATGTCTTACTTGCTGAGGCCCAAAACCAAAAAGGTTTGGCGTTCTGGTTTGCTGAAATTTTTTCAACACATCCTCACTTAGTTAATCGTGTAGCATCATTGCGTCAGTTACAACAGGCTAGCACTCTAGCTGATTCGTTTGTTATAAATCCCGCTAAGCATTTGGCACAATCACAACCATTAGGATTTAAAGAAAAAGAAGATGCTTACAAAGTGTTGGCTTCACACAAAGATTTCTATGGATCGCCTGAAAAAGCGAATGAAAATAATAACCAAGTAACAAAAAGTTAAAAATAATAAAAAGAGCACCGCCAGCGCGGTGCTCTTTTTTGATACTATGCAAACAGAATTCGAAGCAAAATTTTTTCCCATATCCAAAGACGATTTTAGAGCGTTATTACATAATGTCGGCGCTCGTCTAAAACAACAAGAGACATTAATGCGGCGTGTCATTTATCAACTCGCAGATAAAAAATGGCTGCGCATACGAGATGAAGGCATTAAAACTACCATTACCATTAAAGAAATAATTAATCCCACTACTATTGATGGTGTGCGTGAGATCGAAATCACTACCGATGATTTTCACAAAGCAAAACAACTCTTTGATACAATTGGTTTAGCCGCAACATCATATCAAGAAAACTACCGCGAAACATGGGAATTGCATGGCGCTATCATAACCATTGATACTTGGCCGGGACTTGATCCGATGTTAGAAATAGAAAGCGATTCTGCAGAACAGGTAAAAGAAGTTATCAAGATGCTTGGACTGAATGAAAAAGACGCGCTGTATGGCGCTGTAGATACGTTGTACTATATGAAACATGGAATATCTGTTGAGGCGTTTAACATAATTAAAAATATCATCTTTGATACCATTGAAGATGTTCTGAATCAGCTAAAAAGGAATTCTTGAAAAAGGCACTCCTTTTAGCGCAGTGCCTTTTTCAACATCAAAAAATTAACGTTTTGAACGGCTTGACGCGGCTTTTTTTGTGCGAGATTTTGATTTAGTCGCTGTTGTTTTGCGTGCGCGTGTTGAGCGTGCCTTGGTTGGTTTTTTAGGAACTTTCTCACCTTTTTTACGTGCTTTAGACAAGCCAATAGCAATTGCTTGCTCGCGTGATTCTACCGGCGCAAGAGCTTTACCTGAATGCGCTTTGCCTTCTTTGTAATGGTGCATTTCTTTTTCTACTTCTTTTTGAGAAGCTTTAGAATATTTTTTTTGTGATGGGTTTTTCTTTTTAGCCATGATAACTCCTTTTTTATTTTTACTATTTTTACTGTCACAAATTCATGTTAGCAACTTTTTAATTCCGATAGCAATAATGCATGTTGGGATAGGGTTTATATATTTTTTTGTTTTTGATTTCAGATTTTTTATTCATTATGCGTGTATTATTTTCGACTGATATCTAATATATTGATATCTTGTGGGTAATCTGAATGTTACATTATATGAGGATATTATTATGAAAATAAAACTAATAGTTGCTTTAATGTTGTGTATAAGTACAACGCAATCTTTTGAGCCGATATCATCATTAGTTGGTATAGGTGCACTAGCAAAACATGCTGTTGATCTTTATAATGCTACCGGTAATCTGGCTACGGCAAAAAGAGCTCTTGAGCAGCAATCGATCAATTATCAGCTGGCGCTGCATTTAGTAAAGATGAATTTTTTTGAATGCTTATCTAACAATAAAGAATCAGACAAGGCAGAAAACGGCTTTCCTATCGTATGTGAAAAACGGATTGCAGAATTTGAGCAACTTGCAGGATTTGAAGAGGTGAATAAACAACGTATGGCATTTAAAGCACTATGTTGCTTGAATTAATATTTTCATTACCAGTTAGGGGTAATTATAATGAAGATGATAAAAATAACACTATTACTTGTAACAGGAATCGCTATGTCTCTCTCTGCGGCAGAACAAAAAGAACCACGAACAATTAAAGTTGGGCAAATTTACAAACATTATAAAGGTAATTTATACAAAGTTTTTGCTATAGCAGTTGATACCGAGGCAGGTGTTATACATGATCATGAAAAAATCACCGATTCACAGCGCCGTGTTATTTATTATGCATTGGATAACAAAGATCTTTTGTGGGACAGGCCATACGAAATGTTTGCAGAAAAAATAATTATTGATGACATTGAGCAGCCGCGCTTTGCAGAATATGAGGGATGAATTATTATGCAACACACACTTTTTCTCGGTTCAAAATCACAATCACGACAAATGTTATTACGAGAAGCGCAAATCCCTTTTGTACTTGCCAATCAAGATGCTGATGAATCAGTATGTGATTGGAATGTGCCGCTTGAGCAAGCAGTCGCAGCAATCGCAGCGTATAAAATGGAACATGTTATTCTGCCACATAGTACGCAGGGCGATCGTTGTTTTGTGCTCACTGCAGATACGTTATCTACTGATGTGCATGGCAAGTTGAATGGTAAGCCTGCTGACCGTGCCGATGCAATCAAAAAAATTAAAGATAATAAAAATAGCATGATTCACTTGGCAACAGCCTTTTGCATTGAGCGCAAAATATATCACAACGGCGCATGGCAACAAGAAGCGCGCATTGAGCGCGTGGTGTCAGCCCATTATCTCTTTGATGTACCTGATGAATGGATTGATATCTATTTAGAAAAATCGTGGGGTTTGACCGCATCAGGCGCAGTGGCGATTGAGTTGTTTGGATCGCAATTTTTAAAAACTATAGATGGTTCATACACGACTATAATAGGATTACCACTATTTGAAGTGCGCGAAGTATTGACTGAATTAGGATTTTTTGATGATATGTTGGCGAAGTAAATTGAGAGGTTAATTATCATTATTAAAGAAGGAAAATAATATGTTTAATAAATGGCACATAATCAGCGTGTTAATTATTACATCATCGCTCTGTGCAATGGATAACAAGCAATCATTAATAAAGAAGGTTTCATCGCAACAAAGTTTGAATACCAATACACCATTGAAGTGTTGTCAGAAGATTAATAATTTTTTTGAAAAGCCAATTTGTTGCAACAGTCATAAGGTTACCATGACAGCATATGCATTAACTACTATAGGAGGATTGCTGAGCGGGGGAATTGGAATTGCGACTGCTACCGGCAGTGTTTTATCAATAGACTCTATAATGTGGGTTCCTGTCTCCCTTGGACTGATGATCGGAGGAGGGGTGCTCGCATCAATTGGTTTGAAAGGAGCAACAGTGCAAGGCCAACAGCCTGAAGAAGATGATTTTCTGAATCAGAGTCGGGTTCAGTGTAAATAAAAAACAGTATTTGTATCGATGGATGAAAAGTAAGCATTAATTGTTAACAGTATATTCCGCAAAAATCAGCTGATACTAGTGAACAAGATCAAAATGTGAGTTCGACTTCTAATCCTGATGAGATGGTATAAAGAATTCTAGAGGCAAGAAGGAAGGAAAATCAGTATGTTGAATAAATGGCATGTAGTCAGTGTATTAATCATGACATCATCATTGTGTGCAATGGATCGAGCTTCATCAAGCAACTCTATGGATGTTGAAATGGCAACACTACCTTCATCTTCGATGGTTCTATCTGAAAAAGATGCGCTAGTTAAGCGTTTGAAGACAAAAATAGGGAAGAGCGATGATCATGAGTTTGGCACATTGCTCAGCTGTGTACCACCAGAGGAGCGCGTGCAATTTTGTAAAGATTCACTGGAGCACTCACAGCTTGTAGTTGTAAGAAAAAGACAACATTTTGATACGAAATATTGCTGTGGAAACAGAAAGACAATACCGATAATTGCCGGCGCAATGCTAGGCGGAGGAGCGATAAATCTTATCTGTATAGGTTTAGCATTGTCAGGGTATGGTCGTGCAAATGAGGGTGTAGCAGGCGTTCTTGGTGTGTTAGGGTTTATTATTGCTGCCGCAGCGACATATAAAACGCCTATAAAGGAGCAAAAAATAATTGATTCTCAAAACCATATACAACAATGTTTGCAAAAATATATCCCTCAAGAAGTAGCTAATACTAATGAACAAGATCAGATGGTGAATTTGAATTTTGATTCTAATGAGAGCGTGTAAAGAAATTTTTGAGGCAAGAAAGAAGAACTAATATGTTGAACAAATGGCATATAATAAGCATGTTTATTATAGCATCATCATTATATGCGCAGGATGAACACCAATTAATAATGCAGCACGATTACAACAAAGTGTAAATGCAAGCAGGCGGTAATCCCTATGCACAGCTTAAGGCTCGTTATGAAATTGTTCTCTCGTACAATACTTATGACGTGTCCATAACTAATAAGTCCTCAGTCTTGCAAAATAATGATAAGGATTTTAAAAAATATTTTGTTAAAAAATTAAAAAAACTTTCTAATCAAAATCATAATTTATTAATTAAAGATCGTGCAAAAACATTATTGGCTCTCGTTCTTCTAGATAAGACGGTAACAGATAACGACATTGAAGAGGTTAGAAAGGACTTAGACAAGGCTTACGGCATGTTAGCAGACGTTATTAAATCACAAAGAAGCCCTACAAAAACAGCTATGGCACGGGTACTAATGCCAAGGTTGTATAGCCCAATCCCATTCCCAATGTTGAATGCAGAAGCTACTACAAGCATTGCAACAGATGCGAGTACTACAAGTGAAGCAGAAAATACAGACAATAGAGCAGGATGCCATAGTCCTTTTTCTGATTATTCTGATGAAGAATCTAATATACGTCAAATGAGGCGTGATTATTTTTAGTACATAACAAAAAAGAGGATGATCTCCACAGGTCATCCTCTTTTTTTGTTTATAATGTCATTATAGTTAATTTATAACCATCTTTTTATTTGGCCTCCAGCGCTTGAGCAGTTCTTTGTAGAGCACCGTGCGCGGATTTTCGGCAGTGTTGCTTGCCGTTGCTTTTTCTATGCTTGAGCGTACCGTAGCATCATCACAAATAGCTGAATCTATATGTTCTATTGCCGGCATTAAGTTTTTCTCAAGAGCCGTTTGTGTCACTTTTTCTTGTATGGTTTCGCTAATGAGGGTGTCCATCATGCTCAAGAATTCAAGAATGGTAAAATGAATATCTTCTACCGTTATTTCTTCTTGTTTATTCTGAATGCGGCGAATATCTTCTTTAAGGCCCGCACTATATGATTTAACAATCATCTTTTTTAATTTATCAAGATCATTTTCTATCAGCCAGCGCAAGAGTGCGACGAGCTCATATGATACGACAAATTGAGTGCTTTCGTTTTCTTCGTTCATTGTATTGTGGTCCATGTAGGAGTCTCCTTACATTTTTTGATGTATTTGATGCAAGCGCGCAATACGCTTTTCCAATGGTGGGTGCGTTGAGAATAAGGTGCTTATTGTCTGCGCATTTAGTGGATTTACAATAAAGAGTGATGCAATGTTTGCATAACCGGCCTGTTGTGCTTGCGTAGTTGTTTGTCTTGTTTGATCATGTAATTTTTCTAATGCTGCTGCAAGTGCGAGTGGATCATGACAGGCATAGGCACCTGTTTCATCGGCGCCATATTCACGTGAGCGTGACACCGCCAATTGCATAATAGTTGCAGCAATAGGTGCCAAAATTCCCACGATCAACATAACAAAAACATTATTATTTCTTTTATTATTTGATGATGAGCGGAACATTAATGAGTAGCGGGCCATGCTTGCCAAGTAGCCGATTGCCGTTGCCATCATTGCGGCGATGGTGCTGATTAAAATATCACGATTTTGTACGTGAGCGAGTTCATGCGCCAGCACGCCGCGTAATTCATCTTTGTCCAATAATTCCAAAATGCCACTGGTGACCGCAACAGAAGCATTTTGAGGGTTGCGTCCCGTTGCAAAAGCATTAGCCATAGGGGCTTGGATAATCCAGAGCTTTGGCATAGGCAGCTGCATGGCGTCGCATAATTCTTGCATTATTTTGTACACATATGCGTATCTGTTTTTGTCGAGCGGTTGTGCCTTGTACATACGCAACACCAGGCGATCCGAATAAAAATAAGCTACGCCATTAAAAATTATGGCTAAGATGAGTGCGATGGTCAGGCCGGTGGTGCCATCAATAAGCATACCAATACAGAGTAGCATTGCACTGAGTACTCCAAGGAGTAGAGTAGTTTTAATGTAATTTGCGAACATGAGGTATGCCTCCGTGGCTATTGTTGTCATAATTTTTTTTAGTGGCCGCATGGTTCGATACGATTTCTTCGAAATCACTCACCACGAGCGGCCTTTTGCATGTTTTTGATAAAAACTTATTGTGCATAAGGTCCCATTTAATCTCTGCGGGTCAATTCCCCGAAGCTTGCTTCGAGGAGCATTTCATTCTTCAATATAGAAGTGTATTCCCGCCGCTCGCCCCACGTCTACGTCTACCCAGGCCTTCCTCCTTCGTCTATCCACGTCTTCAGACTTGGCAGACTACGGCGGACACAGTCAGGCTTGGCCGTGTCTTCGCCTAACGGCTTCGTCAGGCTCCATGATCAAGAGCCCGAAAAAGCTCGAAGAGCGACGACGGGCAGACTACGCCGGGCTGCCGCTGAGTGGCGGCCCGTGGCCGCTGTATCGAAGGGTTAGGCGATAAACCTAATCATCATCATACTCAACTTCCCAATTTTCAACACTATTATCGTGTTCTTTTCTACTACCTTTTTCTGCTTTTTCAGGAGCGGGTAATAGTTCTTGTATGTTTCGCTGTCCTTTTGTCTGACTTTTAATTCTGACTAAGGCGCGCGCACTTGCTTTTACTGCTTGCTGAGGTGCTTCAGCCTCTTTATCAAGCTCTTGTTGTGTTTCATCAAATAGCTTGTTCATATTTTTTTGCATCTTACTGATCTGCTTTTTAAGCTTAAAGATCATTTCAACGCCAGCAAGATTAATACCAAGTTGATGAGTGAGGTACATAATCTCTTCAAGCCTATTAACATCTTCTTCAGAAAAGAGACGGGTATTACCTTCTGAGCGCTTGGGAGTAATAAGACCCTCTTTTTCATACAAGCGTATGGTCTGTTGATGGACAGAAAACATTTTTGCTACCGCAGATATAGAGAAAAAGCCTTTTTTTCTTTTCATATGTATTACAAATCAATGGGTTATTATGGTGCTTTACTACTTATACCGGCCCTAGTTGAGCTGGCTTAGTAACTATACAATATTCTTTATACAGAAGATAGTATACCATATATCCTCAATAATGAATAAAAAATATGCTTAAATAAGGACTAAATTGTTGATATAATCTTTCTATTTGTATTAATATAGTAATATAAGATGCAATAAGAAGAGAACAAGGGAAAAAGGGATTATGATTTGTTATAAAAATAAGTTAAAACAATTGCTTGTTTCTTTGTTTTTACTTCTGAATACAACAGGAGGAATAAAGAATGGACAAACCTGTTATTTTGAGGCTGATTCTGATTCTCTAAACACTATTTCTCAAGAAGCAGTATTGGTTAAGAACGGTTGTATTTATTGCTCAAACGATGCCACACTTCACGCCGTTGATTCTATTGTAGGAGAAGTATACGTGGCCAAAGTATCTGCAACAGGGACACCACCGCATTTGCAATTTAGCAATTATGTGGGTGCCTATTATCCAGAGCAGCAGCATAAGATGATGCCCGGTGCAGCACGAAGATATATTTTTTTTGAGGGGAAGCCGGTGACCAGATAATGGTACAGGCAAAATGGGGTGGCTTGTCCGCCGGAGCTTGCCGATCCTGATGGCACGGATAAGCGTAGGAGGAAGAAAATTTTAATAATAATGATGTAGTAAATCTTAAAAAGGAGGATAGTATATGAAGACTATTAAAAAAACGGCTTTTATAGCCTTAGGTTTATTGTTATCTGCTTCAATAGCACAAGCTATAGTTGAGTCTGGTAAGTATGCAGGAGCTGGAGCACAAGAAATAACAAACGGACAATATCGTATTTTACCTCATGGTCCGGTTGTAGTGAATCCCGATAAGACTGCACAGCCTGGTAATTATGCAGGATCCGGAGGGACTTATAAAATTCAGCCTCACGGTCCGGTAATGGTTCACCCAGAAGGTACCTCTGCTCAAGTAGGTTACCAAGCTGAACCAGGCGCATATGGTAAAGTACCAACTAGTTATCAAGCTCCGGTAGCAGGTACAACTGCGCAAGTGGGCTACCAAGCCGGTACGCCAGCTCAGGTAGGTTATAAAGCAGGTTCTACAGAAGAGCCTACTACGACTAGTGTAATCAAACAAACAGGTGCTGATGATATGACAACTTATCAAGATCTACCGAACACCAAGGCACAAGGTTATATACCACCAACAGTTTCTGAAAAAGACTTGAAATAAAGTTTTAGCAGGAGAGCTTATAAAAAGCTCTCCTGATTACTTTATAGGTAGATTATAACGTTAGAGAAATGAGAAAAAAGGAGATTTTATGAAGATTAATACCACACTTGCTATTGCTCTGTTAATAACCGGTTCATCATTATATGCTGATCAATTCTACGGTCATGGACCGGTAAGAGATCGTCAAGAACGTAGAGAACAACGTCGTCAAGAAAGACAAGATCGCCGTGAAGAAAGACGTGAACGTCTAGAGACTCACAAAATGGCGAAGTAAAATAAAGATATGCCCTGCATTTTTTAATGCGGGGCTTTTTATGTGCGCCCGAGATGGCGCACAACTTAGTAAGGAGTAAAATTATGAAAAGTATCAAAAAAACGGCTTTTATAGCCTTAGGTTTATTTTTATCTGCTTCAGTAGCACAAGCATTAATTGGCGAAATTGCGTCTGACGTTGCTTCTGCTGCATCTGACGTCGCGTCTGGTGCAGCGGATGTTGTATCTGATGTTGCCTATGATGTGGATCGACCTTATAGAATATTACCGTATGGTCCGGTTGTAGTAAATCCCGATGATACAGTGGTGGATAACACTTATCGTATTCAACCTTATGGTGAACCGATTATTCATGATGATAATGGTGAAGTACATGCCTTACCTTATAAAGGAAAGGAACCAGTTGTAAAGCATCCTTATGGTCAAGCGAGAGACGAATTGTCGGGCTCGGGAATGTATCGTATTCAGCCCTATGGTCCGGTTACCGTAAAACCAGAGAAAAAAGAGCTTCATCAATCAGTTATAGTGCATCCGGGTACTACTACTCCAATAACCACTAAAGCTACTCCAGATCAAGTAAGTTACCAAGCGGGTACACAAGCTCAGGCAAAGTGCCAAACAGATTTAACCAATAAAGCACAAGGGTATATTCCGCCAGTAAGCGAAGAAGCGACTAAGGCCCAAGTGGAATCTCAAGGTACCCCGGCTCAAGTAGGTTACAAGGCAAATGTAACCGATAAAGCACAAGGTTATATTCCACCTACAATAAGTGAAAAAGAGATAAAGTAAAATAATCGAGAGAGCCTAAAAAAGCTCTCTCGATTAATGGATTATAAATGAGAAAAAAGGAATTTATTATGAAGATTAATACTACGCTGGCTATTGCGTTATTAATAACCGGGTCGTCGCTATACGCAGATCAATTGTATAGTCATGGCGCAATGCAAGATCGCCAACAACATAGAGGAGAACGTCGCCACAACAGAGAAGTACGCCCTGAAGGCAGAAGAAACTCTCGTGATCCAAAATAGTATGGCTTGATGATTAAAAAATATGCCTCATATCAAAAAATAGGGACATATTTTTATCTTTAAAAAGGCAAAGGAATTTTATCATTTGAGCTATCAGTCGAAGTAGCATCATCAGTAGATACATATTTAATGAATGGCAGTCGATTCAAATGAGCGGGTATCCAATAGGGATAATGCTTGACTATTGGAAGCTTCTTCCACGTATTATGTTCATATACATGAAGTTTGTGAATAGAGGACCATCTTTTAAGATGAAGTTGGTAATAAAGATTTATAATGGTGTCACTAATTTTTGTGTCTTTAAGTTCAACGGAGTAATCATGCATTGGTACTTTTATTAATTGTGTTGGTTCCGTTAATAACTCAATGTATGAGTCTTTATCGTCTGTGCTCACCTTGAGAAGATCACATAGCTTAAACAAAATTAGTTGTTTATCGGTATCAGGCCATAACACTAATGGTCTTGGTCTGAGTGATGCAGTTTGTGTTTCTCGCGATGCGGTAAAACAGGCTATGATGGCTATATGATTGTCACTTATGACACCGTCATCTTCTATCGCTTGCAAAATGTCACTCGTGGCCCAGCTTAATTTACCACGATATGTTATATCTTTGCCGTCAATCTCTTTTGGTGCCATGCCATATTGCGACGAAATAACCATCATCAGCAACAAAGACGCTACTATTTTTTTGAACATGTAACCTCCAAATATATTATACGTTAAATTTGATATGCACTACGTCACCATCTTGGACAATATAATCTTGCCCTTCAGTGCGTAACTTGCCTATTTCTTTCAGTTTTGCTTCGCTACCTGCTTTAATCAGATCTTCGCAATTAAAAATATCAGCACAGATAAAACCACGTTCCAAGTCTGAGTGAATTTCTCCCGCTGCTTGTCTGATTGTCATGCCTTTTTTAATGGGCCAAGCGTGCGCTTCTTGTGGCCCACAGGTAAAGAAGGTGATAAGACCAAGGTGTTTATACGTTTGTTGAATGATACGGTCAAGGCCGCTTTGCTTCATACCCAGCAGCCCCATCATCTCTTGTACTTCTTCATTGCTCAGTTGAGACAACTCATATTCTACTTTTGCACATACCGGAATTACACGATCAACGCCAAAGGTGGCCACCAATGTTTGATAATGTTTATTATTTTTGTATCCATCATTATCAAGTTCATCTTCGGCAACGTTAGCAATAATCAAAAAGTTCTTTGCCGACAAGAGGGGAATCATAGTACTTGGTGCATTTTTGGTCAGCTGATGTACTGCCTTTAAATCAGCAGCATTCAGTGCGGGCACAAGTGCCTTGAGCAATGCTTCTTCCGCCTCGAGCTCTTTTTTCTCTGCCGGTTTGCTGCTTGCTGCTTTAATAAGTTTGTCCATTCTTTGGAGTCGTTTATCTACTGATTCAAGATCTTTGAGCATAAGTTCGGAGATAATTATTTCATAGTCTGCCAACGGATCTATAGTTTCACCCGAATGAAGAATATTAGCATCTTCAAAGCAGCGGAGTACATGGAGAATAAGATCTACTTCACGAATATGGCTTAAAAATTGATTACCCAAGCCTTGTCCCGATGCAGCACCTTTTACCAGGCCGGCAATGTCAACAAAGTTTACGGTAGCGGGAATCTCTTTTTTTGACCCATAGATGCGTTGCATTTCATCAAGACGGCGATCGGGCACATAAGTGATGGCCATATGAGGGTCAATGGTGCAGAATGGGTAATTTTCTGCAGGGACCGATGATTTGGTAAGGGCATTGAATAAACTTGATTTGCCTACGTTTGGTAACCCGACAAGACCGGCTTGAATAGTCATTAAATAAATATCCTGGATTATGTGCTGTACAAATTTCTATTATCTATACTTTAGTGTGCGTCAAAATAGAGCTTTTTTCAACTTTATATGCACAATAGAAGATGATTATTGAACTGGTTATTGTTTTATGGTATTTAGAAGAAGAGTAGTTATATTTTTTACAAATTATCTATAAAAAGGAGAATTGTATGTTTTGTAACAAAGGTACTATGGGAATTGCGGCTAAAGCATCATGGTTGTTGACCTCGTTTGGTGCTATTTCATTAGGATTAGCTCCCTTTGGTTACAACTTGGTTGAAAAGCTTGGTATGATGATCTCGCCAAGCATAATCAACCCATTATATTATCTTATTGGTATTGCCGGTGTTATGAGTCTTGTATCTTTCTTCGCAGCATGCTCAAAAGATTGTAAGCGTTAATACGCACTTTATAAAACAATAGGAAAAAGAATGGTTATTAATCATCTTTTCCCTATTGTTTTATCCGGTAATTTACTCAAATTCAATGATGGGACCTTAGGTGTAGTTTTGTTTGTATAACTATTATTTTGATTTAATTGTTCAACGAAAAATATATTTGATTTACAAAGTTTTATTATTGGAAACATTTTTTTGGAGCCCCATCTTTCAAGGTTAAATGTTTTTACTGATTTATGCGCTTCTTGCGGAGTAATTATATAATTAGCGGTGCTTAGCGGCACACCGGATACAAAATGAGAGTGTAGATGTTCTATAACTTCTCTCAATACTGTTTGTTCAGTAATAGGAAAAAATAAAAAACGATTCTCTGCGGGTAATACTTTTAAAAATAGTAATACCAACTGCTGTTTAGATTTTTCCTGGGTACTATTTTCCATCGCATATGAAGTGACATGAATACACATGAGCAATAGTATAAGACTAGATTTCATATAATAACCTCCTTAATTAATGACTTATTGTGTTGATACCAATCGTTTTCGTTTTGTTTTTTTTGGAGAGCCATATTTTAAACTGAAGCGATCAGTACGATACTTTTTTTTCATGTCATCGATAGTACTATCTGGCGCTAATGGCTTGCTGTCTTCATAAGGATTGAATGATGGTTGCATACACAAATAGGAAGCAGTTAAATAAAAAATAGCATCTTTTACCGTTTCATTAAAAAGTGGAGACATATGTTTCAGATAATATTCTTTGCTTGTTGTGACAATATCGCCAACTGTTGTTTCATTGGCGGGACTATATCTTTTTCCATTCACCATTGAGTTGGTAAGTAGGCTTGGAAAAAGGATAATAATAGCATCGGAAGATTGAAGTGTATGTAGGGACACTAACAATAGAAGTATGCGTTTCACCATAATAGGGTATCCTTTAAACAAAGGTATAATAAGATATGGTTATTCTACGTTGAGTCAAGTTATATACGCTCAGGATACTATCTTTGAATAAAATTAGTCAATCGACATGAAAAATAAAAAAGCTGTATCGAAGGGGTTAGGCGGATGAAAAAGTATTTAAAAAAAGAAGAGAAATTCACGTGAAATGAATCTCTCTTCTTGGAGTTGTTATTATGAGTATGCTTACTCGTTGATTTCAGCGTCTATAGGTTCTTCAGGATTTTTGTTTTCTGTTGAACCTGTCGCATTTTGATCAGCGCCTCCTTGCTTGTACAAGAGCTCAGCTACTTTGTGAGAAGCTTGAATAAGCTCATCGGTAGCTTTTTGCAATTCTTCTGCATTATCAGCATGATCTTTTAATGCTTGTTTTGCTTTTTCAAGAGCAGCTTGTGTTACTTGAATGTCTGACTCTGAAAGTTTGTCTTTATTCTCAGAGAGGGTCTTCTCGATATTCAATACTAAGCCGTCAAGGTTGTTGCGTTTTTCAACAGCTTCACGCGCTTTTTTATCTTCAGCTTCGTGGGACTTAGCTTCTTGCACCATGCGTTCTACTTCTTCTTTGCTTAATCCGCTGCTGCTGGTAATGGTGATCTTTTGTTCTTTGTTAGTAGCCTTGTCTTTTGCGCTCACGTGTACAATACCGTTTGCGTCAATATCAAAGGTAACTTCGATCTGTGGCATACCGCGACGCGCTGCAGGAATACCTTCTAGACGGAATTGGCCAAGCATCTTGTTATCTTTTGCGAATTCACGCTCACCTTGGAACACGCGAATATCTACCGCAGTTTGATTATCTTCTGCAGTTGAGAATACTTGTGATTTGCGGGTTGGAATCGTGGTATTGCGCTCGATCAACTTAGTCATTACACCGCCAAGAGTCTCAATACCCAATGATAGTGGAGTAACATCAAGAAGCAATACATCGGTAATATCACCGGCAAGTACACCACCTTGAATAGCGGCACCAAGAGCAACAACTTCATCCGGGTTTACTGATCTGTTTGGCTCTTTACCAAAGAAATCTTTTACCAATGTTTGTACTTTTGGAATACGGGTTGAACCACCAACAAGAATAACTTCATCAATTGCTTCTTTGTTCAATTGCGCATCTTGCATAGCCTTTTTGCATGGCTCCAACAAGCGTCTGAAGATATCTTCACACAATGATTCTAATTTTGCACGAGAGAGCTTGAGCACCAAGTGCTTAGGACCAGTCGCATCAGCAGTAATATACGGAAGGTTGATTTCTGTCTCATGCAGGCTTGAAAGCTCGATCTTAGCTTTTTCAGCAGCTTCTTTTAAGCGCTGTAATGCCATGCTGTCTTTGCGTAAATCAATGTTATGATCTTTTTGAAACTCGTCAGCCAAATATTTAATTAATTTTTGGTCAACGTCATCACCACCCAAGTGAGTATCGCCATTGGTTGATTTAACTTCGATAACGCCTTCGTTAATTTCTAGGACAGAGATATCGAATGTCCCGCCACCAAAGTCGAATACCGCAATGGTTCCGCTTTTCTTTTTATCAAGACCATATGCCAATGCAGCGGCAGTCGGCTCATTGATGATACGTTTTACATCAAGACCGGCAATGCGACCGGCATCTTTGGTTGCTTGTCTTTGTGAGTCGTTAAAATAAGCAGGAACGGTGACAACTGCTTCGGTAATGGTTTCGCCCAAGTAGTCTTCAGCGGTTTGCTTAAGCTGTGCTAATACTGCTGCACCAATTTCTTGCGGGGTATATTCTTTACCCTGTGCTACGATAGCAACATCACCATTTGAGCGGCGCGCTAATTTGTAAGGGACTTGTTTGTCCTCAGGCTTTAGTTGGTCATATGACATGCCAATAAAGCGCTTGGATGAGAAAATGGTGTTTTCCGGGTTGGTGATAGCTTGGCGCTTTGCCAATACACCCACTAAGCGTTTGTCATCTTTGGTAAAAGCGACCACGGATGGAGTAGTGTTGGCGCCTTCTTTATTAGGGATAACCTTGGCGACCCCGCCCTCCATAAAGGCAACAACCGAGTTGGTTGTACCCAAGTCGATACCGATTATTTTTTTAGCCATTTTTGGCTCCTTTTGCTTTGAATAATTGTTTAATTTTATTCTAGTTCTTTTTTATTTAAAATTAACCTTATTATAAGGTAAAAAATAGTAGCATGTCAAATTTTTAACGCAAAAAATCTTAGTCAGCTTCGCTCAACTTTCTTTATATTTTAAATGTTAAAGTTTAGCGCTCATAGTGCCCTAGGTATTGTTTTGGGGGCGAGTGGTATAGTAGAATCAATAAAAAGGTGGGATGCATATCATTTAAATGGGGGGATTCTAATGAATATAAGTCGTATAATAATTGCGGTGCTATCTTGTTTGCTGTTTCACCCGGTTGCGTATGGGATGGAGCAAGGTAAGGGTATCAATTTTATTGCAAATTTGGTGCATATCAATTTCGTTGACGACAATAATCAAGTGATCAGAAGTATTCTAGTATCACCCGAACAACTCCAATTACTCCAGCGCGAATCAACCTATTTCAACGGGCTTCCACCTGAACTTTTTGAACAGCAAGGAGTAATAACCTTGCCTATAGACAATGCAGACCCTGATGCATTTGATCTGGTGCTCAGATTGCTTCCTCAGAGTAAAGAAGCAATAGTGCGGCACTTAAATAAAGTAGCGCCAGAAGTGATTTTTAATCTTGTTCTCATGGTTAACTTTTTAGACATAGGTAAATTGAAAACAGTTGTACTTTCTAAACCAAAAATACAAGAATTGGCTACCCATTTAATGGGTTTCCCAGACAAACTTGCACAGCTTACCATGTCTGCAAAGTATACGATGTGCTCCCCTCATAATTTTATATCCGATATATATCCTCTTACCATCACAAACTCCCTTATTCTACGACATGATGATGAATGTTCTTCAGCGGTATGGAGCCTGGATAGTAAGCATGTTCTTACTGCATCTAATGATGGTATTGCGCGTATTTGGAATGCCTCTACCGGTAAACTAGAGCATGCCTTTTCAGGACGCACCAGAAGGGGAGGTAATAATTTGATTCCACTTTCATCGGCAGCATGGAGTCCTGATGGCAGCCATGTTATCACTAGTTCTGAAGATAACTCATATATTTGGAGGATATCTAACGGTAGTCTCGTGCGTACATTGCCTGGCTCAGAAGCATTGTGGAATCCCAACGGGAGCTCTATTCTTACGGTGCAAGATGATGTTGTACATATTTATAATGCTTCTAATGGTCAACTGAAGTATAGATTGCGTGGTCAAGAAGCATCATGGAGTCCTGATGGCAGTTCTCTTCTTGTTTTATATGGAGAGGTGCATATTTATGATGCTTCTAATGGTAAGTTAAAATATACATTACCTGGCGGCGAATATGTGACTGAATTAGCTTCTTGGAGTATTGATGGCCATATTCTTACGGGACGTCTTGACGAAGAGATGCAAGTTATTTATTTCTCCGATGGTCAGCCAATAGATCGTAATCCAAATTATAAATATATTTGGCTTTCATCAGAGAACAATACTGCGCGCATTCTAAATATTCCTGTAGGACAACAATTAGAGCAGGAGATTAATCAGGGTGAGCGTGCGCAATCATTGAGTCCTGATGGTCAACATATTATTGTTTTATCTGGTAATACGGCGCGTATTTTTAATATTGCTACAGGACAACTAGAGCTAGTATTATCAGGCCCTAGAGGCAGTCTAATCGTATCGGCATTATGGAGTCTCGATGGTAAAAAGGTCGTTGGGGTGTTTAATGATAAAACGGCACGCATTTGGTCTATTCCAACAATGCCTGTTGATATAACTCTAGATGAATTACTGATTTCTACTGCATTAATCAATGGCGCAAAGATAGACAACGCTCTTTTTAATATGATTTCCGGTAATACCATAGACTTGCTATTGGCTGCGAGTAATAATCCTGCTTCACGAATACAACCAGCTATGAGACAAGTATTAGAAAGTGCAAGAAAAAAAAGATCTGCAGATGAAATGACAGAAGAAGCGGCAGCGCTACAGCCATCAGCGAAGAAAAAAAAGACGCGCAAGTCAGAGGAAGCATCATCTTCATCACCTCAATAATAAAGTTAAGAATGGGTGAAATGGTGTGACACGCTTAGTAGCCCTTTCTGCAGAAATATTTTAAATAGGGAGACTTTATGAATAAAAATAGTTTAATAATCTTGATGCTATTGTGTTGGTTGTTACAGCCTATCTCGCACGGGATGGGACGCGATTTTATTGCGAAAACTGTACGGATCAATCTTCTTGATGATAATCATCAAGCAATAAGAAAATTCTCTGTGTCACCTGAAAAATTACAGTTATTACGGCAAGAATCAGCTTATTTCAAAAAACTGTCGCCAGAGTTCTTTAATAATCGAAGCATGATATCCTTACCCATAGCCGACGTTGATCAAGAGACATTAGCGCTACTTTCCGGAACGCTGCATGCCAATCAAGTACGGGTCCAGTTTGTTGATGAAAACAACGAGATAGTAAAGGGGATTACTTTATCATCTGAACAATTAAAATTATTACAAAAAGAATCTCTCTTTGTACAAAGAGAGCGATCCGGATCTTTTAAGAAAGAAGATACGATATCCTTACCTGTAGAAAATGTGGCCCCGGATGCATTTGATTTAATATTGAGACTGCTTCCTCAGAATAAATTGAACATAGAGCAGTCTTTAAATAAAGTTGCACCTGAGTTGATTTTTCATCTCATTCTCGCAATAAATTTTTTAGACATAGATAAACTTAAAACAATTGCGCTTTCCAAGCAGAAAATACAAGAGCTGGCAAGCTATTTGATGGAACAGAAAGATAAGCTCGCGCAGCTTACTATGCCGGCAAAATATACAATGTGCACACCAACCAGTTTGTATCCCTTAACGGTAAAAAATTCCCTTACTATAAAGTTTGCTAGCAACTTACTAACTATGGGTGGGTTTAGCCCGGATGGTCAGTATATTGTTGCGGGTTTTAAGGGTGGTAAGGCACATATTTGGAATGTCTTTACCGGAAAAATAGAACGTACATTGTCCTCTAGTAAAGTGCATAGTGTTCACTCAATATCCTGGAGTCCCGATAGTAAGCGCGTTATTACCGTATCGGAAGGTGGAATTGGTTCTATTTGGAACATCTCTACAGGTAAAGTAGAGCATACATTGGATGGTAATATAAGGTCTATAGGGTCTGAAGAGGATATAAGACCGGTATCATGGAGTCCTGACGGTAGCAAGATCGCTACTGTATCTAAAAGCGGAATGGCATATGTTTGGAATGCCTTTACCGGACAACAAGAGTATATATTAACTGAGGGTATGATCGATATACCTATGATTGATATATCATGGAGTCCTGATGGTGAACATATTATTACTACTAATGTAGGTTTCAACGGTCGTGTGTACGTTTGGAATGTCTCTACTAGACAATTAGAACATACATTAATTGGCCAAACAAAGTATGCCAAGGCTTTATGGAGTCCTAATAGTGAACATATTTCTACCGTGTCGTTTGGTGATATTCGTATTTGGAATGCTTCCACTGGAAAAGAAGAACATGTATTAAGTAGCGATGCAACGTTTATTAATCCATCATGGAGTCCTGATGGACAACGTTTTGCTGGTCAGGGTACATACGAAAGTGTGTATATTTGGAATGCCTCTACCGGAGAACGGGAGCATGTGTTTAAAGGGAAATTATGTGGGGCGCCGTGGAGCTCGGATGGTAAGCATATTATTACTTCTCACTACATTGGTAACAAAGGAGTATCTATATCTGTCTATAACATGTTTACCGGCCAACAGGAGTACATATTGAGAGAACAAAAAGATTCGTATATTTCATGGTGCAGTTTCGGCGGTGAGCATATCGCTGCTGCATATAATAGTGGTATTTATATTTGGTCACGACTTCCACCAGTTCCTGATCATATAGGCCTAGATGAATTACTGATTTCTATCGCATTGCTCAATGGAGCAACAATAGATGATGATATTTTCAATACGCTTTCTAGTAATAGTATAGACTTGTTGTTGTCCGTGGATTCACAAATGGATCCAGCTATGAGAAAGGCATTAACGAGAATCAGAGCAAAAAGACCTGCGCCTGAAATGTCAGAAGAGGCGGCAACGCTCCAACCGCCAGCGAAGAAACAAAAGACGCACGATGAAGCATCATCTTCATCTTCGCAATAATGAAGTGAACAATGTGTGAAAATGGTGCGTAAGTTCTAATAAGAATTAGTTTTTAATATTAAAATTATGTCGCATAATTAAATGCCCGCCATAGCTACTCAAGTAGAGGCGGGCATTTTTGTATCCCTGGCTACTTGTATGTGGGCGCTGTTTACATGATATTTTTTTATTGGATGGAGAGAGCTATGCCGAGGCACAGTGGCCGGATGCGACTGTTGTCTGTATAGTTTAGTTATTTTTGGCCAGAGATGCGCATGCTAGTTGTCGGGGAGACGGAGTGCCTTCGCAGCAGCCTTCGGCGCGCGACAGGGCACTCCGTCTCCCCTCCGCGCCATATCGTTGAGGGTATAACAGAGTAGGGGCTGTGGAGGATTCGCCTACGTTTTAAACTTGATGAAAGAATAATAAAGGGAGAGAAGAGGGGATGAATGTATATAAGGTATATATAAGGATTATATAAGGATTATATAAGGATTATATAAAGATATTAGACATACAGTCATATGTAGAGAGATAAGTATTAGGTTAGGGTATAAAACAATAGTAAGCGGACATATATCTACATATATCGTAAGAATCTAACTGTGTGAATCATATATATAAGGAATATTTACTTTATTGAACCAAAAGGGGCTTATTCTTATCAGAAGCATGTATACACAGATAAACACCTATATACCAAGCATATATTCCGACTTCACTTATCCAGGCCTACCGGCTTGGCAAGCTACGACGGACAAGAAGGACTTCTTATTTAATTAAAACTTTCGAAGCATTACTACGTTACTAGTTATACAGACACAAGTCACTATAGATACATACACACACATATCTATATCCATATATATATAAACCTATACACCATATATACCTATATACGTATATATACCTTATAGAGACATATAGGGAGACACGAATATAACTAAGAGTTTATAAAAGAAGGGGAGTAAGAGATGAATCAGTATACATACTGGTGTCACTAGTAATGCGAGACGCACTACGAAACGTACGGGGAATTGTAATGCATAATAGGTACGTACGCAATATATACATAAGAGAACCTGAACCAATCTCACGCCCTGTACCGCTATGACCGAATTCACTAAACCTAAGTACGAAACTAAAAACATACCCGCAATTATCGCTATATAAGGCAGATAAGAAAACGCAAGCAGCAGATAATCGCGCTTAACCTCCAGCACGCGCTCATACATAGAAAACAACGCCTCAATCATATACGAAATCGCTATTATACAAAAGAGTTTAAAAACCAAAGGGTTATACGTAGCATATATATTAGAAGATAAGAAAAGAGCCAAAACTCCTAAAAGGGGAATGCAGAGCGACGCTATCTTCGTTGATAAATTTCTGAATGCATCAGGCAACAACTCTTTCCTATTAGGCATCGTCTCTATATGTGCCAATAATGCAGTATCATTAGTGCCAATAGTTTTGATCACCATGCGATAAAATAATAATGCCCAGTCATTAGATATCTTAAATATATTAGTCGCCTCTGCACCTAATGTTCTGTTAAAGAACAGTATCAAAAAGTTTCTTTCAGACAAACTAGTCAAGAATGTCGTCCCCGCCATAATAACCGAATGTTTAACACACTCTTTTACTGTTTTATCAACATCAATCTTTTGATGATCAGGATACTCTTTATCTTTATACAATGATGGCAATCCATACAAGCCACAGGCTGCCAAGGTCACAGAACAGATAAGTTTGGCGGCTAATATAGCGACCAAGAGTTGGTAACTGTTCTGGCAGAGGGCGATGGCGAATAAGTTTGCGGCCGTTTCTGCACTGATAGTGGCAGTATTATAGAGGTTAAATTGCTTGTTGTGGAACTGTGCATGATAGGTAAGGCGCAATACTTTGACGAGCCCTTCAGAGATAAAAGTGCTCAAGGCAATACCAATCAGTAAGGTAGGAAAACTTCTGGTGTAGTAGATAAGAAATGGTATTCCTATGATAGTAAGTGCGAGTATTTGAATGGCACAGACCACTTTGGTAAAAAGACGATGGTAATGTAAATTGCGTGCAAAGACCGGGGCATAGCGTGGCACTGATTTGGACAGGCCCAACCGATCTCAAAGGATTAACAGATATATGGAGCTGTTGGTGACTGCCCACAATGAGAAATCATTAGTGGCGAGCTTCCAAAAGAGCAAAGAAGAAACAATAGTACTTAATGATTTCTGTACGGCAAATAGAAAGCCGTTCCATCCAAGACTCGAAGAAAACTTTTGGTATAATGTTGCGCTATTCATAGGAATAGAAGGATATCATAAGTTGTTTTGATGGGCAAAGAAATGTTTCGGTTGTTTATGGTTGGAATGGTTTGGAGGAGAAAAAGAATACTGATCTTGGACTTGATGATGGTGCGTCAATTACGATATCAAACAGCAAGTACGATAAAATGGCTGCTGTTCTCATCTCAGCGGTATTATAGCCAACTGTTCATTCAATTTCTGCAACGCCTTTTCCTTAATTTGATTAAAAGAGGCAACAGATATCGTTTTTATTCCCTCTTGTGTTACGTTAGTAGATCCAGATATTTCCAGTCCGGATGTGGTGATATAATTACCGTCCGGAAGAACCCAGCCACCCTGCGGGCGTAATATTCCAAAATCGAAACTAACATATACTGTCTTATTATTACTATTAATTTCATAACTAAAATGAGATTCAGGTACTATTACGTCTCTAATAATACCTAGCTCATCTGTTGATACAAATCCTGAAGATCTCTCCTTCTGTATGATAAGGATAGCAATAGCTTTATCCAACTTAATATTACTGATGCGTACAACCCCGTCTTCATTCCCAACAGAAGCCTTAATGGTGAATTGATCCAGGAGTATATTGTCACCATTTATAAGGGTAACTTCTATTGGTCGAGGATCCTTATTTTTCAGTTCAAATTTCCATATTGACTTTGGTTCACTTGCCATAGAACTGGTCGATATTCTAAATACGTCATTTTGTGATATTTCTGCTATTTCAGCTGAAAAAAGTTGTAATGCTGCCATGTTGCTGAGTAGGATTAAAATTAATTTTTTCATGGCTATATACCCCTATACATGAGGACCTTCTTTTAATAATTATGACACATTGTCACAAAAACATGCACCGTTTTTATAAAAATCAAACAAATATCTGTATTTTATGCAATTTTTATTCAATTATTTTGTTTTTATTGATAGTTTGAATAATAAATATGTATCATTATAATGAACATGGTCAAATTTGTTTCATAATAGCCGATGTGTGTGATTATGATAAATATATTATATAAATCAAAAACTATTAAATATGCAGCGTTCTTATTAGCGTCCTTTTTTTGCTGTTCTCTTTTGTGTGAACCAATTTGGTTTGATGATTCACGCTTCTATGACCAATTTATATCAGAAGAGATAAGAAAAGCACCGCAGTCAGAAATAGATATGGTTAATGTTAATGGTTATACCGGTCTTATGATAGCAGCAAAAAATGGTACCGTTAATGAAGCAAAAGATTTTTTGGCACGTAATGCGAGTGCATCGGCAACGGCAACTAAAAATTTTAATGGTAACACCCCTCTCCATTTGGCTATTCTCGGAGCCGATGATGCAAAGACAACACCGGGTAATATAGAAATAGTTAAAATATTGCTTGATGCGGGTGTTCCGCTATTTGCGCGCAATCAGCGCGGTGAAGCACCATTGCATGAAATATTATTTTTGATTAATAATAAAAATGAAAAAATGGAACTGGCCGACATTCTTATTGCAGCCGGTGCGCAAGTTAACTTGCAAGATAGTTTTGGTAATACCATGCTCCATAACGCCGTACAACAGAATGATGTGGAATTTATTTTAGCTTTTAGAAAAAAATATAATGATTTTATAGACCCGACTATAAAAAACAATAAGAAACAAACGCTATATGAAGAAGCACAAGAACTTCATTTTGCTGATGATCTTGATGCAGTTGGCGCATCACTGAATTATCCGATCCCACGGTTGGGCGATGGACCTCAAGGTGCCTTGAATCGAGATGATCAGGATAGAACAGCTTTAATGTTTGCACTCTATCGTGGTAATATAGATGAAGCTAAAAAATATATAGATAAAGGCGCTGATATTAATGCGCGGGATAGAAATGGTTTTGCGCCTATTCATTATGCAATGTTAAGTCCGCGTCCTGTTGAGTCTTTAAAAACTATCCTTGAAAAATCTCCCAATGTTAATGTTGCTGAAAATACGTATGGCAATACGCCACTGTTAATGATTGCGCAGATCGAGCATGCAGCTGACCGTCAATTGGCATTAAGGCTTTTGATGAGTAAAGGTGCTGATATCAATGCTAAAAATAAAAAAGGTCAAACATTGCTTGATCGCATAAACCAACAAGCAAAGCTTGGTTTCAAAGATACCGGTATTATCAGGGCTATTAATGGCTATTTAAAGAAGTAGCCATCATCTTCTATTTAAAATTTAATATCCACAATTGGCTTGATTGGTGAAGCGAAAGAGCTAATTGCGACGTAAAATTTTAAACTTTAATTTCTCAGGAACTTCTTCGATCTTCAAAGATGGCTTACCGGTGCTATATTCAGAATAGAAATCAAATTTATTATCGAATTTTTCCGCAGAGTAATCCGTTTGGGAGCTCTTTGCAAATAAATTTATGATGTCCAAGTCCTTTGTTTTTATTCTCATATTGAATTGTGTTTTATCGTTAAAAAGTAGAAATTCAGTAGTTTGGGCAGAATATTTACCTATAAATTCACATTTTTTTAAGGTAATAGGTTCTTTTTTTTCTTTATCGAAAAATGTTATAGAATCTATAAAAAATTTAAATAATTCTAATTTAAAATCTTTAGGAGCGCCAGACGATAGATCGCCAAGGGACATGAATAAGGCTGATAAATTTGTAAAGGTGAGATGAGGGGCATTGATTTCATAAAAATGTGCTTCTCGTATCTCATTCATAAAGATGATTCTTGGTAATTTGTCGTCGCTACTTTGTGAAAAATTAAGAGAAAATGGTATGGTTGGTGTATAAATCAAAACAGTTCTAGTATTTTTGGGAATGTTTAAAGGTTTTTCTCGTGATTGTCCCTGTACTTTGGAGATGATAAGAATATCTTTATTTG
>JAKAUA010000079.1 GCA_021827875.1 bacterium | reverse complement strand
CGAAAGACCGCTCGTGGTGAGTGATTTCGAAGAAATCGTATCGAACCATGCGGTCTCTAAATAAATAATGACGGTGAATTAATTCATGCAAATATTCTGGCCAAGTCCCACGCAAAAAATAGCCAAAATTAGCATCGGCATTCTCATCCTAACAAGCATCATCGTCTTACGCCTTTTTTATCTACAGATAGCGCTCAGCGATTTTTTTTCTTCACAAAGTAAAAAGAATTTTACACGCATGGAAAAAGTGCCCTCACTACGCGGGAACATTCTTGATCGTAACAATCAGTTTCTTGCTACCAATAGACCAACTATTGATCTCTACTGGCAGGGAAGCGGAAAAAGTAATTTGAACGCACAACAGCAAGAAACGTTACAAAAAATAGAACAGATTCTTGGCATTACGATTACTGACAACGAGCAGCTTATGCGTGCTATTACAATAGGAGAAAGGCGACATAAAAGCGTGCCGCTTGCTATTGATATTCCTTTTGAGCAGATGTGTAAACTGGAAGAGCAATGTTTTAATAATCAAAATGTGCTGCTGCGCAATAATTTTAAACGGTATTATCCCTACCACTCATATGCAAGCCATATTGTTGGTTATTTAGGCTATTTTGATTTAAAAATGGTCGGCAAGATGGGCTTAGAACAACTCTTCGACCCGTTACTACAAGGTGAGCAGGGAGTCATGATTAACACTATAAATTCCCTGGGCAGACATTTAAATCAGCAAGAAGTAAAACACTCATTGGCCGGTAATAATATCAAAATTACACTCGACATTGAGCTGCAACAGATTTTAGAAGAAGTGTTCCCGCAGGAATATAGTGGCACCTTTATTGTTATGGATTCTGTTGATGGTGATATTTTAGGAGTAGTATCGCGACCAAACTTTGACCCTGCGCTCTTTTTAGAACGACTAAAACAAGAAGATTGGCAGTCCTTACAAGAAAGACAGCTCTTTCTCAATCGTGCTTTTAATGCTGCCTATCCGCCCGGTTCTATTTTTAAATTAGTTACCACCAGTGCGGCACTAGAAAATAACATTGTCCAGCCGGATACCACGTGGGAATGCAAAGGACACGTATCTTTTGGCAATCGCAAATACCATTGCAACAAACGTACCGGCCATGGCCATCTATCGCTGCATACGGGCCTGGTAAAATCATGCAATGCTATGTTTTTTGAAATGGGCAAACAGATGCCAATTGATGTATTGGCAGACTATGCACATAGATTTGGGTTGGGCAAACCCACACATGTTATATTACCCGAAAAAACAGGTCTCATTCCCAGCATGGATTGGAAAATACAGACCAAAGGAGAGCGCTGGTGGCCGGGTGAGACATTGTCTGCAGCTATCGGACAAAGTTATTTGTTAGTTACACCAATACAAATTGCACGCATGATCTCTAGCATTTTTACCGGGTATCTGCCGACGCCACGCATGCTCATGGATGAGCCTATAATCAAAGAGCCTTTGGATATCAAAGAATCAACGCGTGCGTTTTTACAAGATGCGATGCGCTATGTGGTAGAAGATGGTACCGGTAAAGGTGCAAAGATTAAAGATATAGAATTATATGCAAAAACAAGTACTGCCCAAACAAGCGCTTATAATAAACGCTGTTTAGGCAGTATATATTTAGAACATGGCTGGTTTGTTGCGTACTTAAAGTACAAAGATCACAAACCACTCACGCTGGTGATTTTGGTCGAGCATGCCGGTACGGCACGCGTTGCAACCAATATTGCCAAAAAATTCTTGGTTAAATATAAAAAGTTGTGTTAGTAACCAAGCCAACTTTTTATGCTATTAAGGTCAATGACCAGATAGACATCACTAACCGCGCGTTGAACAGCTCTTTTTTCTGCTTGCCACGTCATAATATAGGCAACCCATGAAGTAATCCATGCACTATTTTCTAACAAAGATTTGTCATACGACACATTGGCTTCATCCATTGCTTTTTCAGAGGCTGTTAATGCGACTTTGCGAGCTCCAATTAAAACAAACCAGATTATAAAGAATGGAAAACGTCTGTCACCATGATAACACAAGGTACCTTCAGTAGCGCCAATTAAAATACCCAGGCCAACGGAAAGACCAAGCTTCTTAATAAACTTGCCATACTGTGGTTGTTTTACTGGTTCATTGTTTGGTTGCTCAGCGGCTATGACAGAAGTCATAAAAGATACAGCGCATAAGCCTGCTATAATACTTTTCTTTAACATCATAATAAACTCCATTCTGGAATAATTGGGCGAAGTTGAGAGAATTGTAGTAACAAAAAAAGCAAGCCTTTTTACGACTTGCTTTTAATTTTTTAATGCGAGCATCATGAAGCGATAAACTTACTTGCTTGCTTTAGCGCCGGCGTTCTTTTTAGCAGCTGAAACGCGTTTTGCTAAACGGCTGATTTTACGAGCAGCAGTGTTCTTGTGAATTGTGTGTTTGCCTTTAGCACGAGCCAATTTTGCTTCAACATCTTTGAGGGTGTCTTGCGCTTTGGTAACGTCGTTATTGGCAATTTCTGTCAATAATTTTTTTACGGCAGTTTTGACTGATGATTTGCGAGAAAGATTAACTCTTCTTCTTTTCTCGTTTTGTATTGCTTGTTTTTTGGCAGATTTGGTATTAGCCATTGATATACAACCTTATTATAACTTATACGATTTTTTTAACTTTGCCGGCCTTAACACATTTTGTGCATACTTTAGCTTGTTGCACTTTGCCCGCAACGTCATTCTTTTCTATATAACGAATGCGGTGAACGTTAGGATACACCCAGCGTTTGGTTCTGTTATTGGCGTGGCTCACATTGTTTGCAACTTGCGGCCCTTTGCCACATACCGCGCACATTCTTGCCATTGATGTTTATCCTTTCAATCGAAAAATCTATTTACTCTTTATTTTACTAAAAAAGTAATTTTTTTCAAATGTAATAACTATTTTTCTTAACTATTTAATCTGATTTGTCCGCCCGACCACAAATGGGTAGATTTATTAGGCTGCCTGCTCTTTAAATTCAGCAGGTGATGCCTCTTGATTTTGAGTCGGTTCCTGGATATTTAACAAGGCATATACCTCTTTTTTATCCAAAATTTCACGGTCAATCAATGCTTCGGCAACTATTTTGAGTTTTTCCATATTATTACGCAATGTTTCACGCGTTTCACGCAAACAATCATTGATAATCTTTTCAACTGCAGCATCTATTTTTTCAGCCGTTTTTTCTGAGTAACGGTATGCCCCTTCTTCTTGGGTATAAACAATAGGCCCTACCTCATCGCTCATACCCACCGAACGAACCATATTACGCGCAATGCTTGTAGCATTTTTAAAGTCGCTATAAGCGCCACTGCTTTTAATATTAAAGATAATTTCTTCGGCAACACGTCCCCCCAATGCTATTCTAATGCGCGCAAGATGTTGCTCTTTAGAATCGGAGAAGCTTTCTGTTTCCGGCAGATAATGGGTTGACCCCATAGTATTTCCACGTGGGAGAATCGTTACCTTGTGCAGTGGCTCGGCATGTTCAGGCTGTAACACTATCATCAACGTATGTCCCGCCTCATGATATGCTGTTTCTCTCTTTTCCTTAGGAGACATTACCTTGGTTTGCCATTTTTTACCCATAATCAACTTATCACGTGCTTCTTCTATGTCTGCGTCCGTCACTACATGTTGATTTGGATTTTTTGACGCTTGTAACGCTGCTTCGTTAAGTAAATTGGCTAAATCAGCACCGGTAAAACGCGGAGTAGCACGCGCAAGTTTGTTAAAATCTATACCCGGCTCTAGCTTAATATCTTTGGCATGCAAACGCAGGATTTGTTCTCTGCTTTTTACATCAGGGTATGGCACCGTTACTTGGCGATCAAATCTGCCCGGGCGCAACAATGCTTTATCAAGTACATCAGGTCTGTTGGTTGCTGCAATTACAATGACTGCACCTCCAACAGTTTGAAAGCCATCCATCTCTGTCAATAACTGATTCAAGGTTTGTTCACGCTCATCGTGACCACCGCCCAAGCCTGCACCACGTTGGCGTCCTACTGCATCAATTTCATCTATGAAAATAATGCAAGGAGATTGCTTACGTGCTTGTGCAAATAAATCGCGCACGCGAGAAGCACCCACACCCACAAATACTTCTATAAAATCAGAACCACTGATACTAAAGAATGGGCAATTGGCCTCGCCTGCCACTGCTTTTGCCAATAATGTTTTACCATTACCCGGCTCACCTACTAACAAAACTCCACGGGTAATTTTTGCCCCAAGGCGGCTGTATTTTTCAGGATTTTTTAAGAATTCAACAACATCTTGTAGCTCTTCTTTTGCCTCTGCCGCGCCTGCTACTGAGCTAAATTTCTCTTTAATGGTTGACGGCATATATAAGCGAGCACGGCTTTTGCCCATACTAAAAATGGTATTGTTACCATTGCCAGCGCCACCACCGCGTGATTGTCTTAAGAAGAACCAGACTGCTGCACCAAGTGCCAAAAGCAAGCCCATGAAGGGAAGCAAATACCATAAGAAGTTTTGGCTGGATGAGCTCACGACTGACATTTTAACGCCATGCTTTTTGAGCAGGTCTAGGTCGTTTGGCGAATTGGCAATTGTTGCCTCAAAACGAGTGCCGTCGGTTAAAATACCGTAGACATCTTGGCCCACCAATTGTACTTCTTTAACCTCATTTTGCTCCACTTTATTCAAAAATTCTGAATAAATGAGTGTTTTGGTCTGGCGTGTAAATTCAGTCATTTTCGCGAGTAAAATAATACCTGCCAAAAAGATGAGCGCCAGCAAAAACATATTGCCCGGCCCGCCGCTGAAAAATTGAGTCTTTTTGCTTGTTTTATTGTTCATATTAATAACCCAGATAAAAATGTCTTGAATACTACCTTACTACGTAAAGAATATTATAATAAGGATAGAGATAAAGTGAATAACATAAGCCATTATAAGAAAAATCTTAATTACTGTCGATGTTTAAGCTTTGCCCTGCGCGGGGCAGAGCGCCAGAATGGTATTTTTATCCCCTCCGCGGGGATGTGCGGCAAGCGGTGTCCTTGTCGACACCCTTGCAACCCGGACACTTAAGACTTGCCGTCTTAAGAATCTGCCCTCCC
>JAKAUA010000049.1 GCA_021827875.1 bacterium | reverse complement strand
TCAAGCGATATGTTAAAAAATATAATACTTACCGCCCTCACCAGGCTTTACAATACCTCACTCCTCAGCAATACTATACTTCGCTATCGGAGGCCTGAATTTTTCTCATATGTATTGAACCAAGACATAGCGGTAACAAATAAATAAAAATATGATACTATGTCTCTCTGATAAGCATTCAACAAATTTAAACTTGTTCTATTGCGCGAAATTCTTCGTAGCTTTAGCGAAGTAGAAAAAATCTTTCTAGAACCAGAGGGACATTACTCATGCAATTCAAACACTACGCACTTTTTGTGCTTTTTTTCGTGTCTATACATATCTCATTTGCTGATGAATACGGCAAACGGAAAGAAACAAATATTTTTCTTTCTACTCCAAATCCTTCGTATATGACCACTACATTGAGCATGCAAAAAGAATTGACTGCAACTCAAAAGGAATTTGCACAGGTCGTTCCGTATGCAATGGTAGAAAAATTTTTTGGCATAGCTACAAAGCTAACAATGTGGCAATTCACTTTTGATAAAGTCATGTCGGGTATGCAGTTTGCTGTCGGGATTGATCCACGCGCAGCATTGGCCATAGCTCGTTGGGCCGGAGAAAAGATGAGCAATTGGGCAAACGAATCACAACCATGCCCAATGCCGCTTCATGCAGAAGAATTTGTCTGGCAGCAGTGGGCATCATATTCTTTAAAAGAACACGGCATTACTTCTTTTAGCACAGTAACTCCGGAAAATTATCTGCAGCTATTCACGCCTGAGATGCGTCAAGCATGTTTCAAAACTTTTGCTCGCTACCAATTTCCTGCTTATTGTGAGTTTCTCAAGACTCTTCCCGGACATGAAGAGTTTATGTTTAATTTGTCGCGAACCGGCATGAGCGAAGTGCGTCAACAGATGCATGACCAGTATCCAAGCGATAAAGAATTAGGTCGGATCTGGAATGGCATTAATGCAGAAATAAGAGCAGTTCAAGAAAGGCGTGCATTACAACATAAGCTGCGGCTTGAAGAAGAAGTGCGCCAGGCTGCGGTGCAGAACAAATTGCAGAGCGCGCATATGCACCAAGAGCTTACTGCGCAAAATACTGCAATTGCAGACGCGATGACCAAAGTTGCTGATGTTCCAGAATATGCGGTCGAGCGTCACGAAGCAGTCGGTAATTTCTTGCAAGGTAAAGATACGCAACAAACAGAAAAAAGATATGAGTTAAGTTCTGATGCCAAAAATCTTTTGAAACACAACAATGTGCCGCTACAGTTTTTCACTCACTTTAAGGGCTTTGAGGTACAACATGTTTTGCACGCAGAATATATCGCCATGCTTGATGAGATAGAAAAAGTCAAAGATAAAAAACTAAAAGATGCTTTGCAAGAGGGTGCTATTGCCGGCGCAGAAGCAAATAAGCTTGGCGATTTGCCGATATCATGCCGAATCGCAGACTTCTGCCATTTTATGATTGACCAGGCCAAAGATGATATGCGCGTGGCTGCAGACTTTGCAACTGGTGCTTCTCATGGTGCATGGCATAGCATATGTAACATGACGCATGCAGCTGCCCATCCGATAAATACGGTAAAAGGTATGGCTCAGGGCACAATCGCACTGGGCAAAGAGATGTGTTCTTTCATAAATCATGCATATAAGCAGAAGGGGTATTGCTACAAAGTAATAGAGCAGCATAATGCAGGCAATTATGATGCGGTCAAACTACTGGTTGAGCAATATGAGAGAGAAGAGCAGCCTTATTGGCAAGCAGTTGACCAAGCCATGAGCAAGCGCATGGAATTGTTCATGCAAATGTCTGCGCAAGAAAAGGGTGAGCTCTTTGGCCGTGTGGCATTAGATACATATTTAACCGGACGTGTCTTCGCATTCACATCAAAGGTCTATGCGTTAACAAAAGCAAAAATGGTTAATATTGCCCAGCGTGCAAAAGCTATCAGACTAGCTAAAGCTACTCTTGCCGATGCGGGATTAGCGAGCGAAGCTGCTACGGCAGGGCAGGTTGCCGGAAAGACAAAAGTTATCAAAGAGTCTTCCAGTTTAACAAAAGAGGGTTGGAATCTGTCTGAAACTGGGTCCGTTATTAATGGTAGATATTATAGTAAGCATGCGCTTGAAAGAATGGCTCCACCAACTCCTGAAGTGTTGGCTACATTGGAAAAAAGAGCCATATTAAGAGGACATAAAAGGGGCACTCCTGATTTTGCAAAATATGTTCAAGCAAGAGAAATACCACCCATAGTTGTAGAAAATGCTATAAAAAATGGAATTCAATCGCCAGGAAAGTATCAAGGAACTTTAGCTTACGATGTCGAAGGTATAAAAGTCATAACCAACTTGGCAGGTGATGTAGTGACGGTGCATAAGGTTTTATGAATAAAAATTATATAGGTTTTATATGAGTATAGATTTTGAACGTTGGAAGTTGTTGGAGTTTTTTGATCAAGAGGAAGTTCTAGAGACAGAAGGTCAAAGTATTAGATATAAGATTAACACTACAGACGGTTGTATATTTTTTTTAAATATGTGGCCTTATGATGGGTATGCTGGAATATCGCTAGAAAGAGCAAATCAGTCAGGAACCATCGCAGATGTTATTTTCACAATAGGAATACATAAGGTGTCAAAAATTGATTGTACAAAAACACAGCTTTTAATTTATAAAGAACATCCTAAAAATTGGTATGATACTGCTGATTTTGTTATTACCGTTAAGCCACAAGTGTCGCTTATTTTAGAATGTTAACTTCCATATAAAATTAGCTTAGGGATTGAGTAAAGAATTTTAATCACTTTAGAGGATGGCAAACTACATGTAACAACAACAAAAGATTATCGATAATGCGCATCGCGCAATCAATTTTTTTCTATAGAACTACAATAATTCCAACAATAAATAAGCAACAAGGAGTTTTTATGTTAACCAGACATATGATTTGCTCATTAGCATTGTGCGTGAGTATGATCAGTACTATTCATGCAAACAGCGTTCAAATGGTTTTGCAAAAAGACCTCATGGAACAAGGGCAACAAAACAATGTTCTCTCGGTTATAAAAGAAGAAGTTGTGCAAAAGCAATTGAGTGAAGAAGAGCAGAGAATTGCAGGTGCAGTCCCAAAAGACATAAAAGATTGGGTTGAAGAATTTCATCAAGATATGGCATCAAGCAAGCCTTTTATTACGTTGCCAAAACTAATTGAAGTGCCTCAGGGCATACAAGAATTGGATATGGCAAAAGCGGTTTCACAAAAAATGGATATACCGGTAGTCCATATTGATAAGGCCTATCACACCAAGGCATACGGATATGAATATTTTCCGATACATCGTCATCCTGATGTGGTTGATTTGATGAAAAAAGGACATAAACATATAGCAATCGTAATAGATGCGATTGATACGTATGAACATCAATGGCGTGCAAGTCGATATGTATGTGATTTACTTGATCAAGCTAGTAGATCAAAATTTATTACCATTTTAACTGCACGTTCTATTGATGAAGTTGACCCTTTAATAAGAGGTAGAATTGATCGCAGTTTTAGGATGGAACCGGTGGTAGATGTTTATGATCGTCATGAATTGGTTCGTTCTTTTTTTAAGGATGAAATATCCGTTGGAGATATTTATGATAACTTAGTTCCATTCATAGCAGAACATACAGAAGGCTTTTCTCCATTGGATCTTGATTTTCTTACTGCACGAATGCGGGCAACTATAAAAAGAGCCGGAATTGGGCCACGCGGTATGCCACTTGATAGAGCAGAATTATTAATTAATGCACGTAAAATAGAATTAAAGGATGAATTATTGGCTAAGGCCCATCCAGTTATTAGATTTTGCAAAGAGCACAAATTCATGAGTTGTATTGTTGCCCCTGTTGTATCGGTGATGGGATTAGGAGCAATAATTCGTTATATAAAAACGCATTACAAAGATTTGGTTATTAAAAAAAAGTAAATTTAACAGCAAAATAGTTTAAGGAAAAAAATATGAAATTGAATGCGATGATATTTGCATCAGTCTTAGTTATTGGTCTGCATACAATATCTACGTTAGCTATTGCTCAAAAATCAGCTAATGAATCAGATGCTATAGCGCGAAGCATATTGGGTATGGAAGATGAAGACGCTGAAACGCTTGCATTTAAACAGCGTGAAGCTGAAAAAAATGCGCTTATTATTCAATCTGCGCCTAAACAATTAATAGACTTAATTGCCAAAGTTAAAAAGTACAAAGAATCTGGTTGCAAAAAAGGTTTCAAGCAATTCAAGGCAGCTATTATTTTGGTTGGTGTGCCAGGCACGGGAAAGACATCATTAGCAGAGTTGTTTGCCGAAGATATTAACGGCACCGCTTTTGTTAATGTTGATTGTACAAAATTGGGTAATCAATACCAAAATTCTGCAGAAAATAACTTAAGAACGCATATCGCACATGCTTGTGCACAAGATAATAAGCTGGCGGTTGTTGTCTTGGATGAAATTCAAGCATTAAGTGATAATACTAATCCATCAAGAGATGCGACTGGTAGAGCATTTGCTAAAATGATTGATGAAGCAGAAAAGGAAGGAAATGTTCTTTTCATTGCTACCGCAAACAGTACAGAACAATTGCCAGATATGTTGCTTAGCAGACTTGCGGGGCAATACTTTGAAATTAAAGTTCCTGAACAGCAAGATAAGGAAAAGGCCATCAAACATTATCTAAAGGCACAAATTAGTGAAAATCTTATAAAGCCGGAACAAATAGTTGCTATTGCAAAAAACTGTAAACAATGTTCATATCGAGACATTGATGGAATAACATCATCTTTGAGTTTTGAAATGGAAGCCAAACAGCCGTTAACTAACCAGATGATAGATCAGAAAATGAAAAGCTATGTGAAAGATGCTGGAAAAAAAGGAAAAACGTGGACGGAAGCATTGACTGATAAAGAAAAAATCAGTACGGCTGCTACGATGACTGCTACGCAAATGGCTGGTGGTGCTGCAATGCAAGTTGCTACATATGGCATCCAGGCAGCCTGGGTTGGCGTAAGAGCTTATTTTGGTTTTTAAAATAAAGATAAAAAGTATAAGAACCCTGATAACTCGGGGGTTCTTCTTAATAAGTTAAGGACATTTCGTATGATGAAAAAATTATCATTATTTCTCGTTTTTTATTCTGTGCATGCATTTGCCATGGATCAGATCTCGCATGCTATTCGTTTTAGTAATCCTCAGCAAGTAGCGGGACTTCTTTACTTCGGACCTGCTATCACAGAACAAAAATTGAATAAATATCGTAGTATTGCCAATGATGTTGTACAAATGAGATGTATTGAGTTGACCAGGGGAACAAGAGTAACTTATCGCAATGCACAAAAAGCTGGTGTAGTGTGCATGAGTGCGATGGCATTGTCTTTAATAAGCACAGTTGGCGCATGCGTTATGAGTAAATACGGAATTTTTAATGCAATATTTTATGACAAATTTGCAGAGTATTCATGTGCGTGCTTCCTTGCCAGTTATTTTGCTACATCAGCATGCATAGAAACAGAGCTTGATGCAGCTTATAGAGATGCCATGCTTGTTAAAGAAGTGTTGCTTGATTTCAAATTTTCTAATACAGCCGCAGGGGTTCCAGCGCTGATTGAGCAACAAGAATAATTAATAAAAACAAAAGTGCCCCGATGATTCGGGGCTTTTTCATAATAAAAAGAACGTGCAAAAAACTACGGTGTATGTTATTTTTCTATAAATTATCACTTTGTCATTGATAATAGTTTTAATTTTTAAATATTTTTATATCAGCGAAAGACTTTATGAATTTGTACAAAACTATAATGATATTGGCACTAACAATAGGTTTACATGAGATGCCTATTTTTAGTGCGGAAGATAAAGCACTCCATGATGACCCACTGATAAGAGCCGGCCTAATGCTTACCGTAAACCCAATCTCTCGATTGTCAGTTGATTTATCATCAAGAATTTGTGTACCTGCTCGACCAGCAAATCAGCATCAAGATCCTGTTGGAAATAGGAATGTAGGAGGCTTGGCATATAGACTCGGTATGCCTGTAGTGGCACCTATGCCTACTGGGATGTCTGGTGTTGTACATGTAAATTCGATGATCGAAGCAGATGTTGCTCTGCGGGATGCAGACGCAAATGGCAGTAGCATTCCAATGTTGATTATTGACAATGCGCCTCACCTTTTCGGACCTAGTTTAGGAGAAGCTTATCTTGATTATATAACTTCAAAAGCAAGCGCATCTTCATCGGCAGAAAAAGAGCAAAACTAAATAAGGAAAATATGATGAAATTATATATCACATTAATTCTAGTCATTGGATTATATGGCATGTCGGCATGGAGCGCAGAGGAAGCAACACAAAGGATAGAGAACCTAAAAAAGAGATCATGAATCTGTAACGGCTAGAATAGACGACTTATTTGCTAAAGCAGAGCAACATGACAACTAACAGTCACTTATGGTGGCAAATTTGCATCGTGTCGGGATGCGTGAAGTATATGATGAAATGAAAAATAAGCACGTTCTAATTTCAATGAATAGCGCGTATTCAGCTGAGAGTTCGGATAAGTTGATTGAGCTTGATAAAGAGATTGATGCGCGATTACGGGCTTTCCCGAGAAACAAAATTGAAAATTAATAATAGTGGTATGCTATTGATTGCGAACTATAAAAACTTATTAAATACAAAAGCCCCGATAAATTCGGGGCTTTTTCTATATTATACACGCGCGTATATATGTGCGCGCGCACGTGTGAAGAAAAACTACTTTTTATGAATATCAATTAAATATGCTTCGATGAATTCCATCAAGTCGCCATCAAGCACTAATTCAGGTTGTGGTGATTCAACATCGGTGCGATGATCTTTGACCATTTTATACGGATGCAGCACATAGGAGCGAATTTGTGAACCCCATTCGATTTTCTTTTTTTCTACTGCGGCGAGTTTTGCTTCACGCTCTTCTTGCTGCTTTTGATACAATTTCGCTTTGAGCATCTTCATCGCAGTTTCTTTGTTCTGCCCTTGTGAGCGCTCATTTTGACATTGCACCACAATATTAGTTGGCAAGTGAGTAATACGCACTGCAGAGTCTGTTTTGTTTACGTGTTGTCCGCCGGCACCGCCTGCGCGATAGGTGTCTATGCGAAGATCATCAGGGTTAATGATTATTTCTATTTCGGCAACTTCGGGGGTAATGGTTACACCGGCAAAGGAGGTATGGCGTCTTTTGTTAGAGTCATAAGGGGAGATACGCACGAGTCTGTGTACGCCGGCTTCGCCCTTGAGAAGGCCATAGGGGTTTTTCCCTTTTATAAATAAGGTAGCAGATTTTATGCCTGCTTCTTCCCCGCCTTGGTAGTCGACAACATCAATAGAGAGTTTTTCGCGCTCGCAGAAGCGTACGTACATGCGTAGGAGCATATCTGCCCAGTCTTGGGACTCGGTCCCACCGGCTCCGGAGTTGATAGAAAAGAAGCAGTTTGACTGGTCCTGGGGGTCATTCATAAGAAGGGCGATCTTAAAAGCAAGAACAGCCTTCCTTAAATGGGTAGTCTCGGCAGCTATTTTTTTGAGTTCTTCTTCGTCATCTTTAAAAAGATTAAGAAGGTCGAGGGTATCCTGATGGGTGCTCGTAACATATATATATTGTTCGCGCTGCGTGCGTATGCGTTGTAATTCTTTAAGAATATTGGTCTGGTCAGGGTTCTGCCAAAAATTCTCTTGCTCGCTGGTGGTATGGAGCTTTTGGTATTGCTCCTCTAGGCCGGCATTGCTCCAATAACTTTTTATGGTTGCAATGTCGCCTTCCATGGCTTTGAGCTGTTCTAAGATGTCATCAAATAACATAAATAAGATCCTTTATATAATGTATATATAAGGAGTATATCAGCTTTGATCAAAAATTTTATAGGTAAATAGCGGAAAAAGCTTGCATAGGAGGGGTGATATCATTATAATTACTAGGCTTTGTTTTATAAATGTGCGGTCGACTGGGTCGACCTATTGAAATAATTTTATATTCACTTTGTTCATAAGGGCCAAAGAGTCTTTTTGTAACAACAAAAAAAATTTTAAAAAAGTTTTTAAAAAGTGTTGACTTAGATAACTACACATGTATAATTCTAGAGTCTTGTTGATTGAAATAACCAAAACGAAGCGCACGACAGCGAACTAAAACATCGTTACAGAGCGCAGAATCCTACAAAGCCACTTGCAAAGCCACTTGTGGCAATGTAGGAAGCAATTCGATTCGCAGCGGATACCTAAACGGTGTCTGTGGGTATAAAAATTACCCATCGCGAACGAAACGCTAAAATCAACAAAAAATGTTGAAATTTTAGTAGCAATTTTAAAAAATTCAGCTACAATTAAAACATCTTCTTTGAAATTCACGAGAAACATTAAAAATTTGCCTACCGATAATTTAAAACCTTTGATTTTTCTACATCAGAAACAATTTTGTGATGGAGAGTTTGATTCTGGCTCAGAATTAACGCTGGCGGCGTGCCTAACACATGCAAGTCGAGCGAGAAAGTCCTTCGGGATGAGTACAGCGGCGAACGGGTGAGAAACGCGTGAGAATCTACCCTTTAGTGAGGAATACCTTCGAGAAATCGAAGTTAATACTGCATACGTCCCTTCGGGGAGAAAGATGGCCTCTTTGCTATCGCTAAAGGATGAGCTTGCGTACTATTAGTTAGTTGGTGAGGTAATGGCTCACCAAGACGATGATGGTTAGCCGGCCTGAGAGGGTGTACGGCCACACTGGAACTTAGACACGGTCCAGACTCCTACGGGAGGCAGCAGTGAGGAATCTTGCGCAATGGGCGAAAGCCTGACGCAGCGACGCCGCGTGGAGGATGAAGGTCTTCGGATTGTAAACTTCTGTTGAGTGGGAAGAAATACCCAGTTATAATACAACTGGGTGCTGACGGTACCACTAAAGAAAGCACCGGCTAAACTCGTGCCAGCAGCCGCGGTAATACGAGTGGTGCAAGCGTTATTCGGATTTATTGGGTGTAAAGGGTGTGTAGACGATTTATTAAGTCACTTGTTTAATTCTCCGGCTTAACCGGAGGCCAGCAGGCGAAACTGATAGATTTGAGGATGGAAGAGAGAAGTGGAATTCTTGGAGTAGCGGTAAAATGCGTAGATCTCAAGAGGAACACCAATGGCGAAGGCAGCTTCTTGGTCCATACCTGACGTTGAAACACGAAAGCGTGGGGAGCAAACAGGATTAGATACCCTGGTAGTCCACGCCGTAAACGATGATCACTAGACGTTAGCCCTGTTTACAGGGTTGGTGTCGTAGCTAACGCGTTAAGTGATCCACCTGGGGATTACGGTCGCAAGACTAAAACTCAAAGAAATTGACGGGGGCCCGCACAAGCGGTGGAACATGTGGTTTAATTCGACACTACGCGAGGAACCTTACCTAGGCTTGACATGTTTTTGACAGTCGTAGAAATACGATCTTCCTGGCTTCGGTCAGGACAATTACACAGGTGCTGCATGGCTGTCGTCAGCTCGTGTCGTGAGATGTTGGGTTAAGTCCTCTAACGAGCGCAACCCTTGCTATCAGTTGCTAACACTTCGGTGAAGCACTCTGATGGGACTGCCTGGGAAACCAGGAGGAAGGTGGGGATGACGTCAAGTCCTCATGGCCTTTATGCCTAGGGCCACACACGTGTTACAATGGTCGGTACAACGGGCTGCAAACTTGTAAAAGTAAGCTAATCCCTAAAAGCCGATCTAAGTTCAGATTGAGGTCTGCAACTCGACCTCATGAAGTTGAAATCGCTAGTAATCGCGCATCAGAACGGCGCGGTGAATACGTTCTCGGGCCTTGTACACACCGCCCGTCACGCCATGAGAGTTGTTTGTACCCAAAAATATTTTAGCTAACCTTAACGGAGGCGGATATCTAAGGTATGAATAATGATTGGGGCGAAGTCGTAACAAGGTAGCTGTAGGAGAACCTGCGGCTGGATCACCTCCTTTCGAGGGAGATTTAGTTAAGGCATACATGCATTCGCTGTTAAATGCCTTCATTATCTTATAGGTGTGAAATATTGGTTATTATTATCGGTAGGCGCTAAAATTATTTTTCTAAAAGTTCTGGGCCTATAGCTCAGTTGGTTAGAGTACCCCGCTGATAACGGGGAGGTCAGTCGTTCGAGTCGACTTAGGCCCACCAATTTATAAAGTTGCTAGATTAGGAGCGTTAAATCCTTTGTTGTGCTCCAAAAAAGTATAGCGAATGGGGATGTAGCTCAGTTGGTAGAGCGTCCGCTTTGCACGCGGAAGGTCAGCGGTCCGATTCCGCTCATCTCCACCAATTTAATTTTATAAATCAATAAAGTTGGCCTAGACAAGTAGAAAAAGTATGATACAATCAAGTCTCTCGTGAAAAAAGATGTAAATAAAAAAGATAAAAAGAGTAGTGAGATAAAAAATTCTTGTGTTCTTTGAAATTTTTGTAAATTAAGTATCCAATCAGGGTAGCCTATAAATTAGTGATTAATTGAAAAGAGCATTTTGGTGGATGCCTTGGCATTAAGAGGCGATGAAGGAGGCGGAAGGCTGCCATAAGCTTCGGGGAGCTGTCAATCAAGCATTGATCCGAAGATTTCCGAATGGGGAAACCCATCATGGTAAACCCATGATATTCTTGTCTTGAATACATAGAGCAAGAAAGCGAACGACGTGAACTGAAACATCTAAGTAGCGTCAGGAAAAGAAAACAAAGTTGATTCCCTAAGTAGTGGTGAGCGAAAGGGGAAGAGCCTAAACCTCTGTCATGTAATAATCTGTGAATGTTGTGTTGGAGGTGTTGTGGGATGCATGAGTCAAGAATCACAGTTCTTGAGTTGTAAATTTTCTTCTATAATCGAATAGCTCTGGAAAGGGCAACCAAAGAAGGTGACAGTCCTGTACATGTCATATTAGAAAATGCAATTAATGCACACCCGAGTACCATGGAGCACGTGAAATTCCATGGGAATCTGTCCGGACCATCGGATAAGGCTAAATACTACTTAATGACCGATAGCGAACAAGTACCGTGAGGGAAAGGTGAAAAGAACCCCGGGAGGGGAGTGAAATAGAAACTGAAACCAAATGTTTACAAGCGGTGGAAGCGATGTATACGTACGCGCAACCACGTACCTTTTGCATAATGAGCCAACGAGTTATTGTGTAATGCGAGGTTAAGCTTTGAAAGAGCGGAGCCGTAGCGAAAGCGAGTCTTAATAGGGCGATTAGTATTATACAATAGACCCGAAACCTAGTGAGCTATCCATGTCCAGGATGAAATCTCAGTTACATGAGATGGAGGTCCGAACCGGTGTGGGTTGAAAACTGCTCGGATGAGGTGTGGATAGGAGTGAAAGGCTAATCAAACTGGGAAATAGCTGGTTCTCCCCGAAATATATTTAGGTATAGCCTTGCTGAATTGTATATGGTGGTAAAGCACAGTTGAAGTATTTGGGGTCGTAAGATTACCGGGCTTTTACTAACTCTGAATGCCATATATTTTGAAAGCAGGAGACAGACTGTGTGGGATAAGCTGCGCGGTCGAGAGGGAAACAGCCCAGACCATCGGCTAAGGTCCCCAAATATTTGTTAAGTGGTAAAAGAAGTGAAAATACACAGACAGCCAGGATGTTGGCTTAGAAGCAGCCATCATTTAAAGAAAGCGTAATAGCTCACTGGTCAAGTGTTTTTGCGCTGAAGAACGAACGGGGCTTAAACAAATTACCGAAGCCATGGCTTGTGTCAAGATTCGTCTTGATGCAGGGGTAGGGGAGCGTTCTCTGATAGATACAAGTTTGACCGTAAGGACAGATGTCGTTGATCAGAGAAGTGAGAATGTTGGTATAAGTAACGAAAAAATAGGTGAAATTCCTGTTCGCCGTAAGCCTAAGGTTTCCGAGAGAACGGTTCATCCACTCAGGGTTAGTCGATACCTAAGCCGAGGCCAATTGGAGTAGGCGATGGAAAGCAGGCTAAATATTCCTGCACCACTTATGAGCGTTTGAGCGAAGGAGGGACGCAGTAAGATACGTTGATTTGGCGTTTGGATGCCAAACTAAGCACAAAGACGAGCTTTATAGGTAAATCCGTAAGGCTGCTATCGTTGAAGTGTGATGGGCATATCAATTCTTAGGAAAAGATATGTTTGACTGATTCTACACTGACTAGAAAATCTTCTAGCGAGCTTTATAAGTGATCGTACCGCAAACTGACACAGGTAGGCGGGCTGCAATCAGCTCAGGCGTTGAGATAAATATCATTAAGGAACTCGGCAAAATTGCTCCGTAACTTCGGGAGAAGGAGTACCTATATCGTTATTAAAGTTTACTTTGAAAAGCGATGTTAGGTTTCAATAAATAGGCCCAACCGACTGTTTAACAAAAACACAGGGCAATGCAAACTCGTAAGAGGAAGTATATTGTCTGACGCCTGCCCAGTGCTGGAAGGTTAATAGGAGATGTCAATCCGAAAGGGTGAAGCGTTGAATTGAAGCCCCAGTAAACGGCGGCCGTAACTATAACGGTCCTAAGGTAGCGAAGTACCTTGTCGGGTAAATTCCGACGCGCATGAATGGCGTAACGAGTTGGGCGCTGTCTTAATGATACACTCAGTGAATTTGTAGTGTCGGTGAAAATGCCGGCTACCCGCGAATGGACGGAAAGACCCCGTGCACCTTTACTATAACTTGGCATTGATTTTTGGATTAATTTGTGTAGGATAGGCGGGAGACATTGAAATCACGGCGCTAGCTGTGGTGGAGTCGTCGTTGAAATACCGCCCTTATTGATTTGAAAATCTAACCCCGATCCGTAATCCGGACGGGAGACAATGTCTGGTGGGTAGTTTGACTGGGGTGGTCGCCTCCTAAACTGTAACGGAGGCGTTCAAAGGTTCCCTCATGACGAATAGAAATCGTCTGTAGAGCGTAAAGGCACAAGGGAGCTTGACTGTGAGACAAACAAGTCGAGCAGGTGCGAAAGCAGGACTTAGTGATCCAGTGGTTCCACATGGAAGGGCCATTGCTAAACGGATAAAAGGTACGCCGGGGATAACAGGCTGATCTCCTCTAAGAGTCCACATCGACGAGGAGGTTTGGCACCTCGATGTCGGATCATCACATCCTGGGGCTGAAGAAGGTCCCAAGGGTTTGGCTGTTCGCCAATTAAAGTGGTACGTGATCTGGGTTCAGAACGTCGTAAGACAGTTCGGTCCTTATCCTTCGTGGGCGTTGGGTATTTGAAGGGAGCTGTCCCTAGTACGAGAGGACCGGGATGGGCAAACCAATGGTGTTCCAGTTGTTCACCAAGAGCAGCGCTGGGTAGCTAAGTTTGTAAGAGATAACCGCTGAAAGCATCTAAGTGGGAAACTCGCCCTAAGATTAGATACCCCGTATCAACTTCGGTTGATACATTAAGGCCCCTTGAAGACTACAAGGTTGATAGGCTGGGTGTGTAAGCACAGTAATGTGTTCAGCTGACCAGTACTAATAGGCCGAAAGTTTTAGTCACACTAAATAACTTTCAGGCGGCCACTGATTGCGATACTTAATTTACGATTATTAAGAGCTCACAAGATAAAATTATTATCATTGATATGAGTTGGCGAGTTTAGCAAAATATGATACAATATAATTATGCTAAATGAGCGTGAAATAAAATTCACAAAACTACTGTCTTTGAATTACAAGTTTCTGGTGGATATAGCTGTAGGGAAACACCCGTTCCCATTCCGAATACGGAAGTTAAGTCTACAGCGTCGATGATACTTGCCTGGTAACGGGCTGGAAAAGCAGATACTGCCAGTTTAAAATAGCCTCGAGAAATCGAGGCTATTTTTTTGCTCTTTTTTATACATTTTTTCTATTTCTTTCTCCTTTCTTGTTCTATTCTTCTTGTTTATATCAATAGTTATTCATGACTTGTTGATCGCTTTTTATATAGATTATTTGCATTGCTGTTGTTTTGGGCATCATTTTTTGTGTATTTTCACAATTGATTGCACAAAAAAACAAGATAAAAAACGAAGGAGAAAAAGAGCATGCTTAAAATATATCATTTCATGTTTGCTGCATTGTTCGCTCATATGACATCTTACGCAGTCATTGATATCGAAAAATATCTTGAACGCACGCCAAAAGTTGCGGATGCAAAACAAGATTGGGTTTTAGAATTTAAAAATAAAGATGGAGAAGGTTATTTATTAACCATTATAAGTGGTGGAGATGTAATTGCAGAAAGACTGTCAGTATTGCCTGCTAAGAGCAGTAGTGATTCATTCATTCGTGTCTCCCAAGCAAGCGGCCTTAACCCATCGATTGAACCGACATATATACTTCTAGAAAGCAAGGCTAAAAAAAATGCACATGCATGGTATATTCCGTCCGGCGCATCAAAAATCTTTGTTTCTTATCAAGGCGGTAATTTAACTACTCAACGAAGCGGTGCGTTACAAGGAGTATATGCATCTAATACGACATCAGGGTTGCCGTTGAAAGACAATGTAAAGCAAAGTAGTGTACAGAAAGTAGACGTGACGGGCGTGAGAAAAATTGTAGATGAATATAAGAGAAAATCTAGGAAATAACTATCCTATTATTGTCTGAAATAAAGAAGGCCGCGCCAATATTATGGGGCGGCCTTCTTCTTGCTTTGATGGTGTTTATGTCTAATCTTTTTTTTGTGATTGATAATTATTTATAACTTCTCTAATTTGCCGAGCACAAGATATAGCAGCTGCACGTTGTTGTTCATCCGAATATTTTTGACAAAATTCATGATAGCCCTGTAATGCGGATGGTATGCGAGAGATACCGTTACAAAACTTATAAAAGCCTACTCCCAGGCCTATTAGCGCAACTGCACATGCATTTTCATTATGTAAATTATACAGAATGAGACCCACACCTACAGTCAATGCTGCTCCATGAGCTATTTGTGAAGCAGGTTTTTTTATAGTAGAAGATAATGTCGTTTCATCCAAGCTTGCTTGCGCATCATCTACTATTTTAGAGCACATTACATCTCTATCATATGTTGTGAGCAATGCTTGTACTTGCGTAAGATTCTTGTCGAGTATTGTGCTTCTTAAGTTCAGATCTTCTAAATTATGCGCGGTATTATTTTTTTGTTGAAGCGCACAATGAATTAATGTTCTACGTGTATGTGCATCTGCGCTGGAATTATAATGTTCTGAGGCAGATAGCGGCATTGTCGTAATGCATATTATACTTATTACGATTTTATTAAAAGTTATTTTTTTATAGTTCATTTTTTCTCTTATGAAGCTTAATTTTGGTTTGACCTATAATTATTTATAAGCTCTTTAATTTGCTGAGCACAAGCTATAGCAGCTGTACGCTGTTTCTCATCTGGATATTTTTCACAAAATTCGTAATAACCGGCTGTTGCGCTTGATATACTCGAAAGGCCGTCGCCGAGCAAATAAAGGCTTGATCCTAAAGCTCCTAGTCCAACGAAGATTGTATTTGCATCAGTAGTGTCTTTTTATTTTTTAACAAAGTTGTTAATCCTATGACTCCTCCTGCTGTGCCTACTGTGCCGCCAGTTATTTTGATCAAAGGCCATTTAAAACTAGCATAATATGAGGTTTCTTCTATGCTCGCCAGAGCATCATCAATTATTTCATACGGCATTGTATTTTTATGATATTGTGTCAGCAAATCTTTTACTTGTGAAAGATCTTTATCAAGCACCGCTTTTCTTAATGTTAAATCTTGTAATTTATTTCCATATGTGGGGAATGCCATCATACCATTAACTATTTCTCTGCGTGTCTTAGCATCTGCGCTTGCACTATAATATTCTGAGGCACACAGTGGCATTGTTGTGATACATACTGCGCTTACTATGATTTTATTAAAAGTTACTTTTTTATAATTCATTTTTTTCCCTTTGATTACACTATTTCTGACGAGTCACTATCTTCTGTATCGCTATCGGTAAATGCTGATTCTGACAATGTATCGAGAACTCTACTATTATCAGAGTAGTGGTTGCTTGCTTGCAAGATGCTGATCATACTCCGCAATTTTGTTTCATCATTCCAATGACGGCACAGTGAATAAATAGAATAGCCACTGAGTCCAAACCCAGCTGTAACTGCTGTTGTACCTGCCGGTATCCCCAAGACATGAAGTTTTTCTTGAGAAATGGTCTTACAAATATTTTTGCATAGGCTGCCGCCATTATCGACAGGTATTGCGCTTGTTATAGCTATGCAATCTGTTTGGCATGTTTCTTTTACTTGACCGGATGCATAAGTGAGTAAAAAGTCTAATGCACCTACGGTAGTTATTATTGCGCCGGATAAAAAACGCATGCCATTTTTGAATCCTAACATGGGACGTGATGACGTATTTTTAAGTTCTGAGCGCGCTATATGACACAGTGTTATCTGCTCTTGCGCCGTCAGATGTGTTGCTAATGATTCAAAATCAGTTGTGTCTTTGCGCATGATTGCATTACGTGCTTGGTCATAGTGTGGTATACAAGGTGTTACCGCTTGTTGCTCAACAGGTACATAGGTGACCATAACGTTTTCCATACTATTTATAGAAATTATAGAGAGAGCAAGCATTATATATTTCATGATATGTCCTTTTACAATGAACTACATTTATTTAATGTGCAAATTATTCCAGGGTGATTCTAGCAGATTTAAAATAGACCGCAAATTATAGGAGCATATGATTTGAGATGCAAGTAATTTGCTTTGCTTGAAAATGTATCATTGCTATACTGGCTAAAATTGCTATATGAGATCATTTTTTTCGTAAAACAAGGAAAAGATGTATGAGTAAAAAAATAATAGTCTACACCATTGGTCACTCAACACGGTCAATTTATGATTTTTTGCTTATACTCAAACACTATGCAATTACTGAGCTTATTGATATTCGTACTATTCCCAAGTCTCGCCATAATCCGCAATTTAATGGTCCTGAATTAGCGCATGTATTGCGCAATCATCATATTGGCTACCGCCATGAAAAAAAATTAGGTGGATTACGCCACGCACATAAAGATTCTATTAATACCGCATGGCATAATCTTTCATTTCGAGGCTTTGCCGATTATATGCAGACTGCAGAATTTGCTCAAGGTATTGAAGATCTGATAAACATTGCGCATCATAAAATCGTAGTAATCATGTGTGCAGAAGCAGTGCCATGGCGCTGTCATAGATCATTAATTGGTGATGCACTATTGGTACGCGGTTTACAAGTCGAGGATATTTACAGTAGTACCTCGTGTAAGCTACACACACTAACAGAATGGGCAGTTGTTAAGGGAACTGCAGTTACGTATCCAGGATAAAGGAATAGAAGATATGAAAAAAAGAGATGTAACGTTATTTATAATACTATTCATAACTATTTTTTCACTCAGCGCGATGGATGGTATTATTGCAAGCAGTTCTAATAGCCTATCTGATACACAAAAGCATTTTTCACTCTTGCATAGTCTGATGCAAGGCACGTATTTACCCCAAGAAGATGGATTGTTGGTTACTGATAGTGATGATGAAAAATATACTATTACTTTTTCTGAGTTGCATGACATAGTGCAAGAACTTGATGAAGTAATGGAAAAAGACGTCAGTAATGAAATGCGATTGCATAGTCTCATGAATCATTCAGAATTATTTTTTCCCAGGTACAGCATGATGTTGGAAGAAGAACTACAGGAACCTATTATTAAATCAAACGCAGCTATGTCTGAGTTGGTAGCTTATTTACGTTATTTGCAAACTGATGAAGCAAAACTTTGTTCATTGCTAACTATTTTTTTTGAATGTGCCGATGTAAGTTTTGTTGAGCAAGAGTCCGCTTACAAACAAAAAAAAGAACGTTTACCACATTACAAAAGATTGGCACAGAAACATCATATATATGATTGTAACTTAGGACACTTACTAGCTATAGGTAGATTAAAACGTGTCGAATTTTTGGAAGCTGAGTGGAAGCAGAGGTACTCTGTAAATATTTTGGATGGGGTAGAGCGGCTACTTCACATTATGCACGTATGTTCTTTTGATGATCGATCAAAAATAGAGCTTGATATGCTTCGAGCACTTAAGACAAGCAGAGAGATTGATATCCCCTATGAAGATGCTATTACTTCAGCAGAAACAGAAGAAATCAAAACTATTTTGCGTATTGAAGATGTGCAAATCTAAGTTACATGATATGTGTTAAAAAAAGAAGATCTTCAAAATAATTGAAAGATCTTCTTTTTTAATGATCTGTATTATACAATTTGATCAGTAATACCTTGTGTTTGAGTGACATTTTGCTCGGATTCAATGATTTCTAGCCGTTCATTCATTGAATTTAAAATATCAGTAGCATTTTTTAAAGTGTTCCAATTGTCTATACCATATTTAATACCATTTATAAGAAAAAATGAGCCGGTGCAAAATAAGGTTCCGCCGGACACAGTATGCGGTATATTAAAACTTGCATCATTTTCATCATTTGTCTGCCTAGAATTAATCCCTAAGATAATTTGATTGATACCTGCGGCTAATGATACTGCTCCCATTACGAATCTTAAGCCTGTAGTTGTTGCACAGTTAAGATTGCCTGATGTTTGTTTCATTGTTAATAGTGCTTCTTGATAGAGGGCTTCAAGTTGATGACGATTTAATGATGTTGCAACATCATTAAATCGTTGAAAATCCCTATGAATTATTGCATTTTTAGCCATTGCAAAAGCATTATCATTATCCATAGCATACAAAGGAATTGATATCATTAAAAAAATAAAATAAGCATGTTTCATATAGAATTAAAACTCCAAAAAATATGTATATTATAAGCAATGCTATTATATCATTTTTTTATTCTATTTACCATTAAAAACCAATGCCAACTGACAATTAATAATATAATAATCCCCAGTAATGATGTTATTGGGGCAAAAGGATACACATTAAAGAATGCTTGTTGAATAAGCGCCACACAATAAGCAGCGGCAACAGCAACACCGATAAGAGCATAATCATAACATAAATACCATTCATAGAGTGCTAAGAAAACAGCAATGCATATTAGCTGCAGTACCAACCAGAGAGCCAGCGGGGTGGTAACGCTCATCGTCCTGTTGGCATTTGAAATAATAAATATGATGGCAACAATTATGCCAAGTAGATAGCGATTAATATGAAAATGTTTATGAAGATATTCTGCAAAACCCATAATGAGGGTGATTGCATAACTTAAAAAGAGCCAGCTTATAATATAGTTCAGGGCATTGACTACAGGAATATAAGATCCCAATGCGCTAAAATCTGCCCACATTGGCTGCGCATAGTTTATTAAGAGAGAAAATGCTGACAGATCAATGCCCGCGACAGCAACACCGGCGATAAGGCCCACCAACCATGCGATAATTGTTTTTTTACTGGTATGCCTACTATGAGACGCCATAATAAGATTTGCTATGCATGCGAATACGGCGGCCAAAAATGCATAATAGATCACAGACATACCCAATGCTCTAAATGCTTGATGGCTTATGGGAGCGGCGGTGTTGAACCAACCTTTTGTGGCCGGCCAGTTATTAAGCATAGAGAGTATATAAATGACAAAAATAGCTAAACCGCAATACATTACTTTTTGCGGTTCTAATGCGTGCGCATAGCGCGCTGCAAAAAGCAGTAGACATACAAAGAAGACGATGGCAAAGAAGAGGAAAGATATCTGTTTGATAATACCAATAAAAGATTGAGTGTTTTGGAGTGTACGTTTCCAATCTTCAGGCGGTTTGATAAAGCGTTTCATTCTTGCAATTTCATTGCCTGAGATGAGTGCTTCTATGCGTGCCTCGTCCTTATTCAATGGGCTATAGTTAGTATCTGCAAAAATAAAGAGCCAATCTTTGCGTGCAGGATGTACTATTTCTTGTGCAGATATTTTTTTTAAAACGTCTTTTTTCAGATGATATGTGGTTTCAATATTTTTCACTACTAGAGTACGCGCTTCTTCCTTGGATAAGCTTTTGGCTGCACGATCTTCGGGCAACACGTGATTAGTAAATAAAACAGTACCAGAATCAATTAAAGAAACTTGATATTCTTCAGCACGCTCAGAAGGAGTACCGGTAAAACGAACAAATCGTACTACCCACCGTGCCGGTGTTAAATAAGATGAAAGCAGTGATTCATAGAGATCTTTTGCAGTTTGCCATATATACAGATGCTGATCTTGATCACGTTCATATCCATTAATTACCATAGTGAGCGGCTCCCACTCACTTGATAAGGTAATGCTTTTGTCACTTAAGGCTTCTCGCGCTTTAATAATAGCATCAGCGCGGGACAGAGAGAGCGCAGGAGCATAGTTTTTGACAGTATATATGCCAATGCTTGCCGCACAGGCACCTGCTATACCAATAATAAGTAATGGTGTGGAGATTTTCTTTTGTATAATGGTTTGTGCTTCTTCAACAAAGGTAAATGTTTTTCTGGCAGAATATTCATACGCCTTGTTGTAGGTTGATACTGCCAGTTCATGCCAGGAGCCACGTCGTATACGCGCATATATAATCACAAAAATAGGAATAAGACTTAAGAGTACTACTAGAATTTGATTGATCCATGCACCGGATGCATGAGAGATAAAGAGTGGCATTGAGAACCAGAATACATCATAGATGAAGTGAGCAATGATAGCGGGAAGAAGTCCAAAAGCCAGATAGAGGCCGCCAAACATAGAAGATGGCACAATAAGTTCGATAAGTCGCGCATAAGAAGGTTGCGTGGTATAGTTTGCATGCGCTGCGCCAAAGATGATTATCTGGATGATAAAGGCGGCAGCAATAAACAGATTCTTATTACCAAAACGTTGTCCCCATAGGGCTGCAATCGCCAATGGTACCGCTCTGAAAAGACATTCTTCCCAGAAACCGGCACTCAATGAATTGGTCACCGCAGAGAGCCATGGCGCATACTCAGCGATGATATTAGGATCAGACAATGTTCCGGCAGGTACCCACCAACCAAAATATTTTTGGGCCACAATATAAACAAACATACCAAACATAATGTGGAGCGGCACTATAAGATAACCACCAATAGTGCGTCCCCAGACTTGCCATGATGATGCTGCGGCAGGGGTCCATATTTTCCAGAATTGTATATGAGAGCCAAATGCTTTACGGGTTAATGCTTCAGCAACGCAAAAAGTAAAGGAGTAGAGCGCCATATAGTAGCAGAATGTGAATATAATATTTACCATCTGGCCGGCGAGGAAATTAGTGCTTCCTATAGCGGTATTATAGTTGCCCCAGCTTAAAGGAAGTCTACTCAATTGACTGAGTAACTGTAGAAATGCAAGGAGGGCAGCAGTTATAATGCCGATAGGCTTTATAAAATCATGACGAATGAAAAAGAGTAGTGTGATAATACTGCCAAAAATATACAGAATAATCATTGCAATGGTGGCAGCAGTTGCGATGCTGGAATTTGCTGATCTCATTTCTTTGTAACGTAAAGAGAATGATTCAGGTATTTTAACATAAGGCATTACTTGCGTGAGTTTATCACCGGAGACTTCTAATTTAAGGCGATAGAATCCTTCACCAATTTTTTCTTTGGTTCGCTGATAAACAAAGATGTGATCAGCACGTTTGCTTGGGCGTACTTCTTTTGATTTTTCTATGAGGGTATAGGGAGTCAAATCAACATTCCAATTTTTGCAATCTCGTTCTGCGATGGCACGCGCCTGTGCTTCAGAAAGATCTGCGCCACTGTCTTGCTCTGCAAGCTGCTGATGGAAACCGTAGGGAGTACCATCAGGTTTAAAAAAAATACGAGTTTCATGTTCATCATATTCTTTATAATGACGCACGTCCCACGCATACGGCATATAGAGGTCTTTTTGCATCATGTCAGTAAAAGCCTGTACACCACCGGCATCAAGCTCAACAAAAATTTGAACATCACTATCGGTATCGAATGTTGCAACTTGACTGTACGTAGCTGGTAACCAGCCATATTTTTCTGCTAATGCTCGTGCAGAGGTAAGAGCTTCCTCTCGATTCATTTTTATATCAACATTAATGAGCGGAAAAGCTTGGGGGAAAAATTTTTTAACATAGAAACTGCTTACTAAACTAAGAATGAGAAAAAGAGCCCAAAAATAGTAGCTTTTGAATAGTGATTTCACGCAATAACTCCTCTGATTCAATTTTTTTTTAAAAGTTCCCCCTTAATGTAATAAATTTTATAACTTAAAAACAGATTTTTTACATGGAACATAAAAAATTCCCCATACATTTCGTATGGGGAATGATTATGATGAGAGATAGTATATGATACTTTTTATCCGCAAAATTCCTTTATAAAATGTACGGTTATATCTTTACCACGAATCAATTGATCAACAGGAACCGATTCATTAATTCCATGAATATTGTCAGCAATTGCAAATGGGGTAAACCCAACACCATCTATACCGCGCGCTTGATAAAATCGCAGGTCGCTGGATGCTTCAAAGTAATGAGGTTGTGGACATAAACCAAACTGTTCTATACTTTTGCTTAATGCGCAATAGAGCGATGTTTTGAAATCCTTGAGTTCCGGCTCTTCTTCTGCCTCAGCCAAAATTACGTAGTTCAGATCAGGGTAGTGCTTAATTTTGTCATCAAGCATTTTTTTTACGTCACGCTTTTTCATAGTTGGTGGCACACGAATATCAATAGTAGCCTGTGCGCTGTCAGGAACCATGTTCAAAGCGATGTGTCCATTTTCTTTTTTTATACCCGCTGTCAGAGAGCTAATATTCATTGAAAGCAATTCACCCGGTTGCTTACTGCCAACTTGTGATTGCTGTGACACGTGAATCGCGATGATCTGATCTAGAAATTGTACCAAATCATGAATCGCATTGTGCGCTGCTAGGTGAGAACCATGCGCAAGCTCACCTTTGCCGGTGATGCGAATTTGAATCGGTTTTCTTTCCGCAACTTTAATATCAAGAATCTGTTCATTGCCCGAAGCGTGCCCTTCATCGACAATAAAACCGATATTGAGTTGTTTAAATTGATCTGTTTGTACAAATTCTTTGGTACCTTTAAAGCCGCCAACTTCTTCATCTGGTACCGCAAAAATATGAATGGACCGCTTTGGTACAAAGCCGTGCTCTTTTAACTCTTTGAGAGCAAAGTAATGAGTTGCTCCAATGCCTTTCATATCTTGTGTGCCGCGTCCGATAATAGAGCCTGCATATATTTCTCCCGCAAAGGGTGGAGTGATCCAGCCTTCTGCGCTGGCTGGTACTACGTCCATATGATGGTTGAGTGCAAGTGCGGGTAGCTCAGGAGAAGTGCCTATAAAACTTATGATTGCTGCTGTGTTGCCGGATGGTAGTGACACTTCTTGATAGGTAAAACCATCAGCTAGCGCATGCTTTTTTAAAAATGAAAGCGCTTTATCATATGCCGGGTTGGGATGCGTTGTTTCGATACGTATATAATCTTGCAAAAATGAAACAAGCTGTTCATTAAGGGGGCGTGTATCGCCCCCTGCATATGAGCTACGTGCAATTAATCCTACTAGATATACTGTCGCTGCCAATAATGCTAAACAGATGATACTATGCTTGTTGTTCATTATTTTCTCCTAAATCATATGTTAATAAGCAGCCAAATCCTTCAATTGATTTATTATCAGGTAATGGACGTAGTTCTTGTGATGAAGGATCAAAGCTGGGTTTGAATGCTTGGTAACGGTGGTGCGCAAATGTTATTGCTTTAGTTGGATTAAAGGCATCTTGTGCAAAAGAACGGAATGATTGTGCAATGCTGGGTGTGCGGTCGCCGTATGCTCCCGGTCTTTCTCCTGCATTTGCTCGCGTAATACCATACGCAAATGCAAGAGATCGGCTCTTATTTTCTTTGATGTGTGTTTTGATCTGATCTTTAATGTGAGTAAGGCTTGCATCAGTTAGCGCACTATTAATGCCATGGCCACGATGTGTTGCAATGGTAAAGTCTCCGCCCGTATACACATAAGTAGTATCAGCACTATTTAACAAAGCTGCGGTGCCTTCTGTGATATGTCCATCGTTATCTATTTCGCCGCTTAATGTACATCGTATATCTTCTCCCATGCAGCGAATCTCATTAACAAGAATGTCGTGCTGTTCTGTAGGGTCAGTTATTACGAAGAGCTTTTTATATCCAACGATAGTACCTTGATTATCTTTGGCCACAAACATACGTTTTTTTTCAACCGCAGATTCCAGACAGAGTGATCTGAATTTTTCCGGTACGATAACTATTTTATCAGCATCAAGTATCGCCTGTGTGTTTATCAGTTCAAGTAATGCCGGGATATCTTTGGTAGTAGCAAGATTATAACTATATTCTGATGCAAATGATGATGCATAATAAACAGATAAAAGAGTGAGAATGATGATTTTTATATTCATGATATTTCCTCAATAATTAAAAAAAGATTAACTAAATAAAAAGAGCGCAAAAAGACGCAAAACAGACTAGTAAGTCTTTAATTATGTATGGCCACGCGGGGCCACCAAGAGGAAATAACAGAAAAAAGAATGATAATAAGAGAAAAGAAGTGAACTACTCGTTTATTAAGCGAGCCAGGGAGACCCTGCTGTTTTGGAACGGAAATGATAGATATTAGTATGAATCAGGTTCATAATCTTATTCCATAAAATTGACAGTAACATATAGTTCACTCTATCATGGTGACAACTTTTATTCCGATTGTCAAACAATATTTTAATATTACCCACAAAGGGTCATCAAATAAAGAGAAATATTATGGAATTAATTTTCAGGAATATGTTTTAGTAATAGGTGGCCGATGGCATCAGCTGCTTGAATACCTTTTTTTCGCGCAGCTACCGGAGTTTGAGATGCTGCATATGTTGCTTTTACTGCAGCGGGTATTTCATGTACAAGATCTTTAATAGCAATTAATCCCAAGGCGACATTGAAACCATATTTCATGTGGTAAGGGATAGGAGATGAATCAATACATCCCATACATAACAATGTTCTTGTGATAGTGAGCGCTGGCTTTTGCCATCCATTTACCAAGGAATTTTTAATATTAAGTTCTCTGGCTTCTACTATGAGTGTATCATAGTCATCGTCCGATAATGGTCTCAGATTTTTCAATCTTGTTAAACCTGCATCAACGGCAAGAGGATTTCCATTGCGAATATGTTGTATGACAGCATTGAGATCATTGCCTGGTTGATTATCCATGCTGTACAACGGTATTGAAATTAAAAACGCAGCTATGCTCAAAATCTGTTTCACGTAAATATCCTTGACGTAGATGTTTAAATATCATGCAAAATTCTATCACGAATAAATAAGTAAATACATTTATTCGATAGATAAAGCGATTGTACGATACTCCAATGCCTGTTCAATAAATGATGACGGCCATTCAGCTTGGATATCAACAATGACACCGTCAGTTGTTTTTATTGGAATAAGGCGTGGATAAATAAAGGCGGCTCCTTTTAAGTCCCCTACAACAGCCTTCATATTATCTTGTAATAGTTGTGTATGTTCAGGATTGCGTACAAATCTGCCATACTGATCAAGCATTTTTTTGAATGCAACGCCATGAGCAGTTGATTTAATTTCTTGCACTTTGATAGCCAGTTCAGAGATAACATTACATGCTTTTTGCAAATCAATAATTTTAAAGCCGAGCACGGTATGACTCTTGTTTTCAATCATTACTTTTTCTTCAACAAGGATCACGGCTCCAGAATCAAGAATATAATTCATGATGATCGTATTTGCTTGCGCATGCGAGCCGGAGATTTCAGTCGAATTAATTGGTTGCGATTGTAGTCTGCGTAGACCAGTGCCCATCATGTCGTAAATAAGCCATGAGATAAAAGTATCTTTACCAATCTTTTCAGGCCATTGCTTATATAATCCTGCGTGTGCAAGTTCATCAAACATAAAGATACTCGTATAGAGTGCGATGATTTCTGCACGTAACTCTTCCAATGATTGGCTTACACCGTCAAAAAAAGGAGTACTATTTGCGGGTGTAAGAGCAAGAGTTTCCCCTATTTTGTAAGTAATTCTATCAATAGTTAGAGGGTCACATTCAACAAAGGTGTGCACGTCTAAGCGGCCACTACCATGGCCGAGTGTTTCGTGTAAAATACAATGCACATTCCATATATCTCTGCCTAATGCACCATCAGGATCATTTTCTTCAAGAAAAGCTGCATGTTCGCTGATGTAAAATAGAGTGCGATAGAGTTTGGGATTAAGCAGAGAGCCCAGCCCTTTTTCTGCTTGATAAATAATTTGTTTAGAGCCATGAGTCGCACGAATATCTTCATAATTTGGCAAGCAATAAGCGGCAGTTACTTGCAAAGGACCCGATTGACCCGAGCCAAAAATCATTGAATTAATAGAGGCGTTAGGCAGTGAAGCAGTGCCTTCACGTAATCCATCGCGTTTAAAATGCTCTGGGAAAGGAAGTCTTTCTTCAAGCGATGGCAAGAGTGCATTGAGTGCCTGCATATTAACTGCTTTAATAGTAATTTCTGCTTCAAATGAACCGCGATATTCTTTTGGATCTTCATAATTTTCAATAAAACCAAAAAGATAATCAAGATGATTATTAGTTTTTAACCAGACGATAGAATGGGCCTTAAAATCTTCTTCTTCACCGGTATGAAGAAATCGTATTAAATGCTCAAGACTCTCAATGGTAGCAGTATCAAAATAAGCAGGATGTTGTTGCGCATGTTCTTTGGCGCGGCTAAGCCAGTGTGCAGCGACAGTCAACTCCGGTGAATATTTATCACCAATGCGGTATTTTTGCACCATAGGCGTACGAGTTCCTTTTGTATTCTGTACGTAATAATAGGCATTCAAATATGTTTTTTCTTCTGCAGATAATGCTTGGTAATCTTGCTCAGTAAAATCTGCCGAATAAAAGTTGCCGCCGCTGTTTTCGATAGAATTGGCAACACAACAGCTTGGTTCATACTTTTGATCAAACAATGTTGGCGACACATCATCTAAGGTTTTTAAGAGATCATCTTGTTTTAGTAAGGATAATGCATGATTACAATGTTCTCGGGTAATCATGTTCAATTTCATGCGTTCAGGTGTGCGTTTTTCATCGGCATGTTCTTTAGCAAAATAGGGGCCATGATTTGACCATAAAAAAACAAGATAAGTGGTTAATTCTTTAAAGAACTGTGCGTGCTCTTTTTCTGGTATCCAGTGCACATTACGTAAGACGTCTTCATGCGATAACATTGTTTCACATAATTCTATAATCGCGAGTGAATTGCGATGCATCTGATCGGCAAGTATGCGCCCTCCGGGTAATGAAGCGCGGAATATATAATACGCAAATATACGCTCTTCAGGAGACAAATCATTATACAATTGCGCGAGTGAACTATTATACTGGGTAGCAATTTCGTTAAATGTTTCTATAGTATTCGGTGCAGCTGATAATGGTTTATATGCCATGAGAAGGTGCTTTCATAAAAAAGAGAGATGAGAGAATCAACATCCCATATAATTGCTTCATGTTTGTTCCTTTGTTTGATTGTGTGTCAATCAAACAAAGTTTATTCGGTCGTGCTGGATTTTTTCAATAATTGGACTTCATGTTTGGTTAAAAAGCGCCAGCGGCCGCCCTGAAGCCCCTTTTTGCTAATGCTTGCATAAAAAACGCGATCAAGACCATGCACATGATATTCCAGATGCCCAAATAAACGACGAATAATCCTATATTTGCCGCTATGAATAGCAACTTTTATTTTGTCAGGACTTTTTGGGTGAACATATTCAATAGCGTCCACTTTGACTAACCCATCATGGAGTTTTATGCCTTCTTTTAGCATGGCAAGATGCTCGGGTTGCAAAGGCTTATCAAGAGTAACAACATATATTTTTTTAACTTCACTAGATGGGTGTGACAATGATTGTGCCAATTCACCATCATTAGTCAAAACCAGAAGTCCCGTGGTATCACGATCAAGGCGTCCGACAGGATACAAACGCACTTTGGGAGCCTCGGCTAACAAATCCATTACGGTATTACGCCCATGCTCATCGGCAACAGATCGGAA
>JAKAUA010000011.1 GCA_021827875.1 bacterium | reverse complement strand
AATACTTACCGCCCTCACCAGGCTTTACAATACCTCACTCCTCAGCAATACTATACTTCGCTATCGGAGGCCTGAATTTTTCTCATATGTATTGAACCAAGACAAAGCTTTGATTTTTACTCAAAAAGCTCTATACTAGAGATCACTTAAATGGAATTGAAATGTACGGTGGATGTAGCTCAGCTGGTAGAGCATCAGATTGTGGCTCTGAGGGCCGTGGGTTCGAGCCCCACCATTCACCCCAACCTTTGCCTATCCACGCCTTCAGGCTTGGCAGGCTACGGTTGGCGCGGCCAGCTTTTTCAAATGATTGACATAATTGGCCTAACGGCAAAGGTTGTCCTGCGAAGCTTGCCGAGACGGAAGTCCCGGATAAGCGAAGCATGGACTGGATCAATAAAAATTCATTTTAAAAAATGCGTTAGCGCCGTTATTTTTAGAGGTTATTATGCATATCTCGTCTTATTTTATTAAAGATATTTTTTTAAAAGCATTGAGCATTTGGATAGTTCAAATAGTTATCTATTCGATTGCTTACTTTGTTTTTAATCAACAATTTACCATTATACCTGCAATGGTAGCGGGATCAGGTATAGCTATATTTAATATATTCCGTACGCAATACAATCAAAAAACAGCCCTAATGTTAACACCCATTATAACAATTATTAGTTTTGCTCTTTTATGGGTTTTTGCCATGACGATCACAAAATTAACTTCATATTGTGCCTAGAGGCTTATCGTGAATAACACTCCAGCAACATCTGCTCGCTCTGAATCATTGCGCACCACCATTGCATTGAGCATTTTGGGCGCGGTGCTTGTGCTCTTTGTCGGGCTACATTACGTTACCCTTATTGATTTGGCCATTCCGTTCCATCGTGCCATTGTCACTATGCTACTTACCGGCGCAAGCTTGGAGCCATTTATCTATCTGTATCAGCCCAAATCGATTTATTTGCTCGGCGTAAGCTGCATATTACTATTTGGCTTCTGGTACTTTATTGCTTCGCTCATCTTTATTGGCGAATTTTAAGCAATTCTTTTTCCCGTCATCCCTTTAACCCTTCGATTCGTTTTTTTTCCAATTCTATCTTTTTTTCGAGTTTTTTAATTTTTTTTATAAATCCATGTAGTATTAAAAATGTTATCTTTTCTATATACAAAAACACACAGATTTCTTGCTGCTTACCCACAAAAAAACATACCCCGCATCTCTTTATTTTTTTCAAATTTCATATACAATTAGAAATAACGCATTATTTACTAAGGGACATTTATATGAAAAAAATAATTATACTCACTCTATTCAGTTTTTTCTCCGCAATGGGGGGAGATTTTGGATTAGTACCGTATGTACCAAATACGATTAGTCCACGACAATTGGATTATAGAACCAATGGCAATGATGTGGATATGAATGGTACAGCAGGCTTTGTACCGCTTTCTCCTGATCTTATGTCACCATATTGGTCATATGATAGCGAAACTGGCGCCTTATTATCAGAAGAATATCAAGATTTTGGTATGATGACTCCATTAGTAAAAAGAGCTTATACCCCTTTACAAGATGATGATACTGCAGATACTTTTGCTATACCATCACCAAGCCTCATTCTTGATCAAGAGTCGCAATCAGTTTTAGCTACACAAAATACTAAAGATTCTGATAATGAATCATCTTCTGCCAAATCATCCAAAAAAAAGGTCTCATAGCCTAATAATGACTGCGCCAACTGCTTTAAAAATATCTCAAAGAGATAGCAATACGCTTCCGCCTACATGCTCTACTTGCGAATTAAAATTTTCTTCAGAAAGCTCTTTACAAAACCATGAGACCGCAAAATTTCACCTCAAAATAAAAGAGCTCCGTGCCCTAGGGATACATGCTATTGCTGTAGATGTAGGAGGGAACAATTATAAAGTAATGACTGCGAAAGAAGCACAAGAACATTATAAAATACAAAAACAAATCCAAAAAGCACTACAAAATAATAATGTTTGGGAACATGACACGAAAAAAAAGCGCTATATATGCAAGCCATGTCGCTCTTCATACACTGATACTGATATGTATAGTATAAAGAGACACATAGAAAGACAAAAACATCAAAATGCTTTAATAAAGCTATCGCAAAATGGATAGTAACATTTATATGAAAAAAATAATTATACTCACTCTATTCAGTTTTTTCTCCGCAATGGGGGGAGATTTTGGATTAGTACCATATGTACCAAATACGATTAGTCCACGACAATTGGATTATAGAACCAATGGCCACGATATCGACATGCATGATACAGCAAGCTTTGCGTCTTTTAGGCCCGATCTTATTCCATTATATATGCCTTCTACTACACCAGACGAAACGTTGCCGGCGACAGATTATCAAGATTTTGATATAGAAGAAGATTTTGATGCGTTATTGTCATCAGCAAAAAGAATTACTCATACTGCAGTACAAGACGATGGTCCTGCACATACTTTTGCTATACCATCACCAAGCCTCATTCTTGATCAAGGGCAGCAATCAGTTTTAGCTACACAAAGCACTAAAATTTCTGATAGCGAATCATCTTCTACCGATTCATCGAAAAAAAGATCTCATTCCGAAATTTCAGAAATAACAACTGATACCTGGTGCAATACTTGCGAAATGCATGTTAAGGGAAAGTTAAAAAAACATATACAATTGGCCACACATAAAAGAATGTTAGAATTGCGCGCACAAAGAAAAAATGCTGTTGTGGTACATCTAGGAGGAATCAATTATAAGATAATGACTAAGGAAAAAGCACAAAAATATCATAAAGCCGACAAACAATTTCAAGAAATGCTACAAGATAAGAATGTTTGGGCATATGATGCAGAAAACGAACACTATACATGCATACTATGTAATATGCCATGTACTACTAAGCAGACGACACATAAACACATAAAAACATACAAACATTGTGCTGCCTTATGCAGACTGTCTAAACAGCTTCATCCACATCTTATTCCATCATATATGTCTTCTGCTACATCGGACGAGACGTTGCCTGCGACAGATTATCAAGATTTTGATACAGAAGAAGATCTTACAGAAGAAGATTTGAACGCGCTGCTATCATCAATAAAAAGAACTACTCATACTCCATTACAAGATGGTCCTGCACTTACTTTCGATTCATTATCACCTAGCGTACAATATGACAGCCCGTTATCAACTACATCATCTGCTACTACTATTGACTACGCTAGTAGTTCAACAGCTTCATCGCATGAAACTCTTGATCAAGAGTCGCAATCAGCTTCGGATACACAAAACACTAAAGATTCTGACTCTGAGGATCTTTCTACTAAATCATCCAAAAAAAGATCTTATAGCCTGGTAATGACTTCACCAACTACTTTAAAGCTATCCCTAAGAGATAACAATGCACTTCCAGATCCATGCCTTACCCAAGGAACAAATGATATTGTGCATATAAGTAGGAGTCGTAAATCAATGACTCCTGAAAAAGCTCAGGAATATAATGAAAAAGAGCAACTAGTTAAAGAAGCGCTGCAAGATAAGAGTGTTTGGCAACAATCCAAAGACAACCGATATAAATGCTTACCGTGCAATAGCTCGTATTTGCGAGGTATAATTAATATATATAGTCATATACATAGTAAAACACATCGGAATACTTTGGGCCTAGAACAAGGTGTTGCACATATATGCCCTACTTGTAAATTAGAACTTTCCGGTGAACGTTCTCTACAAAAACATGAAACCGCAGACTTCCATCTCAAAATAAAAGAGCTCCTTGCCCAAGGAATACATGCTAGAGCTGTACAGGTGGGAGGGAAACATTATGAAGCAATGACTGAGGAAGAAGCCCAAGAATATCATAAAAAGAATGAACAAAGAGAAGCAGAACTACAAAATAAGAGTGTTTGGGAATATGACACGAAAAACAACTACTATACATGCAAACTGTGTAGCAGACTCTGTGTTGACAATATGAGAATACATCAACACAGAAAAAGCAAAAAACATCTGGATGCCTTAGCTCGTTTAGAGCGCGCTATCGAAAAAGAAATCTAAATGAAACTTTCTAAATCAAGTTCTGAATAAAAACAGATATACAATAGATAGACTATTACAATAACAGGAACTTATCATATTATTTCTGCGTATAATTAAAGTAATGCTTGCAAGAGACGTAAAAAACATATAAATTACTCATATATTTTCTTGAAATTTTGTGGTTCGGGGCGTGGCGCAATTGGTAGCGCACTCGCTTTGGGAGCGAGGGGCTGCCAGTTCGAGTCTGGCCGCCCCGACCAGTTTTCCTTAAAAAAGGAACAACATGAAGCACATTTCTTATCTATTTCCCCTTATTATTTCAATCACATTACTAATCAATCACGCAAAAACTATTTTGCCCACTTTGTGCTTTGAGCACACAGAAGAACATAAAGAATATGCGCCGCAATGGGTAGTAGTACTTTTTGATGAAAAATCAGTGTTACGCGCAGGCGAAGAAGATATTCAGATTATCCTTAACCTTCTCTATTTCTCCGCCATTCGCTCACAAGTAAATATACAGGCACAAGAGAGTGCGCTGGCAGCGTTACAAAAAATCTGGGAAGGCTGGACAAACATAATTGCCCGCAGACGCAACCCATCAAAACCGATTATTAACACTCATGCTACTCTTGATGCCGGCAAACTTGCCGAGGAGCACGAAAAAAACCTTATTGCCCATGACAAGCTGTGCACATTATACGATCTTGCCCTTGAGCAAACGTTAAAAGGTACTATTCTCGAAAATCGCTTTTTGCTCAACCATCTTACCTTTTTGCGCGACCATGCTCGCAGAATTACCCTGCAAGCAGCGTTAAATGTACGCACAGAGCTTGATGCATTGGCAACATATGTCGAAGGATACAAGACGCGTTCCGCAAGCGATGTATCGCAACCATTGACTCATTCTATTTCAGATTTCATCAACTATCTTCTTGATACTATTCCCGGCTGGACATATCAATCATTTATTGCTGCGGACCGGCTCTTTGTAAAAGCAAGCGAATTAAATTGGTCCGCATTGCATACCGCAAGCAAAGTGACCAATCGCATCTGGGAAAAACTGGAGCGCGCGCGCGGCAGTTTTTATGCTACATTGTACCAAGAAGTATACAAGCAAGCAGAGTCGCATGGCATTAAACCGATGGTTGCATTTAATGAGCATGGCCTGATTCCGACCAATAAAAGAAAATCGTTATTGCCACACTAAAAGCAAAAACACCAACTTACTCAGCACATTTTTTTATTGCATATTAACCCTAGATATTGGCATACTGCCATACAAATAGCGCATATTCTATCCGAATATTTTTGGAGTTTTATATGAATTTAAAAAGATATTTTTTATTCTCTTTTTTATCTGTCATTTTTATTAGTCATATATTAAGAGCTTATCCGAAAATTCCCACAAGCTTAAAATTATGAATTGAAGAAGCGAATTGGCAAAAGCCGAGAAACGCTTCTTTAGTTTTGGTCCAACAAAACTTGA
>JAKAUA010000027.1 GCA_021827875.1 bacterium | reverse complement strand
GTTGCTAATCCAGCACCTGCCTGATACATACCAAGCATGCAGGGGTGAGTTAATACACTTTTACATTTTTGCATAAATGATTGATTTTGTTCAACCGGCTTTGCATCTTGATTGTAAGAATGGTACGCTTTTTGTACACCTTTAACAAAGAGTATCACACCGCCAATAGAGCATGCCAAGCCGGCACCACTAATGGCAGCCGTTTTAATAAGCTTAGGCAATGATGTATCTATAGATTCTTTCAAGTTATTTACGCCATTATCAATAGAGGCAGTAACTTTATCGGTCGCATTATCAAGAGTTTCTCCTGCTCTATCAATCAACTGATTAACCAGATTATTTGCGGTTTTAAGTCCATTATCGATAACTTTTGTTCCATCAGTAATAGACTTGTTCAATAGGCGTTCTGTTTTGTTTAATCCGTTATTCATCATGCCTTCAATTTTTTCAGTCGTTTCATGCAGGGCAAAAGTTGTCTGTCCAGTCACGTTTTCAGCAGTGGCAGTAATAGCGGATACATTGTGAGTAAATGCATCGGTTATTTTTTGTGCGGTAGTATCTAGTCGACCGGTTACATTTTCTAACCGAGAGGCTATTTCAATACCCGCATTTGCCGTGGTATCAAGAGCACCGGCAACAGTTTCTAAGCCTTCTTTTGCATCGCTGCCGAATGCCTTTATTGCTTCATCAACCTTTGCCAATGCATCGAGTGCTTTGTCATCAACGCGTAATGCAGGTAATTTTACTACGCCGGCAGCAGTATTTTGCACTGTCTGAGGTACTAATTTTTCACCATTTTTAAATGCGACTATTGCTTTGTCAGCATCTTCTAATGAAATTGCCATGACGCTAGAAAAAGGTAATGTTATTGTTATGAGAGAAAATAATAATTTAATTAATTTCATAATAACCTCTTATTTTTTTAAAGAGTTGTCAGATAACTTATATTCAGCAATAGTATCGCTTGTTATGATGCCCAATAATCCGCCACCAGATAATATCGCTCCGGTTAAAAGATAGCATAAGGTATACCAGCCAGGATTAAAGCTAACTTCACCCTCTTTATTTTTGGGAAAAGCTGATTTGATACCTTTCACAAAAAGAGGTACTCCATAATAGATAGGTGGGAGTGATGCAGCAATGATACCAATTTGTTTTGGTCTTGTGCTAAGTTCTTTCTTTATTTCTTTTGAAGCTGTTTCAAATCTTTGATCTACCATAGTGGCAATGTTTGCAGGAAGTTGTTCCAAAGTTTTGTTTAAATTCATACCCATCGCCATAAGATTGCGCGTAGCAAAATTTAATGATTTTTTAGTGTTTTCTATATGTTCTAATGCTGGAATTTTGATTTCAAAATATCCTTCATTGCCGTTGTCAGATGAAAAGATAGTGATGCTTGTTAAGGCAAGAGCTACCCCTAATAATGTATATAATTTCATAATAACCTCCTATAAAATAAGCCTCAATTTTGTAGGCTTATAATAAGAATATCAGATCTATGAAAAATGTCCATTTGGCAATGCCAACTTGCCACTAAACCCACAAATTAGAAAAAATTTATTTAAGAAATGAATAAACGGTAAAAAGAAAAAAGGGCCGAATTTTCAGCCCCCTTTGAAGAAATTATGGAAGATTACTGATTTGTTTAAGCGCAGAGCGCCAAGATACGCTCGCTGCTTGCTATGCTGCTGAGTCCTAATAAAAATAGTGCTAATCCTGCGCCTGATTGGTACGTTCCTTTGGCAGATGCATTGGTTAATGTGTTCATGCATCGTTTTAAAAAAGAAGTACATTCATTTTGCTCATTATTCTCCTCTTTGTTTGCTGCGCATGATTGCTGAATGCCTTTAACCAATACATACATACCACTGCATGAGCAGATCAAGCCTGCAAGGTTCAAAGCGCCAACCTTCATAAGGTGAGGAGATGTTTTAGAAAGAGTGATAACGGCTTGAGTTATGTGCTCGATTTGTTCTGGACTAAGCGAAGAACTAACGGTTGTTTCGGCAGTTATCGTTGCATTAGCAGATGAAGCAAGAATACAAAGCATTAATATGCTTGAAGATATGATAGATTTCATGTTTCTCTCTTATTTATTACTTTTGTTAACTATTATTATTCCTGCTATTGCTGTTACAAAGATTGTTGCTGCAAGACCTATAGCTGCTGGAGCAACGATTCTATATTTTAATGTCTGATCTATTTGTTGTAGGGAATCATCTTTAATTTCATTAGCTTTTTTAAACGTTTCATCTTGTGCTGCATTGATCTGATCAATGAATTCATCTTTTAGTTCTTTGGTATCTTGTTTGATTTTTTCTGTAGCATGATCAGACAACTTTTTTAGATCATCTGTTAACCCGCTATAATCAATCTTAGTCGTGATGGTAAAAAGGACATGTTCTTGATGTGCATTATTTTGCGAGAAAGAGATTATTGAAAGCAATAATACGATGCTCTTTTTCATACGGACTCCAGTTGCATAAATGTTATTGAAGGTAATTAATTATCTTATGATCATATAAAATGCCACAAATACCCGCTCCGGTAAAGATAATTCCGGTGACAATAGGCATTAGCACCAGCGATTTTGATTTTTTAATATCATCCTGCTTTGCTGTAGCCATTAGTCCCTTTTTTACCATGATAAGGCCTATGATGCTAAGCGCACACGCAATTACCCGTACAGCACTGGCATGAGTAAACATTTCCACCGTATGAAAGTGAGTTGTCTGAGGAATAGAGAAACTGGATGTATCTCCAATAATACGGGCCAAGAGCCCTTTTTTTTCTTCTTCCGAATGTGATATTAGTGGCAACAAAAGGAGCAGAACAAAAACATATTTTTTTATATTTGTTTGCATAATATGCTCCCAAAGCGTATTAATTATGATGATGTATGCTTTGTATAATGATTCAATAAGTACAGAAGAGTCATACAGGTGATAGCACCTCCTATAAATGCAGTTGATAGTGTTATAAAAGTGCCATAGGGCGCAACAAAGCCGGCAATTAAAAATGCGATCGCTGCAGCTGCAATGGCAGGTATCGCATAAAAAAATTGTGTGTAGGCATGATCAAGCGGGTAGGAGCCGGCACTCGTCGCTGCCATAATTGTAGTTTCAGAAATAGGGGAGACATGGTCACCACATACTGCTCCGGAAAACACTGCGCCAAGTAATGGTAACAATAAGGCGATTTGTTCAGGGTATAATGCTTGTTTACTGAGTAAGCTGGTAATGAGCTGTACCGTGATAGGAAGCATTAAAGCAATAGTGCCCCACGAGGTACCGGTAATAATGGCAACAAGTGCCGAAAGTATGAATATAAAGCAAGGTAAAAGTGGCAATGCTGTTGCACCATACAATAGATTTGCTAAATAATTACCGATTTGAAGATCTTGTTTAAAAAGGGCGCCTAAAATAGAAGCAAAAAAAAGCATAATTATTGCACCTTTCATAAGACCAAATCCTTGTGCAAATATTGTCTTTAAATGGGGCAAATGCAATGTTTTTCGGCTGTATGAAAACAGTATAGAAAAAGCAAGGGTAAATGCTGATGCTATAAAGAATACGAAAAAGGTATGGTTATTGTTTTTTAGCGCATCAATAAATCCGTTAGGACCGCCAAAAAGAGTAAAACCGCCCATAAAAAGAAGTCCAGCAAATATAGAAACAATAAGAATCACTAATGGTAAAACAAGATCAATAACCCTACCATGTGTTCCTTCATGCATGGCCAAATGTTGTGCAATAGGAGTTTTACCGCCAAAAAGATTGCCTGATTGAGAAGCAATAACTTCTTGTATATGCATAGGGCCATATGAGATTTTATTACGAACAATCAAGAAGGCTGAGAGTATGGTAAAAATGGAATAAAAAATAAAGGGGATGGTTGCCAGGTATATAAAAAAGGGATCAGCAATAATACGGACATGAGAATCGGTACTGATGCCGGCAAGATTAAGTTGTCCAGTGATCATAGCAACCCAGCTTGATACCGGTATCAAGATAACGAGAGGGCTGCTCATAGTATGAATCAAATAAGCAAGCTTTGCGCGAGGGACATGAAATCGATCTGTTAAAGGTCGTATCACATAACCAACAGTTAAATTGCTTAAATAATCATCTATAAACAAAAAAGCAGATATTACTAATGAGGCCGTTTCGACGGCTTTGGCGCTTTTAAGATGTTTGGTGATTGCATTTGCAAAGGCACGTGCGCCGCCAGTATAACTCAATAGGATTATTAAGGTGCCTATGAAGATCAGAAAAGCATACATGTAGAGATAATCAACAACGCAAATCTGATCAATAACGCGATGAGCAAGAAGGCTCAGGGCTGCGCTTACGGAATAATGGGTGCTTATAAATGCCGCGCTTAAAATTCCTATAATAAAGGCACGATTAAGATTTTGGGTGATAAGTACTGTGCCAAGAACCAAGAAAGGAGGAAGTAACACGGGCCAATTCTGCATAAAATCCTTAAAAACAATAGAGCCAATTCAGTTGCTAGAGATTACAAATATATAGGCTGGATGAAATAAACTCAATAAATGGGGGATATTTTCATATTTTTCTTTTTTGCCAATTTGACCAAAAATGCTTTTTGTTTTACATTAAACAATGTTCCGTTCGTTATTTTTTTGATAATCACACATAAAATTTAGATAAAAGGGTTGTTTCCCCATGGACATGAATAGAATATTTTTCTTGCGTAAAGAAGATAGAACACCAAAATGGCGCTTGATTGACGCTGAAGGTAAAGTTTTAGGCCGTTTGGCAACTGAAGTAGCCAACATGTTGCGTGGCAAAGACAAAGCACACTACACCCCCCATGCAGATGGCGGTGACTATGTTGTTATTATCAATGCAGATAAAATCGTTTTAACCGGTGACAAGTGGGAAGGTAAAATCTACGACCGCTATACCGGCTGGATGGGTGGCTATAAAGTGACTACCGCACGCGATTTGATGGAAAAACATCCTACTCGCATTGTTGAGCTTGCTATTACCGGCATGTTGCCAAAAAACAAACTGAGCCGTGAATTAGTCAAAAAGCTAAAAGTGTATGCTGGTGCAGAACATCCACACTCACAAGTAAAATAAGCGAATCTTTCGTTTATACTAAAAATTAAAATAGGGCGACTTTTATAGTCGCCCTATTTTTTTTGCCGTATTGTACTGTTTTTTTACTTCGCACTAAATAAAGAAGTAACTTTGCTCAAGCATTCCTTTAAGTTCACGCCGCATGATTCAAGAATGCGGAATATATCTTTATAGCAGAGATAAATAAAGAGCATGCCAAACAACAACCAGGTACCAATGAAGATTCCTTCACGCACACGGGTTGGTATTGAGCGGCCTATGAGTGCTTCAATGCCGTAGAACAGGATTTGCCCACCATCAAGAATAGGAAGAGGAATAAGGTTTAAAATCGCCAAGTTAATGCTGATAATTGCCAAGAAAATCAAGAAAGTAGAAAAGCCGGAGCGACTCTCTTTTCCTGATGCAGATATAATCATAAGAGGACCGGCCATATTACCGGCATCAAAATTGGTCAACATGGACTTAAATGAAGCGATAGTGCCATAAATATACTTGTTAGCCAAAGATATACCGTTGCCGATTGCTTGCATCAATGACATAGGGGCCAAAGCACCATTTTTGAGCATAATGCCGCTTATGGCTACAGAAGATCGGAA